>JBOHSY010000227.1:0-31377 GCA_050733355.1 Gemmatimonadales bacterium | reverse complement strand
CCGCCGCGCTCCAGGACGCCGTGCTCGGCCTTCGGGCCGCCGCGCCCGAGCGCCCCCTCGGCCGTCATGCGCTGGCGCTCGCGCGCCGTACCAAGCTGGCCGGCCGCGAGGCGCTGGCGTTGCTGCCTGCGGCGATGGCGGCCGCACCTGACGCCGAGACGGTGGACTCGCTCCTCGCCGCCTACGCCGAGGCACTCCAGGCGGCGTCCGGCTGCGAGCAGGCGGCGCCGGCGTATCGGGCGGCGCTCCGCCGCACCCGATCGAGCGTGCTGCGCAGCCGTGCCGGCGGCGGCCTCGCCGGTTGCGCATTGAGCCTCGGCCTCGTGGCGCTCGGCGCCGGGCGCGCGGAGGACGCCGAACGGTGGCTGGTGCACGCGGTACGAGTCGATTCGGTCTCCTGGGTGGGCCGGCGCGCGCTCATCGCCCTCGGCGACGCGCGGGTCGGCCAGGGGGACATCCTCGCGGCCGCGATCGCGTACCAGTCGGCGGCGGACGCGGGGACCACGGACTCACTCGGCCGCATGGCGCAGGAGCGGCTCAACGGGCTCGGCGGCGGCGGGGCCACGGCGGACACGGGCAGGCGGAGGGTGCCATGACGAAGTGGGTCGCGCTCGGGCTCGTGGTCCTGGCCGCGGCGTGCGGGGGCAAGCCGGAGTCGATCGGTGTCGCCCCGCGTGCGGCGAGCGTCCAGGAGCTCGACCAGCTCTGGACGCAGGGCGTCGCCAGCTTCCGGCACGGCAAGTGGAAGGACGCACAGGAGCACCTCGACAGCCTGCGCGCCATGTCACCGCCGGGCGATCCACGCATGCCGCAGATCCTCTTCTATCTCGGCGAAGTGACCTTCGCGCGGGGCGAGAACCTCGAGGCGGTGCGCTGGTTCCGCCGGGTGTCGGACGAGAACCCGAACGATCCTCTCGCGGCCGAGGCGCTGCTCCGGGTGGGCGATGCCTACGCCGATCTGTGGGGACGGCCCGAGCTCGACCCCTCGTACGGGCAGACCGCGCTCGCCGCCTACCAGGAGCTCGCGAGCCGGTACCCCGATACGCCGCCGGCGCAACGAGGCCAGCAGCGGGTGCGCGAGCTGGAGGAGAAGTTCGCCATCAAGCAATACAAGGCGGCCATCTACTATCTCCGGTACAAGGCGTTTGATTCGGCGGCCCTCTATCTGCGGCAGCTCGTCGCCGACTACCCCCGCACGTCCGTCGCGCCCGAGGCGGTCGTGAAGCTGATCGAGATCTACCGCCGGCTGGGCTACGCGGAGGACGTGCGGGAGTTCTGCGGCTACCTGCGGCGGTTCCACGCCACCCGTGCCGGCGTGGACGAGACCTGTCCTGCCGAGCCGGGCGCATCCTGACCGACCGGTGGTCGGCCTCTTCGGCGGGTCGTTCGACCCCATTCACCACGGGCATCTGCTGGTTGGTCTGGCGGCCGTCGAGGCCCTCGGCCTCGCATCGCTGCGCTTCGTGCCGGCCCGGGTCCAGCCGTTCAAGGTCGGCCGCCACGGAGCCACGCCGGAGCAGCGGGCGGCGATGGTGGCGCTCGCGATCGCGGACGAACCCCGGTTCGCCCTCGAGCGCCTGGAGCTCGACCGACCCGGCCCTTCCTATACCGTGGACACGCTGCGGGCGCTGAAAGCGCGCGAGCCGAACGCGGAGTTCGTGCTCCTGGTGGGAGCCGATGCCGCGACCGAGCTGGAGAGCTGGCGCGAAGCGGAGGCGCTCCCCGGTCTCGCGCGCGTCGTCGCGCTCACGCGGGGCGGGGCGCCGGCGCCGGCGAGCCCGCTGGTCTGGCGGTCGCTGGCCGTGCCCGCCGTCGAGATCTCGGCGACCGAGGTGCGCGCGCGGGTGCGAGCGGGGACGACGATTCGATGGCGCGTTCCCGACTCCGTCGCGCGCTACATCGCAGCGGAGCGGCTATACTTGGACCAGGAACGATGATCAAGCGATTGATGACCGCGGTCCTCGGGACCCGGTTCGACCGAGAACGGAAACGGCTCCAGCCCGTCGTGGACGACATCAAGCGCCACGAGGAGCCGCTCCGCAACCTGAGCGAGGCGGACCTGCGCGCGCAGACCGACCGGTTCCGGGCGCGCATCGCGGAACGGACCGGTGCGCTTCGCGCCGAACTGGAATCGGTGCGGGCGGAGAAGCATGCGTGCGCGGATCCGGTGGAGCGGGAGGCCCTGGAGACCCGGTTCGGCGAGCTCGAGACCAGCTGGAAACGGGAGCTGGCCGCCACCCTGGACGACCACCTACCGGAAGCGTACGCCACGGTGCGCGAGGCGTGCCGGCGGCTGGTGGGCACCACCCTGTCCGTCACCGGGCACGAGCTCACGTGGGACATGGTTCCCTACGATGTGCAGCTCATCGGCGGCGTGGTGCTGCACCAGGGCCGCATCGCCGAGATGGCCACCGGCGAGGGCAAGACGCTGGTCGCGACGCTGCCGCTCTACCTCAACGCCCTCACCGGGCGCGGCACCCATCTCGTCACCGTCAACAACTACCTGGCCCGCCGCGACTCGCAGTGGATGGGTCACGTGTTCCGCTACCTCGGGCTCTCGGTGGCGTGCCTGGACGATACCGAGCCGTCCTCGCCCGAGCGGCGCGCGGCCTACCAGGCCGACATCACCTACGGCACCAACAACGAGTTCGGCTTCGACTACCTGCGCGACAACATGGTGTTCTCGCTGGAGCAGCGCGTCCAGCGGGAGCACGCCTACGCCATCATCGACGAGGTGGACTCGATCCTCATCGACGAGGCGCGGACGCCGCTCATCATCTCCGGGCCGGTCGGCAACGACAACGACGCCCGCTACGGGGAGTTCAACCGCCAGGTGGCCGAGCTGGTGCGCCGGCAGACGGGTGTGGTCAACACGCTGCTCGGCGAGGCCGAGACGCTGCTGGCCGACGACAAGGCCCGCCAGGACGGGGCGCTCAAGCTCTACCAGTCGCAGCTCGGCATGCCGAAGAACAAGCGGCTGCTGAAGCTGGTGCAGGAGCCCGGGGTCAAGCAGCTGGTGCAGCGGATGGAGCTCGACTCCATCGCCGACCGCAAACTGCCGATGAAGCAGCAGCGGATGCGCGACCTCGAGGAAGCGCTGTTCTTCGTCCTCGACGAGAAGGGGCACTCGGTGCACCTGACCGACCAGGGCGCGGCCGCGCTCTCGCCCCAGGACCCGGCGCTCTTCCTCGTGCCGGACATCTCGGAGGCGGTGCACGAGCTCGAGCTGGACCCGGACCTCACGCCGTCGGAGCGGCTCGCCCGCCGCCGTGAGATCGAGGGGGAGTACGCGCTCAAGAGCGAGAAGCTGCACATCATCCACAAGCTGCTCCAGGCACACGCGCTCTACGACAAGGACGTGGACTACCTGGTGCAGGACGGCCAGGTGCTGATCGTGGACGAGTTCACCGGCCGCATCATGCACGGTCGGCGGTGGTCCGACGGCCTGCACCAGGCCGTGGAGGCGAAGGAAGGCGTGCAGGTGAAGGGCGAGACGCAGACCTTCGCGACGATCACGATCCAGAACTACTTCCGCATGTACGACAAGCTGGCGGGCATGACGGGCACCGCCGAGACCGAGGAAAACGAGTTCTACCAGATCTACGGGCTCGAGGTCAGTGTCATTCCCACCAACCGGCCGGTGCGGCGCGCCGACCGCGCGGACCACATCTTCCGCACCCGGAAGGAGAAGTACGACGCCGTGCTCGACGAGGTCGAGCGGCTGCACAATCTTGGCTGGCCGATCCTGATCGGCACGGTGAACGTCGACGTCTCCGAGACGCTGAGCAAGCTGCTGCGCCGGCGCGGGCTCAAGCACGAAGTGCTGAACGCCAAGTACCACCAGCGCGAAGCGGAGATCGTCGCGCAGGCGGGCAAGAAGGGCGCGATCACGATCGCCACCAACATGGCCGGCCGCGGCACCGACATCAAGCTGGATCCCGCGCTGGACCTCAAGCTCGAGGAAGCGGGGCTCCAGATCGTCGGCACCGAACGGCACGAGTCGCGCCGGATCGACCGGCAGCTCCGCGGGCGCTCAGGCCGCCAGGGCGACCCGGGCCAGTCGATCTTCTTCCTCGCGCTCGAGGACGACCTGATGCGGTTGTTCGGCTCGGACCGGATCGCCAAATGGATGGAGAAGAGCGGGGCGGAGGAGGGCGAGGTCATCACCGGCGGCCTGGTGACCCGCGCCATCGAGCAGGCGCAGAAGCGGGTCGAGCTCCAGAACTTCCAGGCACGCAAACGGCTGCTGGAGTACGACGACGTGATGAACCAGCAGCGGGAGGTGGTGTACTCCACCCGCCTGTTCGCGCTGGAGCGGGGCGAGGAGCTCAAGGCCGAGGCGCGGCGCATGATCGCCGCGGCGCTCGAGCGGACGGCCCGCCAGTTCCTGGGCGAGACCGAGCGTTCCGAAGAGTACGACCGCGGCGGGCTGCGCGAGCAGCTGACGCTCCAGTATCTGGTGAGCCCGGAAGCCGTGCTCGATCCGCAGGCCACACCCGATCTCGAGTCGATCGTGGCGGCGGCGCTGGCGGAGGGCGAAGCGACCTTCGTGCGGAAGATCGACTACCTCCAGGAGTTCGGCCGCGCGATCGGCGTCGTGCAGGTGGACCAGCAGGTGCTGTCGCAGGTCATGCACTCGGTGCTGGACGAGAAGTGGAAGGACCACCTCTACGACCTCGACCTGCTGCGGAACGCCATCCACTACCGCGGGTGGGGGCAGAAGGACCCGCTGGTCGAGTACAAGAAGGAAGCGTACGAGATGTTCGTGGATCTGATGGGCGACATCCAGTCCACATTTACCGAGCGCTTTCTCAAGATCCAGGTCGCGGCGGAGCCGGCGCGCCCCATGCCTCCGCCGCTGCCCCCGCCCGCGCCGGTCGGGGCCGACGATCTCTTCGCGGGGCCCGCGCAGAGATCGGCTGGAGCCGCCACGATGCCGGCCGCGGCACCGAAGCTGGCGAGGACCCTCGGGCCGGTCGGCCGCCCGCTGAGCGCGGTGCCCGCGGTCGGTCGCAACGACCCGTGTCCGTGCGGGTCGGGCAAGAAGTACAAGAAGTGTCACGGAGCGGGGAGATGACGATCGAGCGGGTTCGCGATCTCGTCGCCGATCGGTTGCGAGGCATGCCCGCCGCCTACCGCATCGCTCGGCTCCTCTACCGGCGCTGGGTGCTGCCCTCCAGCGGGGCACGGGTAGAGGGCGTTTTTCGGGCCAAGTTCGTGACCAATGCCTGGGGCGGCGTCGAGTCGCGCTCCGGCAGCGGGTCGGACGCCGAACAGACGCGGGTGCTCGTGGCTGAGCTGCCGCAACTGTTTCGCGAGCTCGGCGTCGGCTCGGTCCTCGACATCCCGTGCGGCGACTTCCACTGGATGCGCGAGGTGGATCTCGCCGGCATCCAGTATGTCGGCGCCGATATCGTCCCGGAGGTCGTGCAGGGCAACCAGGGGTTCGCACGCGATGGTGTGCGATTTCTCGGCCTTGATCTGTTACGAAGCGGGTTGCCGCGGGCGGACCTCGTGTTGGTGCGCGACTGCCTCGTGCACTTGCCGTACGGCGACATCTTCCAGGCGCTGCGCAACCTCTGCCGCAGCGGCGGCACCTACGTTCTGACGACGACCTTTCCCGACCACAGGACGAACTCGGACATCCCCCTCGGTGGGTGGCGGCCCCTCAACCTCGAGCTCGCGCCGTTTGGCTTCCCGCCTCCTCTCCGTCTCATCAACGAGCACTGTGGTGAAAACGGCGGGCGTTACGCTGACAAGTCTCTGGGGCTCTGGCGGCTCAGCGAGATCGAGCCGCTAGCCCGCGAGGCCTGATCGCCGGAGCTGGGTCGGTCAGTGGCAACCATTGATACGGCTTGCTCGGTGATGCGACTCCCGCTCCCTTTTCACCTGCTGGCTCCCACGCCCGTTGCATCAGGCGCTGCCCCGGCCGCGCCCGCCGCCGCCATTCACCCCTACGTGCGGTCGCCGCAGGGGTTGGACGCCTGAGCAGTGATGCGACCCCCCCTGCTTCTCCTTCTGCTCGCCGCCGACCTGCCGGCGGCTGCCGCACAGGGCACGGCACGGGCATCGCCCGTGGGCGGCCGGTCGGACTCCGCCGCGGTCGCCAAGGGTGCCCGCCGCGCGCAGCACGCGTTCGAGCGCACGAGGCGGGCGCACCTGCCTATCGATTTCAACGACGGGCGGGGTGCCTGCGATGCCGTCATCGGGCGGTTCTGCTACTGGTATCGCCCCCCCGATGAGCGTCCCCCCGCCGAACCGGAACCGATCGGACAGTCGCGCAGGCTGCTCCTGGCTCGCCTCGACGAGGCGGCCGCCCGCCGGCCGGCTGACGATTGGATCGCAGGGCAGCGGGTGCGCTACCTCGTGGAGCAGGGATGGGCCGACGCCGGCGTGGCGGCTGCGCGCGAGTGTCGCGGCTCACCGTGGTGGTGCGCGGCGTTGGAAGGCTATGCCCGCCACGGCGCGCGTGACTACCGCGGAGCGGACTCCGTGTACGCGGTCGCGCTCGGGCGCATGCCGGACGCGGAGCGGTGCAGGTGGACGGATCTCTCCGCGCTCTTGGCCGACAGTGACGAGCGCCGTTACCGCCGAGTCCCCTGCGAGGAGCGTCACGCGCTCAACGACCGGATCTGGTGGCTCGCGCGTCCGCTCTATTCCATGCCAGGGCACGACCTCAGGACGGAGCACTACGCCCGCCTGACGATGGCCCGGATGCTCCGCGGCGCCAGCTCGCCCCACGGCCTCACGTGGGGCGAGGATCTCGCCCGGCTCGTGGTACGATTCGGCTGGCCCACCTGGTGGACCCAGCCGTTCGGCCGGCCCGGGGCCCTCGAGACGCCGGCCGCGCTGGGCCACGAGCCGAGCCCGAGCTTCTGGTTTTTCGCGGAGCGGTCCGTCCCTCCGGACAGGTTGGCGGGCGAAACGTTGGAACCGCCCGAGTGGGACCCGACGCGCGAGCGGCCCGCCAGCCGCTACGCGCCGCCCTACGCGCGCGCGTTCGGCGAGATCCGGCAGGCCCAGGTGGCGCGCTTCCGCCGGGACGGCGGGTTTCTCACGATCGGCGCATTCGACTTTCGCCGGGACACGCTGTTCGGCGGCGCCGAACCCGAGGTCGCGCTCGCGGTCGCGCGGGATCCTCGCACCCCGCCGGTTGTCGGTCTCGCGCTGTTTCCCCGCTCCACCGGCATCATTGCAGTCATTGCGCCGTGGGCCCCGGCGATCGTCAGCATCGAGGCCCGCAACGACGCGGAACACCGCGCGGCGCGCCTTCGGACTCTCGTCGACCCGCCCGGGCGATGGCTCTCGGATGTGCTGCTGTTCATCCCGGGTGCGGAGCTGCCGGATTCACTCGAGGATGCAGTGCCGCTCGCGCTCCGGGGCACCGGGGTGCCGCGAGACCGTTTGGTGGGATTGTTCTGGGAGACCTACGGAGAGCCGGCCGCGGACAGCGTGGAGGTCGAGGTGACCGTGGTGCGAGGCCCCAAGCGGCGAGACGTGCATCCGGCGCTCGGCCGCACGGAATGCGCGCCGGAGGGCAAGGCGTCGGTTGCGGTGCGCTGGCGGGATGCCGCGACGCCCGGGGGGCCGAACGGCCGTGCGGTGACGGTCGATCTCTCAGCGCTGAAGCCGGGTCGCTACGTAGTCGCAGTTGCGATGCTGGCCTCTGGTGGGTCCGCCTGCACCAGCCGCGAAATCGAGGTCACGAAGGACCGAGCAGTCGAACCGGTAGACTGAGGTGGCCGGGTGCCGATGCAAGTGTGGACTCCGGCGGACACGGTGGAGCAGTTCACCATCGAGATCGCGCCGGAGGCTTCCAGCGGCCGGCTTTCGGACGTGGGCCGCATTGCTGTCGCGGCTCCCGTGACCGAGATGCGCAGGCCGTCTTGGTCGCTCGGTGGCTCAGTTGGCCAGGGGATTCGACGTCGTGTAGTTGAGCGCCGGACACGCAGCCGGCTGGTTGGGGTTGCGGCTCACGGGGGTGATCGCAACGCCTGCCGAACTCGTGGTCGGCGTGTTGGGACCGTCGTCAGAGTACGCCAGCCGGCCCGGGATCGCCGCGGCGCCGAGCGCGGGTGCGAGTGAGGGCAAGCAGGTGCGTTTCCAGTCGTTCCAGACCTCGGGGTTGAGAAACAGGGTGAGGTACTTCTCTTCGATGATGTTCAGCAGCGAGGCCGGCAACGTCCCCGGGGCGGTGCCGAAGTCGGCCGACCCGTAACGCCGTTTCCTCCGCGCAGCGCCGGCTTCGCCGGAGTCGTGGACCGCGACGATACCCGGATGCTGCAGCCGCGCCGCGATCCGAACCTCGCGGTGAAATCGCTCGGCTCCCACGACCGAGCTCACCTCGGGCCGGATCACCTTGATCGCCACGGGGCGCGAGTGCTTGAGGTCCTGCGCCAGGAACACGACAGCCATGCCACCCCGGCCGAGCTCGCCGCCGAGGCGATATCGATCGGCGAGCGCCGCCCGGAGGCGATCGAGCGTCGCCTCCCACGGTGCCTGTCCGGCAGTCGAACCCACAGGTTCCATCGGTCACCTGGGGGGTGATCCGCTCGATACAGTAGCGCGCCGCGCCGTCAAATCGCAAATCGGCCGCCGAGCACCTGCATTCGGAGGATTGGCTCGCTGATGGAATGGTCCCACCGGGAGGCGGGGAGGGCCGCTACCTTCTGCCGGTGACCGTCACTGCCGCTGGCGCCAGCGAGAACCGCCCCCGCGAGCGCCTCTGGAGCGTCGGCCCATCCGCTCTCTCAGCGCCCGAGCTGCTGGCCATTATTCTCGGTACCGGTCGGGATGGTGAGCCGGTCGGGCAGCTCGCCGTCCGGCTATTGGAGGCAGGTGACGGTTCACTGCGCCGGCTCGCCGCGCGACCGCCGGCGGAGCTGCTGCAGCTCCAAGGTATCGGTCCCACGAAGGCGGCGCGGCTCCTGGCTGCGTTCGAGTTGGCCGCGCGGCTCGCCCGGGAGGAGCGGCCAGCCCTGGCGCGTATCCGCGAGCCGGAAGATGTGGTCCGGCTCTTCGCCGCCCGCCTGCGCGATCTCGCGGTCGAAGAGTTCCACCTGCTCGCGCTGGACAGCCAGAGCCAGGTGGTGCGCGAGGTGCTGATCACCCGCGGGCTGCTCAACAGCTCACTGGTGCATCCGCGCGAAGTGTTCCGCGCCGCGATCGCCGAAGCGGCCGCCGGCATCATCGTGGTGCACAACCACCCGAGCGGCGATCCCACGCCGTCGGCAGAAGACCAGGCTGTGACCCGGCAGCTCGTCGCCGCCGGACGGCTGCTCGACCTGCCGCTCTACGATCATGTGATCATCGCGGGCGATCGGTTCCTGAGCTTCGCGGCCGCCGGTCTCCTGTAGGCCGCGTCCCCGCCGCGGCTCCGCGTCCATCCCCGCCATGCCCATCAATGCGAGCGTATGGGCCGCGCGCACTTCGTTGAGGTGGTACTGCACGATCAGCTCGCTGGCCACCTGGTAATTGAATGCCGGGATCACGAGGAAGCCGTTCGGGCGGGCCCAGAACTTGGCAGACGCGTCCTGTTCCGGCGTGCGGGTATCGGAGAACTGCCGCACTTCGGCCAACGCTGCGAGAAACGTCGAACTGCCGAATACGGGGGGAGCGGCGGGCCGGAACTGGCTACCCGACGTCAGGAAGAACGGCCGCATCTCTCCCAGCCGTGGAAACGCCGGGAGCAGCCCCGGCGCGCTGAACCAGCACCCCGGGCAGACGGGTACCGTCACGCCCACGTTCGACGGCGTAAAGCCGTCGGTGGCTGCGCTCGCGAGCACCGCGGCGGCGATCTCCCGGCCGAGCGCCTCTCCGGCCGCGAAGTCCCGCCCGGCGTCGCCCGGCCAGCGCGGACCGGCCTCCTGGGCATCGAGCTCCGCCTCGAAGAACGCGGCGCGGGCGGGGAAGAACGGCGCCGCTGAGAGCAACGCCACCGAGGCGCCTTCGACCGCCGCGGCGATCGCTGGGTGCTCGCCCTGGTCGTTCGCCTTCTTCGCGGCAATCGCGGCATTGTATTGTGCGAGGGACAGATACGTCAGCATCCGTGTGCCGGTGAACAGGTTGAGCGTGCCTGAGCGGGTTTCCTCCCGCGCGATCGCGTTCCAGTGAACCGCCGCCCCGGCCTCCCAGAACTTGGTGGCGGACGCGTCGACCAAAGGCGGCGGTGCGGCCGCATCATTCGAGCAGCCGATGAAGGCAACGATAAGAGGAATGGCGAGCAGGCGGCGTAGCATGGGACCCTCCGTTGCACGTGACGTGGATGCGCCCGGGCCGGGCCGCAATGGGCGAGCGGCAGTGCCGAGCGGAGCGTCGAGTGTGAGGAGGGGGGTGTGACCTGCGTGTGATGCCGGCGTGATCGCCCAAGTTGGATGGTACCGCCTACCCCTTGGGCCGCCAAAGTGCGCGGAACGCCGGGTAGTCGTTCAGCGATTCCAGGTCCGGTTCAGTGTGCAGCTCCGGGAAGCGATAGCCGCCGGCGCCGCCCTCGAGCGCGAGGGTCAGGCGCCGGACTGCCTCGTCTCTCCGGCCGAGCAACGCGGCCACCCGCGCCCTCACGAGCATGCCGTCGGCCGCCGGGTCGGGGGGGACGCTGTATGCCTCCGGGGTGCTTGGTCGGGGTCGCGTTGAAAGGATGCCGATCAGCCGCTCCGCCTCGGCCAGGTCACCGCGCCGCGCCGCCAGCGTCGTCAGCCGCGCCAGCGCGTAGAAGTCGGCGGGGTCCCTGACGAGAATCGACTCGGCCAGCGCCCGGGTCTCCGCCCACCGCTCCGCCCGGTACGCGAGCGCGAGCAGGCTGTGCAGGGTGTAGGTCCGGCCTGCGCTCGTGGTATCAGGCGTCCCGTCACGCGCCATGCGTCCGAGCATGCCGTCCAGCGCCGCCGCGGCCACCCTGCGGGCCTCGACTGGTCGCCCGTGGGCACGCAACTCAGTGGAGACCGTGTACGCGGCATCGAGGGCCCGACGGGCGTCACCGTACTCGAGCCCCGATCTGATCGCCGAGTCCGCCACTCGTAAACCGGCCTCAGCCCGACCCAGACCGATCAGCGCCTGCGCCTCCAGCGCGACCATACTCGCGTCATCCGGCAGCCGCCGGCGCGCCCGGCGCGCATCGGCCAGCTCCTGCCGGTGCTCGCCGAGCCAGTGCCGCGCGGTGGCGAGCGCGTTCCAGTAACTGCTACACTCTGCCACATACCCGTGTTCTACATCGATCCGGTGGAGCCATCGCACGGCCTCGCGCGGACGGTGGTTCACGAGGGAGTACATCGCGGCGTTCACGGCGTAGCGGTCGGGCCAGAGGGTGGCGGCCGTGCCCTCTACGCGGGCGCCAGCGGCATGGGCCAGCGTTCCCAGCCCGATTCGTCCCCCGGCGAGGTGGAGCCCTTCATCCTGCCGTTGCCGGGGCGGCGGCGGGGAGCCGGGCGAACGGGTTGAGGCAACCGCGCGGCCCAGACCGCCGCCCTGAACTATCCCTGCCCGGGGCTCCCGACGGGGTAGTGGTCCGGGGCCACCGCCCCCGGTTGACCGCCAGAGCCGCCCGGGTGCATCCTATCTACTATGGCGTATTGTGTCCGGACCGGCCGATGACGGTCTCACCCCCGCTGCTTGACGACGCCACCCCCGAATTCCGGGCGGTGCTCGAGCGTCACGCCGACCGGCTCGACCTCGAGCTGATCGACCGCGCGCTCAAGTACAGCGCGTCCGCGCACCGGGGGCAGAAGCGCATGTCGGGCGAGGACTTCGTCTCGCACAGCATCGCCGTCGCTCTCATTCTGGCTGAACAGCTCCTCGACAGCACCTCCATCTCCGCGGCGCTCCTGCACGACGTCGTGGAGGACTCGGACGTCCGCGCGGAGGACATCGCCCGCGAGTTCGGTCCCGAGGTGGCCGGCATCGTGGATGGGCTCACGAAGATCTCGACCCTCACCTTCCGCTCCACCGCCGAGGAGCAGGTCGAGAACTACCGGAAGCTCCTGCTGTCGATCGCGCGGGACGCGCGGGTCATCATCATCAAGCTCGCCGACCGGCTGCACAACATGCGCACGCTCGAGCACCTGAGCCTCGACCGGCGGCAGCGCATCGCCCAGGAGACCCGCGAGATCTACGCGCCCCTCGCCCACCGGTTCGGCATGGCGGGCATGAAGGCGGAACTCGAGGACCTGGCCTTCAAGTTCCTCGAGCCCGACGACTACCGGGACCTCGTGAGCCAGATCGCCGCCAAGCGGGCGGTGAGAGAGCAGATGATCCTCAAGCTCCGGACGCCGCTCGACGCCGAGCTCCGGCGCGCCGGCATCAACTGGTTCGAGGTCACTGGCCGGCCCAAGCATCTCTGGTCGATCTACCAGAAGATGAAGAAGCGCGGGAAGGGCTTCGACGAGATCTACGATCTCATGGCGGTTCGCGTCACCGTGCGCACGGTGCCTGAGTGCTACCACGTGCTCGGCATCATTCATCACAACTGGACGCCCATCCAGGAGCGGATCAAGGACTACATCGCCAGCCCCAAGTCGAACGCCTACCAGTCGCTGCATACCACGATCTTCGGCCCGGGCGGGCAGCTCTTCGAGGTGCAGATCCGCACCCAGGAGATGCATCGCACGGCCGAATACGGCATCGCGGCGCACTGGGTGTACAAGAGGGACGGGAGCCGCGACGAGCTCGACCAGCACCTCGGCTGGTTCCGGCAGTTGCTCGAGCTCCAGCAGGACACCCACAGCCCCGAGGAGTTCCTCGAGTTCCTGAAGATCGATCTCTATCAGGACGAGATCTTCGTCTTCACGCCCAAGGGGGACGTCAAGCGGCTGCCGAAGGGCTCCACGCCGATCGACTTCGCGTTCCACGTCCACACCGACGTGGGCCTCAAGTGCCAGGGCGCGAAGATCAACGGCCGGATCGCGCCGCTCCACCGCGAGCTCAAGAACGGCGAGACGGTGGAGGTGCTGACCAGTCCGGGGGCGAAACCGAGCCGGGACTGGCTCAACCACGTGCGCACGGCCCGCGCACGGCACAAGATCAAGCAGTGGATCAAGCACGAAGAGGAGAAGATCAGCCGGTCGCTGGGCAAGGACATCCTGGCGCGCGAGCTCAAGCGGCGTCGGCTCGAGCTGCCCGACGACGCGCGGCTCGCGGCCGCGGCGGAGACGCTCTCGCTCGCCGACGGACCGGGGTTGGAGGTGGCGGTGGGCCGCGGCGACGTGGCGATCGGCCAGGTGATTCGCGCGCTGTACCCCGAGGCGCCCCAGGATACACTGCAGGAACCTAAGCCCACCGTGTTCGGCCGCGTGATCGACCGGATCCGGCTCGGCCGCGGCATCAAGATCCAGGGCGTGGACGGGCTGATGGTGCGCTACGCGCAGTGCTGTCAGCCGGTGCCCGGCGATGCCGTCGTCGGCTACGTGACCCAGGGCCGCGGCATCTCCATCCATCGCGCCGACTGCCCCAACCTGCTCACCCTCGCCGCCGACGAACGCCGAGTGGAGATCGACTGGCAGGAAACGGCGGGCGAGGCGTTCCGCGTGCGGCTCGCCGTCAGCGCCGAGGACCGTCGCGGCCTCTACGCCGATCTCATGGAAGCCATCAGCCAGACCGGCACCAACATCCGCGGGGCGGATCTCCAGACCCGCGACGGGTCGGTGTTCGGCAACGTGTTCGTCGAGGTCGACAACCTCACGCACCTCGCCAAGGTGCTCAAGGCGGTGCGCCGGGTGCGCGGCGTGACGCACGTGGAGCGGCGGGAGGCGCCGAGCGCGGTGTGAGTGCTAGTGCTAGTGCTGGTGGCTAGGGCTCAGCGAATGGCATTGCGACGCCGCGGGGGCGCGAGGCTGCGGGGCCAGGCCGGAAAGCATCTTTCCGACTTCCGTGAGGAGTTCAAGCGGTTGCGCCGCGTCTCCCGCGCCAATCGCACTCACGCGCACCGCCAGCAGGAGCTGCGTCTCCAGCTCCGCCACTGAGGCTCGGGCAATGCCGATGTGATGATGGTACTCGCCCCGGTGACAGCGTCCGGCGCCTTCGGCGATGTTCGACGGGACTGACACCGAGGCACGGTTCAGCTGCTCCGCCAGCGAAAACCGGTGCCGGGGCGGCATGGCACCGGTGATCTCGTGAACGCGAACGGCCAGATCCATGGCGCGCTGCCATACCACCAGATCTTTGAACGACCGAACAGGCGTAGTCGGGGAATTCGGCACGTCACATCGTAGGTCGAGCCCCGGTGCAGCGCAGCATCATTCCACCGCCGACCGTACCCTCAACCAGCCCTATCAGCACTAGCACCAGCACTGGCACTAGCAATGAGCTACTGGATCCTGAAAACCGACCCCGCCACCTACTCACTCGCCGATCTCGAGCGCGAGGGCCGCACCCGCTGGGACGGGGTCGCGAACCCGGTCGCGGTGAAGCATCTCCGTAGCATGCGCGCGGGCGATCGGGCCTTCATCTATCACACCGGAGACGAGAAGGCGATCGTGGGCCTGGCCCGGATCGTGAGCGACGGCTACCCTGATCCGGAGGACGCGAAGCTCGCCGTGGCGGACGTCGAATTCGAGCGCGCCGTGGCCGCGCCGGTCCCGCTTGCCGCCGTGAAGGCGGAGCCGGTCTTCGCCGAGTCGGGGCTGGTGCGGCAGGGCCGGCTGTCGGTCGTGCCGGTGCCCGACGCCCAGTGGAACCGGCTGCTGCGGATGGCGGGGGTGGACGCGGGGGGGTAGTCCGGGAGCTACCGAATAAATCCCGTACCCCTATATTCCTCCGATGCCGAAGTTCGAGGTCGTCGCGCCGTTCGCTCCTGCCGGAGACCAGCCCAAGGCCATCGCCGAGCTCGCCGCGGGGCTTCACCGGGGCGACAAGTACCAGACCCTGCTCGGTGTGACCGGCTCGGGGAAGACGATGACCCTCGCCCACGTCATCGCCGCGCATCGCAAGCCCACGCTGGTCCTCTCCCACAACAAGACGCTCGCAGCCCAGCTCTACGGCGAGCTGCGCCAGTTTCTTCCGCGGAACGCGGTCGAGTACTTCGTTTCGTACTACGACTACTACCAGCCGGAGGCGTACGTCCCGGCCACCGATGTCTACATCGAGAAGGACGCGTCGATCAATGAGGACCTCGAGATGCTCCGGCTGCGCGCCACGTCCAGCCTGATGGAGCGCGAGGACGTCGTCATCGTGGCCACCGTGAGCGCCATCTACGGCCTCGGCGATCCGGCCCAGTACCGCGCGTTGATGGTCACGGTGCAGCGGGGCGAGCGGCGGGCCCGGGACTCGATCCTGGCGGAATTGGTGCGCATCCAGTACGGGCGGAACGACGTGTCGTTCGAGCCCGGCACGTTTCGCGTGCGCGGCGACTGCCTCGAGATCTATCCGGCGTACGCCGAGCAGGCGGTTCGCGTGGAGCTCTGGGGCGACGAGGTCGAGCGGATCAGCAAGATCAACCCGCTCACCGGCGAGACCATCGCGCAGCTCGACCAGTTCGCGATCTATCCGGCCAAGCATTTCGTGACCCAGCGCCCCACCGTGGAGCGCGCGGTCCGGGCCATCCGTGTCGAGCTCGGCGACCGGCTCCACGAGCTCAAGACCGCCGGCAAGCTGCTCGAGGCGCAACGGCTCGAGTCGCGCACCAGTTTCGATGTCGAGATGCTGCTCGAGGTCGGCACCTGCGCCGGCATCGAGAACTATTCACGGCACCTGACCGGTCGTCGCCCCGGCGAGCGCCCGGCCTGTCTGCTCGACTACTTCCCGCCCGACTTCCTCGCCGTGGTCGACGAGTCCCACGTGTCGCTGCCGCAGATCGGCGGGATGTTCAATGGCGACCGCGCGCGCAAGCTCACGCTGGTCGAGTACGGCTTCCGGCTCCCCTCCGCGCTCGACAACCGCCCGCTGCAGTTCGAGGAGTTCATGGGGCTGGTGCCGCAGATGATCACGGTCTCCGCCACACCCGGCGAGTACGAGCTCCAGCTCAGCGGTGGCGCGGCGGTCGAGCAGATCATCCGGCCCACCGGGCTGGTCGATCCCGAGGTGGACGTCCGTCCCGTGCGCGGACAGGTCGACGATCTCCTGCACGAGATCCGGGAACGGGTGCGGCGGGTGGAGCGGGTGCTGGTCACCACGCTGACCAAGCGGATGGCGGAGGACCTCACCGACTATCTCCAGCAGGCCGGCGTGCGGGTGCGCTACCTCCATTCGGACATCGACGCCATCGAGCGGATGGAGATCCTGCGGGGTCTTCGCCTGGGCGATTTCGACGTCCTCGTCGGCATCAACCTCCTGCGCGAGGGCCTCGACCTGCCCGAGGTCTCACTCGTCGCGATCCTCGATGCCGACCAGGAAGGGTTCCTGCGGTCCGATCGATCTCTGGTGCAGACGATCGGTCGCGCGGCGCGCAACCTGAACGGGCGGGCGATCCTCTACGCCGACCGGATCACCGGCTCGATGCAGCGGGCGCTGGACGAGATGGACCGGCGGCGCGCCATCCAGCGCACCTACAACGTGGCGCACGGCATCGTGCCGCGCTCGATCGTCAAGTCCACCGACGAGGTGCGGCTCTCCACCCACGTGGCCGACGCCCGCACCGAGAGGCCTCCCGCCCGGGGCGCCGTGGCGGACAGGATCGACCTCCGCGATCCCAAGCGGCGCGCGGCCGCCATCGGCGCGCTCGAGCGACAGATGCGGGAGGCGGCGGCCAATCTGGAGTTCGAGCTCGCCGCGCTGCTCAGGGACCAGCTCAACGAGCTGCGCGCGCTGGATGCGCCGAACGTCCAGCGGCCGGGAGCGGGCGGGAGCGGGCGGGAGCGGGCAGGTCCGGGTGCGAGCAGGCGCGTCCGGCGGCGCGCGTGATCCGGGCGCTCACGCGCGCCGAGCTGATGGCCGAGGGCGAGGCGCTCGGCCGGACGCTGCCGCCCGGCGCCGTCCTGGCGCTCGAGGGCGACCTCGGCGCGGGGAAGACCACCCTCGCCCAGGCCATCGTGCGCGGACTCGGGGTGACGGAGCCCGCCAGCAGCCCCACCTACGCGCTCGTGCATCGGTATGAGGGACGCCGCGGCCCGGTGTTTCACCTCGACTGCTATCGGCTGCGCACGCCGGCCGAGGCGGCCGACCTCGATTGGGAAGGGCTGTTGCGGGACGGCGACGCAGTACTCATCGAGTGGCCCGAGCGCGCCGGTGCATGGCTGCCGGCGCCCACCCGCCGGTTCCGGATGCACCACCTGCCGGAGCCGGAGCTGCGGGGGCTGGAGGCGCTGTGACCTGGCTCGCGTTCGACACCGCCACCGACCGCGCCTCGGTCGCGCTCGCCGTCGACGGCGGCGAGGTGCTGGAGGGGGAGTTGCACGGAGCACGGCGCCATGCCGGGGGGCTCGTGCCGTTGGTGCAGCGCCTGCTCGCGCGGGCGAGCATCGGGCTCGCCGACGTGCGCGGCCTGCTCCTGAGCGACGGGCCGGGTAGCTTTACCGGCCTCCGGGTCGGCGCCTCCGTCGCGAAGGCGCTGGCGCATGCGAGGGGTCTCGAGATCGCGGTCGCGCCGTCACTCATGGTACGCGCGGCGTCGCAGGCCGCGGGTGGCGCGACGGTCCTGGCCGTCTCGAATGCGCTGCGGGGAGAGGTCTACGCCGCGAGTTATCGCTTCGCGCCGGGCCGGGTCGAGACGCTGCTGGCGCCGTCGGTGTGGAAGCCGGAGGCGCTGACCCGGTCCGCCCCGCGGCCCTGCACGGTGGTCGGCGACGCGCCCCCGGACGCGGTCGCCCTGCTCGCCTCCTGGAGCGGACGCGCGGTCGTGGGTCCGCCGATGGGCTGGCCGCGGGCCGCTCTGCTCTTCGATCTGCGGCAACGGGAGGGCGGCGCCGCCCCGATCGCCGACGTGGAACACTGGGAGCCCGACTATGGCCGGCCGGCGGAAGCTCAAGCCCGATGGGAACAAGCCCACGGACGCCCCTTGCCGGATCCGGCGCGGGACACCCGCTGATGCGCCCGCGCTGGTGGCGATCGAGCGGCGCGCCTTCGCCGATCCCTGGAGCGAGGCGAGCTTCCGGGAGGGGCTCTCGGCGGCGTGGAGCTTCGGGCTCGTGGCGGAGCAGGACGACGAGATCGTCGGCTACCTGATCGCGCGGGAAGCCGGGGGATCGGGGGAGATTCTCAACCTGGCCGTCGATCCGCCGCGCCGCCGCGCGGGCGTCGCGCGGGCTCTGCTCGAGGTCGGATTGGCGGTGCTTCGTCGCCGCGGTGCGGAAGAGACCTTTCTGGAGGTCCGCGAATCGAACCTGGCGGCCCAGGCGCTGTATCTCGCGGCCGGATTCCGGCCGGTGGGCCAACGCGCCGGCTACTATCGCAACCCGTTGGAGGACGCGCTCGTGCTGCGACTGGGGCCCTCCGCAGGGAGGTGAAACGGTACGGGCAGCGTCGGTTTGTTTGTCGCAGGGACCTGCGGAACGGCTATCGTCGGCGGGTCCACCCCTGATTCGGATCCCTTAATCGGAAGCGCGGAGGTGCGTGTGAGCCGGAGCTTGAACAAGGCGACATTGATCGGGAACCTCGGGGCTGATCCCGAAGTGCGGAGCACCACGAACGGGTCCCGCGTGGCGACGCTGTCGCTCGCCACCAGCCGCCGCTGGAAGAACCAGCAGGGCGAACAGCAGGAAAAGACGGAGTGGCACCGGGTCGTGCTCTGGAACAACAAGGGCAGCAACCTCGCGGACATCGCCGAGCGCTACTGCAAGAAGGGCGACAAGATCTACGTCGAGGGGAGCATCGAGTACCGCTCCTGGCAGGATCGCGAAGGCCAGACCCGCTACACCACGGAGATCAACGGGCGCGAGCTGATCCTGTTGTCGGGCCGGGGTGAGGGCGCGGAGTCGTTCGAGGCCAAGTCCGCCCCCGCCAAGGCAGGCGCTGCGGCCATGAAGGGCGGCGGCAAGAACGAGTCGCTCGAGGATTTCCCCGAGGCCCTCGACGCGGAGGACGACGACCTGCCGTTCTGAACGGCGGATCTCGCCCGGAAGCGGCATGCCGGCCGGCGGGGCCGGAGGGTGGCGCCGCGCCCCGGGGTTCTGCGAGATCCGGTGCGGCAAGCGAAATCGGGTGGGTAGGTCGCGCGGGGACTCTGCTCGTAAGTATCAGCGGTCCAACTGCTTGGACTGTCAGCTGGTGGCGGGGCGGTCTGGCGTCGGTTTTGCACCCCTGACGCCTCCGCAGGTAGGCCCGTGTCCCGTCCCATAAGCGTCAGCGAGTCCGCCCAAGCCGCCGGAGATCCCGATGTCGCGCCTTTCCCGGACGCACGCCTTCGTCAGCCCGTTCTGCCTCGCGGCGGGTCTCCTGCTCGGGGTCGCCCCCGACGCCCGCGCGCAAGCGCCGGACACCCACACCGTGAAGTCGGGCGACACGCTCTGGGATATCGCCCGGCGGTACCTCAACGATCCCTTCCTGTGGCCCGACATCTACCGCCTCAACACGATGGTGGTCGAGGACCCGCACTGGATCTATCCGGGTGAAATCCTCCGCCTCGCGCCATCCGAGATGGTGACGGCGGTACCGCAGACCGACACGCCGGGTCCGGGCGTTATGCCGGTGGATTCGGCCCCGATGCAGCCCGGCCTCGCGGAGCTTCCGGACGATGAGGGCGAGGCCGACACCACGCGCATCTTCCCGCCGTCGCGTGGCCGCTCGCTCCAGGAGACGATCGCGGCCACGGAAGAGCGGCCGGTTCACCCGCTCACGCGCTACGAGTTCCATTCGTCCGGCTTCCTGACCGAGGGAGAGCGGCTGTCGTTCGGCCGGCTCATCGGCCCGGTGACGCCGTCGCAGATTCCGGCGGCGGGGCGGGGTGCGCTTACGCTGTATACCCGGGTCGCGCTGGAGGCGCCCGACGGCGCCACGTACCAGGTCGGCGACTCGCTGCTCATCACCGACGTGAGCAAGCGAATCGACGATTGGGGCCGGGTGGTGCAGCCGACCGGACTCGCCCGTGTGGTGGAGGTGTCGCAGGGTCATCCGATCGCCGAGCTGGTGGCGGTCTACGGCGAGGTGCTGCGCGGCCAGGCGCTGTTACCGGCCGAGAAGTTCGCCGATCCGGGCGCGGTGCGCCCGGTGGCCGTCGCCGACGGCATCGAGGCCGAGGTCGTGGGCTGGCCGGGCCGGCGCGAGATCAAGGGGGCGGGGATCGTGCTCTTCATCGACAAGGGCCGCAACGCCGGCGTGGCGCCGGGCGACGTGTTCGAGCTGCGCCGCCGTCCGGGCCGCGCCCGCGACGGCTCCATCAACGTGGACGAGCTGATGGCCACGCTCCAGATCGTGCACGTCCGCGAGCGGAGCGCCACCGCCCGCATCCTGAACGTGGTCTCCCCGGACATCGCGCCGGGCACCCGCGCACTCCAGGTCGCGAAGCTGCCGAGCTGACGGACAGAAGAGAGCAGAGGAGCCGAGGAACAGAAGAGCCGGGAACCGATGGAGCAGGGGGGCAGAAGAGCAGGGGAGCCCGGTGCGGCTCCCCTGCTCTTCGGCTCTCCTGCTCATCTGCTCGTCGTTGCCGCGCAAGCGGTTCCGCTCTCCGTCATCCCTTCTATATTGCGGGTCGTTCGGGCACGGGAATCCGTTCCGCGCTCATTGAGCGCGTGGAGGAACGCACGTCGGCATGAGTGGACGAGTGCTGGTCACGGGCGGCGCCGGCTTTATCGGATCGCACATCGCCGAAGCGTACCTCGCGGGCGGGTGGGAGGTGACGGTGCTCGACGACCTCTCCCGCGGCCATGAGCGCAACGTGCCCACCGCTGCGCGGCTGGTCCGCGCGGACATCCGCTCGGCCGAGGCGCGCCGCCTGCTGGCGGAGGGTCGCTTCGACGTGCTGAACCATCACGCGGCGCAGATCGACGTGCGGGTCTCCGTCGACCGCCCCGCCCACGACGCCGACATCAACCTCGTCGGCTTCGTGAACCTGCTCGAGGGGGCGGGCGAGGGTGGCGTGCGCCGCGTCGTGTTCGCCTCGAGCGGCGGCGTCGTCTATGGCGAGACCACCGTGTTCCCCACGCCCGAGACCGACGGCAAGCGTCCCGTCTCCCCCTACGGCGTGAGCAAGCTCGCGGGCGAGCTTTACCTGCGCGCGCTCGGGGTGCTGCGCGGGTTCGAGGGCGTGGCCATGCGGTACTCCAACGTGTTCGGCCCGCGGCAGGATCCGAAGTCCGAGGCCGGTGTGGTATCGATTTTCGTGTCGCGGGTGCTGGGGAAGCGGCCGATGACAATCTTCGGCGACGGCACCCAGACCCGCGACTACGTGTTCGTGCGCGACGTGGCGCGGGCCAACGTGCTGGCCAGCAGCGTGCCCCTCCCGGCGATGGACGGCATCGACGCCGCCGCGTTCAACATCGCCACGGCCCGCGAGCGGTCGGTGATCGAGGTGGCCGAGGCGGTGATGGGCGTAATGCAGGCCCGCGTGCCGCTCGAGTTCGCGGCACCACGGCCCGGGGAGCTGTTTCGCAGCACCCTCGACGTGAGCAAGGCCCAGCGGGCGCTGGGCTGGCGTCCCGAGCACGGCTTCGAGCAAGGGCTGGGCGAGCTGGTGACCTGGTTCCGAGAGGAGGCGAGCTGATGCTGCTGCAGGGCGCGACCCCCATTCCGCGCTCCACCCTGGACCTGGTCCTCATTGCCAGTCCCGAAACCAAGGTCGTTCTCGTCATCACCGCGGTGTTCTCGCTCATCTCCTGGTTCATCATCATCGCCAAGTGGTGGCACTTCCGGCGGCTCAACAAGCAGGCCGACCGCTTCTTCTCGGAGATGGAGCGCTCCACTCGTCTCCAGGAGGCGTACCACGCGGTGATGAAGCAGCCGCCGTCGCCGTACTCGCGCCTCTTCCGCGAGGCCATGACCTTCTACTCGGAGCTCCAGCCCGGGGCGCTGGACCGTCCGGGGGAGCGGCGCTCGCTGACGCCGACCCAGCTCGAAGCCCTCAAGATGGTGCTCGGCAAGGAGGTCGCGGCCGAGCGCGATCTCCTCGGGCACTACATCCCGTGGCTCGCCATCATCGGCTCGGTGAGCCCGCTGATCGGGCTGCTCGGCACGGTCGTCGGCATCATGAATGCCTTCGTCGGCATCTCCTCCCGCGGGTCCGGCAATCTCGCGGCGGTCGCGCCCGGCGTCGCCGAGGCGCTGGTGGCGACGTTCGGGGGTCTGGCCGCGGCGATTCCCGCCGTGATCGCCTACAACCTGTTCGTGAACCGCATCCGGCTCTTCGCGGGAGAGCTCGAGGGGTTCGGCAACGAATTGATCGGGACGATGGCCCGGGAAGGGCTGGTGTGAGATGGCCGTAAGTCTGGGCGGAGGACTCGGCGGCGACCGGCGCGGGGAGATGGCGTTCAACGCGGATGTGAACGTCGTGCCGCTGATCGACGTGCTGCTCGTGCTGCTGATCATCTTCATGCTCACGGCCCCGCTTATGCAGGGCGGGGTGGAGGTCGAGCTGCCCAGGGCCGAGGCGCGGCCGCTCCAGCCCAAGGAAGGCCTGGTCGTCTCGGTGAACCGCGACGGGCGCATCTATGTGGACAATACGCCGGTGACCTACCGCGATTTCCGGTCGACGTTCCGCGCGCTCGTCGCCCAGCGGAAGCCGCAGGGGGTGTACCTCCAGGCGGACGCCAATGTCCCCTACGGGAGCGTGGTGCGGGTGCTGGCGGTGATCCGGACGGCCGGGATCGCGAACGTCGGGCTGGTCGCGGCTGACGAGGAGCCATGAAGGTCCGGACGCCCGTGCGCCGGGAGCGAGCGGGCGTCGCCATGGGGCTCGTCGGTACGACGCTGGTCCATGGCGCGCTGGCGGGGGCGCTGCTCGCGGCGGCGGCTTCCATGGCCTCGCCGAAGTCGCTGCCGCCGGCCTATGCGGTCGAGCTGGTCGCCGCCCCCCGGCCGGATCCCCAGATCCGACGGGCGCCGCCCGAGGCGCTGCCTACGCCGCCCGAGGAGAAGCCGGCGCCGATCAAGCCGCCGCCCAAGGTCAAGCCGGTGCCCAAGCCGCCCGAGCCCAGGACGCCGCCGCGTCCGGAGCCGGAGACCAGGGAGCCGCCGGCGAAGACGAGGGCGCCGGTCGAGCCGCTGCCGGGTGAGACGCCCAGCACCGGCACCGACGTCGCCAACGTCAAGACGCCGGGGCTGGCGTTTCCCTACCCCGAGTATCTGCGCAACATCGTGTCGCAGATCTATCGGCGGTGGGACCGGGGCGGCCGTCAGAGCCGGCGGGCGGAGTTCACGTTCCTGATCCTGCGGGACGGCACGGTCCGCGAGATCAAGACGTTCCGCTCGTCGGGCAACTTCGCATTCGATCTCGAAGCGCAGGGCGCGATCGAGGCGGCCGCGAACGCCCAGGCGTTCGGTCCGCTGCCCGAGGGGTATCCTTCGGACGTCCTGCCGATCACGTTCTACTTCGCACCCCGGAGCCAATGAGACGAACCGCTCTGCTGTCCCTCGTCGGGTTGCTCCCGCTCGCCACCGCCGCGCAGGCGCAGGATCCGCGGCCGGGTGAGAGCATCACGGTCGGCATCGAGTACAACCCCGCGGCCCGACCGGGACTGGTCGTCGTACCCGGCGTGGGCATCGATTCGGTCCGCACCATCGTCCGGCGCGACCTCGACTACAGCGACCGCTTCGAGATGATCGCGATCTCCGATCCCGGCGCCGGCGGCAGCTCCACCGGCCCCATCAACTACGGCCTTTACAAGGCGCTGGGCGCCGACCTCGCGGTGGAGCTCGCCGACCGCGGCGGCCGGGTCATCGCGCGGCTGCACGACGTCGGCGGCTCGCAGATCCGCTACGAGGTCGAGGCCACACTGCCGCCGCCCACCGACGGCGGGTTCCGGATGGCGGTGCACACGCTCTCCGACGAGCTGGTGCGGCGGGCGGTGGGCGAGCCGGGCATCGCGGCCAGCCGGCTGCTGCTCGTGCTCAACGGGCGGGTGCACCAGCTGGACAGCGACGGGTTCGGGCTTCGGCCGCTGACGCCGGAGGGCCAGACGGCGTTGTCGCCGGTCTGGTCGCCGGACGGCCGCCGGTTCGCGTTCACCCGGCTCGGCGCGGGGCGCGGCGGCATCTACGTGCAAACGCTCTCCACCGGGGAAACCACGCAGCTGCCCGGCACCGAGACCGCGCTCAACATCACGCCCGCCTGGGCGCCCGACGGGCGGACCATCGCCTATGCGCATTCCGACGAGCGCGGGACCGACATCTACACGGCCGCGATCGGCGGCAGCATCCAACGCTTGACCGTGGGTCGCTTCGCAGACAACTTGTCACCAACGTTCTCGAACGACGGGCGTCGCATCGCCTTTATCTCCACCCGCGCCGGGCCACCGCAGCTTTATGCCATGGGGGCCGACGGCACCGATCAGGAGCTCCTCGCGCCGTTCGACTACGGCGTCACCGGGAGCTCCAATGCGCCCGAGTGGTCACCCGACGGCTCGGCGGTCACGTTCCATCGCGAGGTCCAGGGCACGGCGCAGGTGCACGTGCTCACGGTGTCGGGTCGCCGGCTTCGTGCGCTCACGTCGGCCGGGCGCAACGAAGATCCGACCTGGGCGCCCGATGGCCGGCACGTTGCCTTCGTGTCGGACCGGAGCGGCCAGCGGCAGCTCTGGGTCATCGACAGCGAGACCGGACGCGTTCGCCAGCTTCCGACGCCGGGCCGCGCCCGCCTTCCATCCTGGTCCCGCCGCTTGGCAGGGGCCGTGCCCGTTCCCAACCCCTAGAGCAGGAGTAACGATGCGCGCCTCGTCCATCCTGGGTATGGTCGCCGTGGCCGTACTGGTGACCGCCTGCGGCAGCCGGCAGGAGCCGGAGCAGCCCCCCCCCGAGCCGGCTCCCCCGCCGGCGGAGGAAGCCCCGCCGCCCCCGCCGCCCCCGGTGGATGATGGGAGCGCGGCGCGTGCGGCCGCCGAGGCCGAGGCGGCGCGGCTTCGGCAGCTCACCACCGACCTCACGTCCCCGATCTTCTTCGACTTCGACCGGGCCGACGTGCGGCAGGGCAACGATCAGTCGCTGCTCGACCGCAAGGCGGCCATCCTGGGCTCCAACTCGGGCGTGCGGCTGCGGATCAGCGGCCACGCCGACGAGCGCGGCAGCGACGAGTACAACCTGGCGCTGGGTAACCGCCGTGCCGCCGCGGCCAAGCGCTATCTGACCGGCAAGGGCGTGGCCGACGGCCGGCTGGAGGTCGTCTCCTACGGCGAAGAGCGGCCGGCGAATCCGGGCCACGACGAAGCGGCATGGGCCGAGAACCGGCGGGACGAATTCGAGGTGACGGCCGGCGGCGGCCGCCTCGTGGCGCCGTGACGATGTCCCCGCGGGCGCTCGCCGCCGCGGTGCTCGCCGCCGGCATCGCCGGAGGCGTGGCGTGCGCCTCGCCGGGCGAGGTCAAGCGGGTGCAGAACGAGGTCGCGATGCTGCGCGCCGAGACCGCACGCCAGGACTCGGTGCGGGCCGCGCGGCTCTCGGAGATCATGCGGGTGCAGCAGCGGCTCATGGACTCGCTGGACGCCACCCGCACGGCCGTGCGCAATCTCCGGGGCGAGACCCAGCAGGACTTCTACAAGGTCGAGCAGCAGCTCGTGCAGCTCCAGGAGCTCACCGGTCAGAGCCAGCGCCGGCTGAGCGAGCTCCGGACCGAGCTCGAAGCCCGCGAGGCGCAGATCTCGGCCACGCCGGGGCCCGGCGGCGCTCCGGGCGACACCGCGACCGCCCCGCCCCCGGACGCCGCCGCGACCGCATCGGCCGACCAGATCTACGAGGCGTCGGTGGCGCAGCTCCGCCGCGGCAGCACGGCCACCGCGCGCAGCGGGCTCCGGCAGCTGCTTCGGGCTCACCCGACGAGCCAGCGGGTGCCCGACGCGCTGTACTTCATGGGGCAGAGCTTCGCCGTGGAGAACCGGGATTCGGCGGCGGCGTACTACAGCCAGGTCGTGCAGAACCACGGGCAGTCGCCGCGGGCCCCCGCGGCACTGTACAACCTCGGCTTGCTCGCCGAGCGGCGGAAGGACACGGCGGCGGCGCGCGACGCCTACCAGCGGGTCCTCCAGCGGTATCCCCGCTCCGACGAGGCGGCGCTGGCCCGGGACCGGCTGAGGGCGCTCGGGCGCTGAGCCCGGGCGTCGTGCCCGAGCCGTCATGACCGGTCCGGCCGGGGAGATGCCGTTCCTCGATCACCTCGAGGAGCTCCGGTCCCGCATCCTCCGGTCGGTCGGCGCGCTGGTCGCGACCTTCGCGCTGGGCCTCTGGCTGGTCCAGCGCTTCTCGCTCGTCTCCCTCCTCAAGCAGCCCATCGCGCCCTATCTCACCGACGGGAAGCTCGTGGTGCTGAGCCCCACCGAGCCGGTGATGATCGTACTCAAGCTCGGCTTCGTCGTCGGGCTGGTCCTGGCCTCGCCGGTGATCATCTGGCAGGTCTGGGCGTTCGTGGCGCCCGCGCTCTACGAGCGGGAGAAGCGCGTGGTGGTGCCGGCGTTGTTCGGGGGGCTGGGCCTGTTCCTGGCCGGCGCGGCGCTGGCCTGGGCGTTCGTCGTCCCGAAGGCGCTCGGGGTCCTCTTCAGCTTCCAGACCGAAGCGATCGCACCGTTCATCACCTACGACGCATACTTCGGCTTCGTCATCCAGCTGGTGCTCGCGCTCGGGATCTCGTTCGAGCTTCCGCTCGTCATGCTGCTGCTCGCGTGGGTCGGCGTCGCCACGCCGGAGCGGCTGCACCGCTTCCGGCGTGTCGCCGTGGTGCTGTCGTGCATCGCCGGCGCGCTGCTCTCGCCGGGCGCGGACCTGCTCTCGATGGTGATGCTCACGGTGCCGCTCATCCTCCTGTACGAGCTGGGCTTCCTGGGCGCCGTGCTGATCGACCGGCGGCGCCGGCGCGCCGCGGCCGCCTCGGCCGCGGTCGTCCTGCTGGCGCTGCTCCCGGTGGACGCCGGCGCGCAGGTGCCTGGCCAGCAGCCCGGCGGCGGGCTGTTCGGCGGGCTCCGGCCTGGCCAGGGACCGAGCCTGGGCCAGGTGGGACCCGGCCAACCGCTCGATTCGGCCACCGCCCGGCTGCTGGGCCTGCCCACGGGTCCCACCCGCAAGTTCGGCGAGCCGGATTCCACCCTCGCCGAGCTTCTCCGCCGCGCCGGGTACAAGGCCACGCGGTACCGGGCCGACTCGGCGACCTTCTTCGCCGACGACCGGCGGATCCGGCTGGAGGGCAACGCGCTCACCGAACAGCAGGGCGTCACGCTCGAGGCCGACAGCGTGACCTACCAGGAGGCGAGCTGCGTGCTCGAGGCGGGCGGGGGGCCGCACCTGTTCGACAAGGGACAGATCCTCGTCGGCGGGGCGATCTCCTACAACACCTGCACCCGCCGCGGCGTCATCAAGGATGCGCTCACCAACTTCTCGGCCGGCAGCACCGTGTGGTTCCTCCGGGGCAACGTCGCGGCCGACTCGAGCGCCCGGCGGATCTACGCGTCATCCAGCGAGATCACCAGCTGCGAGCTTCCCACGGCCCACTACCACTTCTCGGCCCGGAGGGTAAAGTGGGTGTCGGAAAACTCGTTCGTGGCGCGGCCGATCGTGCTCTACATCCGCGACGTGCCGATCCTGTGGCTGCCCTTCATTTATCAGGACATCCGCCCGGGCCGCCGCTCGGGCATTCTGATTCCGCAGTTCGGCATCGCCGACATCATCCGCACGTCGAGCGGCTACCAGCGACAGATCACCAACCTCGGCTACTACTGGGCCGCCAACGACTACCTCGACGTGACCGCGCGCGTGGACTGGTTCTCGGGGCGCTACGTGCAGTTCGGGGCCTCCGCGCAATACAACGTGCTCGACCGGTTCCTGAGCGGATCGGCCGAGCTGAGCCGGCAGGAGCAGAGCGGCGGCGGCGGCGCGACGAGCGTCCGGTGGGACCACCGGCAGCAGTTCAACCTGAGCACCAGCCTCACATTCAACGTCAATTACGTGAGCAACAGCTTCGTGGTGCGGGACAACGCGCTCGACCCGTTGCGGAACACCCAGCTCGTGAGCAGTGCGGCGAACCTGACCCGTCGGTTTCGCTGGGGCCAGCTCACCCTGGGCGCCACCCGCCGCCAGAACCTGAGCGACAACAGCTCACAGTCGACGCTTCCCTCGCTCGATCTCGCCCCCAAACCGCTGGACATCGCGCGCAACATCACCTGGTCGCCCGGATTCACCCTCCGGAACGAGCTCACCTCCCGGACTCCGCTGCCGGACGTCCTGGTCGTGCGTCCGGACGGCTTGCTGGACACGCTGTCCCAGACCGGCAGCTCGCGCACCACGACGATGAACCTCGCGACGCCCCTGCGGTTCGGCAGCTTCAACTGGACCAACTCCGTCAGCGTGACCGACCAGAATACGACCGCGCGCCAGGCCGTGTCCGTGGGAATCGATGATCCCGGCTCGACCAATCCGGCGGACTCGGTGACCCTGGCCCAGACGTTTCCGGGCGATTTCTCGACGGCGATCGACTGGCAGACCAGCTTCAATCTCCCGGTGCTGTTTCAGCGGAGCTGGAAGCTCATCCCGTCGGTGGGGGTGACGAATACGACGGCGGGCCCGTTCGCCATCCGGAACCGGAGCACCGGGGGTGCCTACGTCCTGCAAGGCAAGCGGTTCAACTTCGCCCTCAACTCCTCGCCGACGCTCTTCGGCTTCTTCCCCGGATTCGGCCCCCTCTCCCGCATCCGGCACAGCATAAATCCGGTGGTGTCGTTCAGCTACTCGCCCGCAGCCGATGTTCCCGAGGACTTCGCCCGCGCGATCGCCCCCGCCGGCCAGCCGCTCGTCCTGCGGAGCGACCCGACCCAGACCATCAGCCTCTCGCTCAATCAGACCTTCGAAGGGAAGGGAAGGCCGCAGGCGGGCGACACGCTGGGCACCACGGCCCGGAAGATCCGGCTCCTGAGCATCAACACCAGTCCGCTCCAGTACGACTTCGAGCAGGCCAAGAAGGAGGGCGAGAACGGCTGGCGCACGCAAACCATCACGAATTCGTTCCTGAGCGACCTGCTGCCCGGGTTCAACCTGAGCGTCACCCACGATCTCTGGCGCGGGCGCGCGGGGAGCGACACGTCCGACTTCGACCCCTTCCTCACCAACCTCCAGACCAATTTCACCCTGAGCGAGAACACCTTCCACGCGATCGGGTCGATCTTCGGATTGGGCGGAAGGCGGGATGACAGCCGGCGGCGCGAGCCCGAGCCCGGCGTCGGCCAACCGGTCGGACCGACGCAGCCGTCGTCATTTTTCAGCGGGAACCAGCAGCCGGTCGCGCGGGGCCCCTTTCAGGTGCGGGTGAGCTACACGGTGAGCCGCACCCGCGAAATCGAGGGACGCGATCCGCAGCCGGCCCGGAAGGATCTCCGATTCAGCACCGGTTTCTCGCCGACCAGGTATTGGGCGCTGTCCTGGTCCGCCCAGTACAACCTCACGGACAAACGTTTCGAGTCGCACCAGGTGCAGCTGCAGCGCGATCTGCACGAGTGGCGGGCGGCATTCAACTTTACCCGGAACGCGAACGGCAACTTCGCGGTGTTCTTCTCGATTTTCCTGACCGATCTGCCGGAGCTCAAGTTCGACTACAACCAGTCGACCTTCGAGCGCTGAGGCAGTCCTGTCACACCCTGGGGACAGGAAGGTCAGGGCGGTAGCGGCGGTAATGGGCGGGACAGGCGGTCAGGGAGTGGGTACCGTTAACGAAAGGTTGCCCGGCGCGTCCGCAATACTCCGGCTTGTACCATACCGGCTTCCTGACCGCCTGCACCGCCGGTACCGCCGCTACCGCCCCTGTGGCATACCTTCTGCTCCCGTCTGACTTGACCCTTAAGCGAGCTCCCATGCGGGCCTGGATCCTTCTTGCAGCTCTGTTTGCTGCCGCCTGCTCCGACGACAACACCGGCCCATCCGGCCCGGCGCCGCAGGTTCCCACGAACCTGGTCAGTACCTCGCTCGACGGCGCCGTGGCGCTCTTCTGGGACGACAACGCGTTCGACGCCGAGCCGACCCGCTTTCAGAATTACCGCGTGTTCAGCACCACCTATGACCTGGACGCCGACCGCTGCGGCGACTCCTGGCGGCTGGAGGGCACCACGGTCGCCCCGGAGTTCATCGTCGGTGTGCTCGTGAACGGCGAGCCGCGCTGCTTCGCGGTGTCGGCGGTGAACGTGGACCAGGTCGAGAGCTCGCGCTCGGTGGAGCGGAACGACACCCCGCGGCCGGACGCACGCAATGTGGTCGTGAATGCGCGCCAGGCGCAGGACGCCGGAAGCGGGTTCATTTTCTGGGCGGATGACGGCGACGCGACGGTGCAGGATGACGAGCTCGGCATCGTGACCAGCGGCTCCGATCCGGACGTCGACTTCAGTGTGGAACGCGACGGGTCCGGCCGGCTGTTTCTCACGCCGGTGTTCCCGTCGACCACCGTGGCGCTCTACGGCAACGTGCCGGTCGACGATCTCACCAGCATCGACATCGCGCCGCTCAACGGCTACGCCCGTCCCGGGCTCGAGGCGGTCCCGGGCTGGGGCTACGTGTTCCAGATGCCCGGCGGCGACGGGTTGTTCCGCTTCGGCGCGGTGCGCACCACGCACGTCGGGCAGAACTTCCTGATCCTGGACTGGGCGTTTCAAACCGACCCGGAGAACCCCGAACTTCGCGTTACTGCGGTCGCCCGGTAGAGCGAAACCACCGAGCGGAAGGGCACGAGGCCGCCCGGGCGTGCGGAATTCCGCAGTCGCCCGGCGTCCTCCCTGTCCTTCCTCTCTTCGTGGTTAACTTCGGGTCCATGCCAACGGACCACTGCACGCTCGACGGACGATCCCTGACGATCGACGACGTCGTCCGCGTCTCGCGTGACCCGCGCGTCCGCGTGACAGTCGATCCGGCGGCCCGCGAGCGGCTGCGCGCGAGCCGCCGCGCGGTCGAGGCGGCCATCGCCGGCGGCCGGACGATCTACGGGATCAACACCGGCTTCGGCAAGCTCGCGAACGTCCGCGTGCCGGCCGACCAGCTCGACCAGCTCCAGGCGAATCTGATCCGGAGTCACGCCGCGGGTGTCGGCGAGCCGCTCCCGGCGGACGTCGTGCGCGGGCTCATGCTCCTTCGCGCCAACGTGCTGCTCCGCCCCACGAGCGGCGTGCGCCCCGAGCTGGTGGATGCGCTCGTGGGCATGCTCAACGCGGGGCTGGTGCCGCGGGTGCCGGAGCAGGGAAGCGTGGGCGCGAGCGGTGACCTGGCGCCCTTGAGCCACGTCGCGCTCGCGCTCATGGGGGAGGGCGAGATGCTCGCCGTGGGCGCGGCGGGCGCGGCGGGCGCGGCGCTCACGGCGGCCGGACTCAAGTCGTTCGCTTTCGCGCCGAAGGAAGGACTCGCCTTCATCAATGG
>JBOHSY010000226.1:0-3105 GCA_050733355.1 Gemmatimonadales bacterium | reverse complement strand
GCGTCGGCCTCGGCGCGCGCCACGCCGCCGATCCGCCGGCTGCCCCCGCCGGCGTAGATCGGGTCGCCCACCAGGGGATGGCCGACGTGCTCCAGGTGTACCCGGATCTGGTGGGTACGCCCGGTGTGGAGCTCCAGCCGGAGAAGGTCTACCACGCCCCATCGGGCCACGACGTGCGCGTCGGTGCGCGCGGAGCGGCCGCCCGGAGCGATCGCCATGCGCTTGCGGTCCCGCGGGTGCCGCGCGAGCGGCGCGTCGATCACGAGCGGCGTGGCATCCAGGTGCCCCCAGGCGAGCGCCGCGTACGCCCGCCGCACCCGGCGCGCCGTGAGGGCGGCGCCGAGCCGGCGGTGGGCGAGATCGGTCTTCGCCACCACCATGAGGCCGGAGGTGTCGCGATCGAGCCGGTGGACGATGCCCGGCCGCCCTTCGGCGCCGCCCGCCAGCGTGGTGCCGCGGGCCACCAGCGCGTTGACCAGGGTGTCATCCCAGTGACCCGGCGCGGGGTGCACCACGAGGCCGGCGGGCTTGTCGATGACGGCGAGGTGCTCGTCCTCGAAGACCACCGCCAGCGCGATCGGGGCCGGCCGCAGCGTCCGGGGCGGCTCGGTGGAGGGGAACGAGATGCTCACCCGGTCCCCGCGCACGAGCGTATGGGAGGCGCGGGCGTCGCGGCCGCCGACCCGCACGGCCTTGTCGGCGACGAGCCGCGCGGCCTGCGTGCGGGAGAGCTGGAGCTGATCGGCGAGGAAGCGGTCGAGGCGCTCGGTCGTCTCGGTGAGGACGGAGAACTCGACCGCCGGATGGGCAGAAGAGCTGCTCCTCCCCTCTTCGTGCATCAGGCCGCCGGCGCCGATTCCGTCTCCGCCCGCCGCTGGTCCTCCCGCCACAGGACGACGGCGAGCGCGATCCCCCCGCAGCTCACCGCGATGTCGGCCACGTTGAACGTCGGCCAGCGCAGCGAGCCGATACCGACGTCGAGGAAGTCGACCACCCCGCGGGCGCTCCGCACCCGGTCGATCAGATTGCCCGCGGCGCCGCCCGCGACCAGCCCGAGCGAGAGCTGCCGGAGCCGGTCGCCGGGCGGACTCGTGATCGACATCCGGTTGAGCACGAACACCGCGATCACCGCGACGGCGAAGAACACCCAGCGGGAATACGGCCCGACGTGCAGACCGAAGGCGGCGCCCCGGTTGTACACCAGCCGGAGCTGGAACCAGTCGCCGATCACGGGCACGCCCGGCGTGAGCAGCAGCATCGCCTCGGCCACGAGCTTGGTCACGAAATCGAGCGCGACCACCACCAGAGCCGTGATCCAGAAGAGGCGCCGGTCAGCGGCGCTTGCCATCCTCTTCCTTCTCCTTGCAGGTGATGCAGAGGCGCGCGTGCGGCAGCGCGTCCAGCCGCTCGAACCCGATCTCCGCGCCGCAGTTATGGCAGTGGCCGAACTTGTCGGGGGTGCCGTACAGCCGCCGGAGCGCCTCGTTCACGTGCCAGAGGTACCGCCCCTCCTGTGACGCGAACAGGAACTGTTTCTCCCGCTCCATGGCGTCGGTGCCCTGGTCGGCCATGTGGAAGGAGTAGGACGACAGGTCGCCGTCGGACGACTGGAGGGTGCTGTTGAAGGACTCGTCGTAGTAGCCGAGCTCCTTCATGACGCGCGCCCGCTCTTCGAGCAGACGCTTCTCCAGATGGGTCAGCTGCTTCTTGTTCATGCGACTTCCGTCGTTAGGGTGCTGCCACCATGGGTCGGCTCGTCGGACCGCCGGACCCCCACCACCACTGCGGTGCCTTCGATGTCCAGCTGCTGCTCCAGATCCGGCTCCGACGCCCGGGCGCCGAGCTCCAGTCGCCGAGCGAGCGTTTCCTCGCCGATGAACTCGCGGTGCGCGCGGACCGCGTCGAGCGCGGCAGGATCGCCATCGATCCAGAGCGCGATGCGGGTCGTGAACTCGTACCCGGCGTCCTTCCGCAGCCGCTGCACCCGGTTCACCACCTCGCGGGCGAATCCCTCGCGGCGGAGCGCATCGTCCAGCTCGGGATCGAGGGCTACGACGAAGGGACCGCTGCTCTGCACCAGCCACCGGCTGGTCACCTCACGTTCGATCACCAGGTCGTCCGGCTCGTAGGTGACTGCCTCACCGTCGAGCTGCAACGTCGCCGGCCGCCCGGCTTCCAGCGCCCGGAGCTGCTCCGCCGTGAGGCGGGTCGCCGCGGCGGCGACCTCGGGCGTGCGTTTGCCGAAGCGCTTGCCCAGGGAGCGGAAGTTCGGCCGGGGGCGGAGCCGCACCAGCTCTGCGTCCGACGCGACGACGTCCACCGCCTTGACGTTCACCTCCGCGCGCAGCACGTCCAGCAGCCCGGCGAGGGCCCCGTTGCCGGCTGGCGGCGGCACGGCCACCAGCATGCGCCGGAGCGGCTGCCGCACCCGGAGCCGCGCGTCGTCCCGCGCGGCCCGCGCCAGGTTCGCCAGCCGACGCACCGCGTCCATCGCCGCTTCGAGCTCGGGGTCCCGCACGCCCCGCGCCACGGGGAAGCGCGCGAGGTGCGCCGAGGTTCCGGTGAGCGCGCGATGGAGCCAGTCGCTCGCGAACGGGGCCGCGGGGGCCAGGAGCCGGGCCACCGCCACCAGCGCCTCGTGCAGCGTCGCCGCCGCGGCCGGCTCCGCGTCGCCCCCGGGGGCCCAGAACCGCGGCTTGTTGAGGCGGACGTACCAGTTCGAGAGGTCGTGATCGACGAATTCCATGATCGCGCGGGCGCCGGCGGTCGGGTCGTAGCCCGCCCAGGCGCTATTGACCGCCTCGATCGTCGCGTCGAGCCGGCTCAGGAGCCACCGATCGAACAGCGGGCGCTGGGCGACGGGGACGTCGCGCGGAGCCGCCTCCACGAGCGTCGCGAAGAAGGTGTAGCTGTTGCGCAGGGTATTGAAGAATCCTCCCGCCACCTCGGGAATCGTCCGCTGGTCGAACCGCTTCGGGAGCCACACCTGGCTGGATGCGAGCAGGTAGAGCCGCACCGTGTCCGCCCCGAACTCGCGCACCATGTCCCAGGGGCTCACGACGTTGCCCCGGCTCTTGGACATCTTCTGGCCCTCGGGGTCGAGCA
>JBOHSY010000225.1:0-6467 GCA_050733355.1 Gemmatimonadales bacterium | reverse complement strand
TCACCCACCAGCTCTCCGAGGCCTGGGAGCTCGCGACCCGCGTCGGGGTGCTGGCCGGCGGGCGCTGGGCGCTGGAGGCCCCCCGCGCGGGAGCGCTCGCGGACTTCGCGTCGCGCTGGGAGGCCGCCGTCCATGGGTGAGGCGCTCCGCCTCGCGCTGGTCATCGCCGCCAAGGACGTCCGCGCGGAGCTCAGAAACCGCACGGCTCTCCTGTCGGCCTCGGTCTTCGCGGCGCTCGTGCTGGTCATCTTCTACTTCGCGCGGGATCCCACGGCCGTCTCCGCCATCGTGCTCGCGCCGAGCGTGCTCTGGGTGACGTTCGCATTCGCGGCGATCGTGGCGCTCAACCGCGCGTTCACGGTGGAGCGCGAGCACGGCGCGCTCGACGGCCTGCTGCTGGCGCCGGTACCACGCGGCGCGCTGTTCCTGGGCAAGTACCTGGCGAACCTCGCGTTCGTCGGCGCCGTGCAGGCCGTGACGCTTCCGCTGTTCGTGGTGTTCTTCAACGTGGATCTCGGCCCGGCGCTGCCGGGTATCGTCGGGACGGCGGTCCTGGCGTCGGTCGGGTTCGTGGCCGTGGGCACGGTGTTCAGCGCCATGGCGGTGCGCACCCGATTCGCCGAGCTCATGCTGCCGGTGCTGCTGCTCCCGTTCATGGTGTGGCCGGTGCGCTGGGCGGTCGAGATCACTGCGCGGCTGATCGACGGCCGTCCTTTGAGCGAGATGCTGGGCTGGCTTAGGTTACTCGCGCTTTACGACGTGGTATTCCTCACGCTGTGCATCATGGTCTTCGGCGCGGTGGTGGACGAATGACGGAGCCGCCGGACTCGGGGTTCGGGCACGCGCGCGCGCTCACGCGGCGCGGCCTCGGCATCAGCGCGGCCGCCCTGGTGGCCTTCGCCGGCGCGTGCGTGCTGGCGCTGGGATTCACGCCGGTCGAGGCCCGGCAGGGGCTCGCGCAGAAGATCTTCTACCTGCACGTCCCCGCCGCGTGGTGCGCGCTGCTGGCGTTCTCGATCGTGGGCATCGTGAGCGCGCTGTACCTGTGGCTGCACGACCGCAGGCTCGATCTGTTCGCCGAGGCCTCGGCCGAGGTGGGCGTGATGTTCAGCGTGGTGATGCTCACGACGGGGCCGATCTGGGCCAAGCCGATCTGGGGCACCTGGTGGACCTGGGACGCCCGACTCACGCTCACGCTGTTCCTGTTCTTCCTCTTCGTGGGGTATCTGGCCCTCCGCGCCGCGGTCCACGACCCCGGCGAGCGGGCGCGATTCAGTGCGGTGCTCGGCATCATGGGCCTCGTGCTGGTGCCCTTCATTCACCTGAGCGTCTACCTGTTCCGCACGCTCCATCCGCAGCCGGTGGTGCTCAAGCCGAGCGCGCCGTCGCTCCCGTGGGAGATGCTGCGCACCTTGCTCGTCGCGGTCGCGGCGTTCACGCTGCTGTACGTGGGGCTGGTGACGGTTCGCTACGGCATGGCCCTGGCGCAACGCGCCCGGGAGGTGGACGATGCCGCCTGACAACGGCGGGTACATGGTGGCGGGCTACGTCGTCACCTCGCTGATTCTCGTGGGCTACACGTGGAGCCTGTGGCGGAGGGCGCGGCGCGTCACGAGTCACGAGTTGCGGGTTACGAGGGCGACGGATCCGAACGCGCAGCCAACTCGTAACTCGTAACTCGCAACCCGGTACCGATGCTCAGGCACCCGCCTGCAGCTGCACCTCCGGCCGTTCCTGCAGCCCGAATACCGCTGCCGCGGCGGCGCCGCCAAGCAGCGGACCCACGAGGTAGATCCAGAGGTGCGCCAGCGATCCGTTCCCGAATGCCGCGTGAACCGGGATCGGGCCGATCCCAACCGCCGGATTGAACGCGCCGCCCGAAATGCTCCCGCCCGCGAACGCCCCCACCACGACCGTGAAGCCGATGGCCAGGCCGTAGAACGAGTTGCCCTTGGTGCGCGCCGATACCGCCGAGTTGAGCACCACCAGCGCCAGCGCCAACGTGAACAGGAACTCCACCAGGAGCGCGCTCGTCGCGGGGACGCCGTCGCCCGGCGCAGGCGCGAAGGTCTGGCCGAGCAGGACGCGGACGACCAGCGCGGCGGCGACGGCGCCGAGCACCTGGCTCACCATGTAGGCGACCAGCTCGCCGGCTGACGTCATCTTGCCGCGGAGAAACACCGCGAACGAGACCGCGGGGTTGTAGTGCCCGCCCGAGATGTGTCCGCCCATGTAGACCATGATCATGAGCGATGCACCGATGGCCAGAGGTGCGAGCGGGATCTCGGGGATCACGGTGAGCCCGATCGTGAGCACGAGGAAGAAGGTGCCTATGAACTCTGTGACGTACTTGCGCATGGATCGTCGGGGTAGGGGTTGGCGCGAATCTACGGTGGTCCGGGGTTCCGGCGGGAGGGGGGTCGGGCTGCCTTGCGCTTCTGCCCAATCGGCGCACCTTAGCCGGGTCCACCGGAAGGCCACACCCACCTGATCACGGGAGGACTCGCATGGACCTCACCAGCCTGCTCATCCAGCTGGTCGCCGGTGCCGCCGGCGGCAACGTAGCGGGCGCGCTCAGCAAGGCCAGGAATCTGGGGCCCCTGCTCAACACCATTCTGGGGGCGATCGGCGGGCTCGGCGGCGGCCAACTGGCGGGGCAAGCACTGGATGGCGGCACCGCGGGGACCGTCGGCTTGTCGGCGGTGGTGGGCGCGCTCCTGCCGCTGATCGCGGGCTTCCTCAAGAAGCGGGCGTAGGCGCGCGGCGCCGGCCGCCGAACCGGGTCTAATCGGCGCGCTTCAGCACCAGGCAGGCGTTGATGCCACCGAACCCGAAGGAGTTCGTCAGTACGTACTCCGGCCGCCCGGTGCGGCCATCGCCCCGGATATAGTCCAGGTCGCACGCCGGATCGGGCGCCTCGAGATTCACCGTGGGCGGCAGCCAGCCGTGGCGCAGGGCGAGCGCGCAGATCGCCGTCTCGATGGCGCCGCTCGCGCCCAGCGCGTGCCCGTAGTAGCCCTTTGTGCCGCTCAGCGCGAGCCGGTGCGCGTGGTCGCCGAACACCTGCTTGATCGAGCTCGTCTCGGTCGGGTCGTTGAGCGGGGTGGAGGAGCCGTGCGCGTTGACGTACCCGATCTCGTGCGGCGCGAGCCGCGCCTCGCGGAGCGCGAGCGTCATCGCGCGGGCCGCCTGGCGGCCGTCCGGGCGTGGGGCCGTCATGTGGTGCGCGTCGTTCGTGAGGCCGTACCCGCACACCTCGCCGTACACCGGTGCGCCCCGCGCCAGCGCCCGGCGGCGCTCTTCCAGCACCAGCACCGCCGCACCCTCACCCATCACGAACCCGTCACGTCCGCGGTCGAACGGCCGGCTGGCGCGCGCCGGGTCGTCGTTGCGGGTGGACATCGCGCGGATGATCGAGAACGCGCCGAAGCAGAGCGGCGCGAGCGGGGCCTCGGCGCCACCCGCGAGCATGGCGTCGGCCTCGTCCCGGACGATCGCGCGGAACGCATCGCCCACCGCGATCGTGCCCGACGCGCAGCTCATGCCGTTGGTGGAATTGGGGCCGCACACGCCGAACTCGATCGCCACGTTGCAGCTCGCGGCGCCGGCGAAGACGGTGAGCGCGAGTGCGGGGTCGACCGCGCGGGGGCCGCCGTGCACGAACTCGCGGTACTGCGACTCGCCGAACGCCACGCCGCCCAGCGCGGTGCCCATCATCGCGCCGATCCGGTCGCGGTCCTCGCGCTCGAGCGCGAGCTCGGCGTCGGCGAGCGCCAGCCGCGCGGCGGCGATGCTGAACTGACCGAACCGATCCAGCCGTCGGGCGCGCCGTTCCTCGATGTGGTCGCCCGCGACAAAGTCGTTCACCTGCGCGGCGATCCGGCTCTTGAACGGCGTCGGATCGAACCGGGTGATCCCCTGCACGGCGGAGCGGCGCTCGCGCAGGCCCCCCCAGAGCGCGGGCGCGCCGGTGCCGATCGGCGTGATCGCGCCGATGCCGGTGATGACCACCCGGCGCTCAACCACCGGCGCCGGCCTCCACGGCGCGCCCGATCCCGGCGAGCGTGCGCGACGCGATGCCGTGGATGAACACGGGGCCGATGACCCACTCCGCCGCCGGCCGCCGGATCAGCGGCCAGCGCGGTCCGTCCCACTGGTGCACGATCGTCACCTCGGTGGCCTCGCCCCGCGGCACCAGTCGCCACTCCACGTCCATGCCCGTGGTGATGCCGCGCACGTGCCGGTAGCGCACCGCCGGCGTCGCGCAGTCGATCGCCATCTCGGACACCCACCACGTGGGGTAGTTGAGCGGGCCGAACGGACGAAACGCGGCCATCTCCACCACGCCGCCGTCGGAACGCCGCTCGAGCATCCGCACCCAGCGATAGTGGGAGAGCAGCGCCGGCCACCGCTCGACGTCCGCCGCGGCGGCGAACACCCGCGACATCGGCGCGCGCATCACGAGGCGGTCCACGGTGCGCATCACGCCGCCTCCGGACGCCAGGTCGCGACGAGCCGCCAGCCCGGCCGCTCAACCACCCGCGCCTGCACCCCGGCCCGCGCGAGCAGTGCCGCCAGCTCGGCGCGACTGTACCCGCGGCGGATGGAGGTGAGCCCATCGGCTACGGTGACCGGGTCGAAGCGGAGCACACGCGAGCCCAGCCGGAAGGCCGCCGCCGCGAGCCGCGAGCGCCGCAGATCGCAGATCACCACCCCGATCCGCGCGACCCGGTCGCACACCCGCACGAGCTCCACCACCGACTCCGGCTCGAAGTGGTGCGCCACCATGCACATCGACACCAGGTCCACGCTCTTGTCCGCGAGCGGCGGCGCCCCCGCGCAGCCCACCACCGTAGGGAGCCCCCGTGCGCGCGCCAGCCGGGCGGCCACCGGACTCAGCTCCAGGCCGAGCGGCACGATGCGAAGGCCGCGCCGCGCACCCCACGACACGGCGCCGCGCGGCAGATCCCCGAACCCGGTGCCGAGGTCGAGCAGGGTGAGCGTCCGGCGGCGCGCCCGCGCCCGCAGCACGCGCGCCAGCCCGTAGCGGAACGCGGCCGCCCCGCCGAACCACCGGTTGGATCGGGCGATGTTCCGAAGGGACGCCTCGACGATGCCGGTAGGCGCCGCCGGGTCGTCCAGCACCTCGCTGCCGATGCGGCGAACCGCGAGCACGCCCACCCTCACTCGAGCCCGGCGTAGCCGCCGCGGAAGTACATCAGCGGGCGTCCCTCACGAGCGTCGCCCCCCACCACGCGACCCAGCACGATCGTGTGGTCGCCGGCCTCGTAGAGCGCCTGCCGGCGGCACTCGATGTGCGCCAGCGCGCCGTCGAGCAGCACGAGGCCGTTCGTCGACGTGCGGTAGCCGACGCCGTCGAACCGGTCGTCGTGCGGATCGGCGAATCGACGTGACAGCTCCTCCTGATCGTTGGCCAGCACGTTCACGAGGAACGTATGCGCGCCCGTGATGAGCCGGTGCAGCCGCGCCGCGTGGTCCACGCACACCAGCACCAGCGGCGGCTCGAGCGAGACCGAGGCCAGACTGCTCGCGGTCATGCCGTGCGGGCGGTGGTCCGGCGCCGTCACGGTGAGCACCGTAACGCCGGTCGCGAACCGGCCCAGCATCTGGCGGAACAGCGTCGGATCGACGTCGGTGGCGGTCAGAGGAGGAGCCTCGCGAGAAAGAGCGGGTTGAGCGCGGCGCGGGCGGGCACGAAGTCGCCCGTCACGCCGATCAGCGTGTGCGCCATGCCGGGCCGGCGGCCGATGCGCCCGACCGCATGGTCGAACAGCCGAGGCCAGAGCATGCCATAGCCGATCAGCCGCTCCACGGCCCACTTGCCCGCGAACGCGCGCATCCGCGCCCGCCGGTACGCCCCGAGTCGGCGGTCGGTCGGCGGGCCCCGCTCCGCCAGCGCCGCGCCCGCGTACATCGCCACCAGCTCCCCTCCCCGGAGCGCGCTGCAGATCCCCTCCCCGGTAAACGGGTCGAAGAAATCTGCCGCGTCGCCCACGAGGAGCGCGCCGTCCGCCGTCACCCGCCGGGAGCGCGCCGCGAACGGGCCGGTCGCGAGGACCTTGCGCACCACGCGCCGCTGATCCACCCGCCCGCGCACTCCGGGGAATCGCTCGAGCGCCTCGAAGAAGAACTCGGCGGCTCGGCCGCGCGCCCCGGCCGCGGCGGATGCCGGCACCACCAGCGCGACGTTGGCGACGTCGTCGCCGATCGGGTTGAGCCCGACATATCCGCGCGGGCCGACGTGCATCTCGGCCGAACGCGCGAGGCCCGGCACGCCGCCCACGTGGGCCACGAACGCCACCCGGCGGAGCCGCCCCCGGCTCCGGGCCCCCAACCGGCCCGCCACCCCGGAGCGGAGCCCGTCGGCCCCGATCACGAGACGCGCCCGGATGACCCGCCGGCCGCGCGGTCCGCCCACCACGGCTCCCGCGACGGCGCCGCCGTCG
>JBOHSY010000224.1:0-15786 GCA_050733355.1 Gemmatimonadales bacterium | reverse complement strand
GCAGCGAACTGCCACCCGTTCAGGACCGGAGTCCGGGTCTCCGTAACGGCGAGATCGATTACGGGGTGGCGCTCGACGAGCCGAAGGGCAGCAAGACCGTCGGCCGCTTCGAGCACCTGGTATCCGTCCTCCCGAAGCAGCCGGCCAACAACGCTCCGGAGCCCCGGCTCCGGGCTCACGAACAGGATCGTCTGCTGCCGGCTGCAGGTCATGGGTAATCGGAGGTGGCTGGGGTCACGTCGAGCCGGGACTATCCGAATGGCACACCCGGCGGGGACGGTGCGGGCAATTCAGGACATCGAAAGACTTACTGCCTATTCCTCAACCGTGCCAGATCCCCCCCTCATCCGTCGAGCTTTTTCAAGACCTGAGTAGTAGGGGTACGACGCAGGTCAGGTGTTCAGCGCACTCGTGGCGGAGGAGACGCAGGCTGGCGCGTTGGAGCCGCTATGCGCCGCGATGTGACGGATGACCGCAGGTGCTCAACGTGCAAAGGTGCAGAAGTGGAGGACCGCGGTGTCAATCCCGGTGTCAAACCGGGCTGTCGCGGGTCAGCTCGGGGTAAGCGGGGTCTCACATGCGTGAGGTCAGGGGTCCAAGTCCCTCATCGCCCATCCACAACCGAGTCCTGCCTTGCGCGCCGTTCGTTTGTCCGGGCGCAGAGGAAGGCGATCAGTCCCCCCGGTACCGCCCAGCTATCCGGTGCGTGGCCGTGCGGGTTACCACGCACCGGCTCCGGTTTACTCTATGTGCGCTGCGCTTTCGTGTAGACCGTGCATGCAGGCGCGCGCGTCGCGCACCGCGTCTATCCACTCGCTCGACACCCCGGGTGGCAGCAGCCATTCGTCGCGCTCGGCGTAGAACCAGACGTACTCGTCGGCGGTGCGCATGGCGCCCGCCAGCGTGGCGCGGAGGATGGACGGGTTCATCATGTCGCGCACCGGATCGGGCCAGCTCCGGTCGAACACGCCGAAGGAAATGCCAACCCGCGCCGGCCAGACTGGGCGGAGCGCCGCCGGAACGAACTCGCTGTTCACTTCCGCGCCGGCGATGGCGTACTTGCGCCAGCTATATGATCGCGCGAAATCGTCAGGAGTCCGGTAGCGGTACAGCTCACCTCCGTCGATCACCTTTGCCCGCTCACCGGCGCCCTCCACGAAGCCCACGAAGAACGGACCGAGCAGCTCGTAATAGCTGGCGTCGTTGACTGTCTGCCGGGTTAGCCACTGTGGCGTCTTCGGCTCCGACAGATAGGGACCGTGACTAAAGATGATCCGGATGTCGGGAAACTCCGCGACGATCGCCTCCATGACCTGGCGGCCCCGGAGCCGAGCCTGGGCACGGTACTGCCCCAGTGACCGGGTGGGCCGGTCGTAGTCCTCGGGATAGTTGAGCCAGGGATCCCAGTATTCCTCGTCGTCAAAAAAGATTCCCACGAAGCCGGCGTCGCGCGTGGCCCGCGCAAGCTTCCCCCAATTCTCCACCGTGACCGTCCAGGCGGCATCGTCGAAGAGATCGCCCGGATCGTGGTTCTGCACCCGCACGAAGTTGTGGTTGAACTTGCGGAAGGCCGTGCGGAGCGGCCGCAGGAAGCCCGCGAAGTAGAGCTCATAGTCGAGCGGTTGCCCGGCCATCGTTTGCATCCCGCCGGGGATGTCCACCACCATGCCATCGAAGGGCAGGCTCTCGAGGTATGCGATGTGGCGGAGGATGCTTTGGGTCCGATCGCTCAGCACGTTCCCGCTGTCGGTCGGCCCCCGCAGAAAGATGAGGCGCGCGAGCTGCTCGCGGGTGAGGCTGGGCGACGCCGGTGGCGGGAGCTCGGGGTTGGCCTGGATGCATGCGGAGAGACCGACCGCGAGGCTGGCAGCGATCAGCGCCGCGCGGGCGTGCCGGCCGCCTATCTGAGCCGTCCGCGCCGCTGCCACGAAGCCACCAGCCGGATGGTGCCGACGAATCGGTCTGCCGTCATGCCGGCCTGATTCTGGTCGTTCACGACGTGGTGGAAGCCGCCGGATCCCGCGACATCCAGGCCGAGCACGCGGCCCGAGACGCCCAGGCCCACCCGGTACGTACGCTCGACCGTTCCCACGAACCAGGCCGGATACACCAGGACTCCATCGGGGCCCCGCAGCGGATAGGGGTCTATGATCCGCCCCTCGCCCTGGCGCTGGACGGTGAGATCCGGCATCAGGAGCAGCCCGGCAGCGGTCGGAATCGAGGCTGACACGGAGACCAGATCCATGTCGCTGAAGTTCCGGCCGGTGCCGACGCCGGCGTCCACGAAATTCTCTTCCGGTACAAACGTCCGGAACGCGAGGCTGGAGGCCTGGGTGTAGAGCGCTCGCCAGCCGAGCGTCCGACCGACGGGGCCGTACGCCGCGAGCGTGAGGGCCCACCGGTCCCGTCCCTGGTCCCGGGTATTAAAGAGAAAGTCATCCAGCGCGAGCTGCGCCTGAAAGGTGGTTCGATCGCTGACCCTCAGGTGAATGTCCGCCCCGATGATGATGTTGCTCTTGAGATCCTGGATCCCGAACGTGTTCGCGACCACCGTCGGCGAAATGGGGTTGGCGAACGGCGTCTCCAGAATCCGTCCCTGGCCCGCAATGATGATGCTCTCCCAGAGCGCGAGCCGGAGTCGGCGCGCCAGCCGCGCGTCCAGCCGGTGCACGATCAGGTAGCGATTGACCGGCTGGCCCAGGCTGTCCTCCTCGCCCTGCAGGTCCGAGGCGATCGCGTCGAGTCGGAGATCGCCCGTTCCCAGGGTCAGCGCGAGTCCCTGCCGCTGGTAGCTGTAATTGCTGAGCGGAATCGCCCAGTAGCCGACCGGACCCCAGTTCCGCTCGAGCTGCCCGTACGTGACGTTGCCGTACTTGAACTGCAGCGACAGGTACCCCTCGGCCAGCCGGCCGGTCAGGTGGTCCTGCGCCTGGTTGGGCCAGTCCGGGTCGCCGATGAGCCGCGGCTCGAGTGCCGGCCGGGTTGCGAACGCCACCGGACCGAACGCGCCGCGGAGCGCGACGTCGGCATACGGATTGGCGGTTCCTTCGCCGCCCAGATGCAGCGCGTCCTTTCGCTTTTGCGTGTAGGCGTCCCCCCCGGCTCGCACCTGCACCTCCCACCGAGCCTCGGCCGTATCCTCGGTGAAGGCGGACCGGAGCTCCCGGATCAACTTTCCTCCCGGCGTGTTCGGGGCGCTGTCTGCCTGGGCGAGTACCCGTACGGCGTCCGCCAGCCGGAATGGCCGCACCATCGGCGTGGGATCGTCGACGTCGCGACGGGCGATCAGATGCTCGAGGAGGGGGAGCCGAGCGTCGTCGAGCGGGAGGTAGAGCGACGCCTGCGCGCGCGCGGGAACCACGCCGCCGAGCAGGAACACCCAGGCAACGAGCGGCGCGCGACAGATGGGCAACATGGCCGCGAAAGCTAATCCGCCCCGCGCTATATTGTGCCGACTCGCGTCTTTAGGATGCCGCCCGCATCTCGGCCTGAGGTAGAGTGGATGGCGAAACAGGACGGCCTCGATCCGCAAACCCGTGATCTCGTCCGCTTCGCCGCGGCTATCGCGCAGGGCTACGAGCCCGAGCTTCGGGATCGCGTCGGCCCGCTCCGCGGCTCGCAGGTGCCGGTGCCGTGGGTGGAGGAGCTGCTCCTCCAGTCGGTGCTCATGTGCGGCTACCCGCGGACCCTCGTGGCCTTCATGGTCTGGCGGAAGTTCGGCGGGGTGCCGGCTCCCAGGGAAGACGCGGAGGCCGACTACAACGGGATCGCCGAGTGGACCGAGCGGGGCGAGCGCACGTGCGCCACCATTTACGGCGACAACTACGCCAAGCTGCGCGACACCGTACGGGCGCTGCACCCGGCCATCGACACGTGGATGATTACCGAAGGGTACGGTCGGGTGCTCTCGCGTCCGGGCCTCGACCTCATGCGGCGGGAGCTCTGCACGGTGGCGCAGACGGCGGTGCTCGAGACGCCCCGCCAGCTCCACTCGCATCTGCGCGGGTCGCTGCACGCGGGCGCCACCTTCGGCCAGATCGACGGCGTGCTGTCCATCGTGAATCCACTGCTCTCGTTCGATCAGTGGAAGAAGGTCAAGGAGTTGTGGAAGAGCGTGCGTGAGGGGTGGAGCCCGGGGCAGCACTAGATGTTCGTCGACCAGGCGGTAGTGAAAGTCGCCGCGGGCGCCGGCGGCTCGGGCGCGAGCTCGTTCGCCCGCTTCAAGTACAAGCCGAAAGGCGGGCCGGACGGCGGCGACGGGGGGCGGGGCGGCAGCGTGTACGTGCGGGCGGACGGCAACCTTGCTACGCTGCTCGACTACCGCTATCGCACCACGTGGAAAGCGGAGCGGGGCGAGCACGGCAAGGGCAAGACGCAAACCGGCGGCAGCGCCGACGATATCGAGCTGCCCGTGCCGCCCGGCACGATCGTGAAGGACGCCGCCACCGGCGAGGTGCTGGGCGAGGTGCTGGCCGTGGGAGAGCGGCTCCTCGTGGCGCGTGGCGGCCGGGGCGGCCGGGGCAACGCCCGCTTTGCCACGTCAACCCACCGGGCCCCGCGCGAGTGGGAGCCCGGCGAAGAGGGCGAGGAGCGCAGCCTCGAGCTGGTCCTGAAACTCATCGCCGACGTCGGGCTCGTCGGCGAGCCGAACGCCGGCAAGAGCACGCTCCTCTCGGTCGTTTCGGCCGCCCGCCCGAAGATCGCCGATTATCCGTTCACCACGTTGGAGCCCAATCTCGGGGTCGTCGGGTTGTCGGACCACCGTTCCTTCGTGGTGGCCGACATCCCGGGCATCATTGAGGGCGCGCACGCGGGCAAGGGTCTCGGGCTGCGATTCCTCCAGCATCTGGAGCGAACCCGCGTGCTCGCGTTTCTGGTGCCGGTCGACGCGCCCGATCCGCAGCAGGTGTACGATCAGCTCCGGCGCGAGGTGGGGCTGTACAGCAGGCCACTCCCGGCGACGCCGCACGTCGTGCTGCTCACCAAGCAGGACCTCCTTCCGCCGGGCGCGGGGATTCCCGCGATCACCGCGCCTGATGCGGCCGGGGTCCTGGGCATCTCGAGCGTCGCCGGCACCGGGCTCGACGACCTCAAGGAGTTTCTGTGGCGCCTTGTCCAGACGGCCCGGCCGGCCGAGCCGCGAGCCCACGAGTGGACGCCGATCGAGCCGCCTGGGTCGCGCTTGCCCTGACGCCAGGCATCGGGGCGGCGCGCTTCGAGGCCCTTGTCCTGGAGTTCGGATCTGCCGGTGGTGTGCTCGAGGCGTCGCTCGCCGCCCTCCGTCGCGCGGATGGCATCGGAGCGGCACTCGCCACGGCCGTGGCGGCCCGGAGCCCGTCCGATGGTGAGCACGCCATCGCCGCGGCCGACGCGGCCGGGGGTCTCGTGCTGATCCCCTCGGACCCGACGTTTCCCGCCGCCCTGCGGCAGATTCCCGACCCGCCGCCGGTGCTGTTCCTGCGCGGTCGGCTGGAGCTGCTCTCGATGCCCGCCATCGCGGTGGTCGGGAGCCGGGACCACACCGCCTACGGCGCCCACGCGTGTCGGGCGGTGGCGGCCCACGCCGCTGCCGCCGGCGTCGTGGTCGTGAGCGGGATGGCCCGCGGGCTGGATGCTGTGGCCCATGACGCGGCGCTCGAGGCGGGTGGCGACACGATCGGCGTGCTCGGCAACGGGCTCGGTGTGGTGTATCCGGCCGCCAACCGCGCGCTCTACGATCGCGTGGCCACCGATGGACTCCTGCTCACAGAGTTCCCCCCGGGAGACCGACCCACCGCCGGGAGCTTCCCCCGGAGAAACCGACTCATCAGCGGGCTCGCGCGGGTTACCGTCGTCGTGGAGGCGGCGGTAGGCTCCGGCGCCATCATCACGGCCGATGCCGCGCTGGAGCAGGGCCGGGACGTGGCCGCGGTGCCCGGTCCGATCACCAGCCCCACGTCGGTGGCCTGCAACCGGCTCATCCGCGACGGCGCCACGCCCATCCTCGAGCCGGGCGACCTGCGCCCGTTCTATCCCGAGGTCCGCACGTGGCCCGCGCTCCCGGCGGCGGATGCCAGCGGGGTGCACCCGCTGCCGTCCACGCTCTCGCCCGGCGAGCGGGCGCTCGCCGAGGCACTCGGACGCATGCCCACGCATATCGACGCGCTGACGGCCCGGTTCGATCGGCCGGTGGGGCAGCTCCTGGCGCAGCTCGGCGTGCTCGAGATCGCCGGCGTGGTCGAGCAGCGGCCCATCGGGATGTTCCGCCGGGTGTAGCGGCGGACAGCGGATAGCGGATAGCGGATAGCGGATAGCGAATAGCTGATAGCTTTCAGCGTGCATCTGTACCTTCACGTCCCCTTCTGCGCCCGCCGCTGCAGCTATTGCGATTTCGCCATCGCGGTGCGGCGCGAGGTGCCCGCGGCGCAATACGTCGCCGCGGTGCTGCGCGAGTGGGCGCAGCAGCAGGGGCACGCGGCCTGGACCGCCGCGCCCAGGCTCGATTCCGTCTACTTCGGCGGCGGCACCCCGTCCCGCCTTCCACCGGCCGCGATCGCCGAGCTGCTCGCCCGCCTCTGTGCGGACCGCTCTCTGGCGCCGGCGGCCGAGATCACGCTCGAGGCCAATCCCGAGGACGTGACGCCGGAAGCCGCAGCGGTCTGGCATGCGGCCGGCGTGAACCGGCTCTCGCTCGGCGTGCAGTCGTTGGACGATCGCGTGCTCGCCTGGATGCACCGCACTCACGACGCGCGCGCGGTCCCGGCGGCGGTCGCCGCTGCGCGCGCGGCGGGCTTCGACAACATCTCGTTCGATCTCATCTTCGGACTGCCGGCCGCACTGGAGCGCGACTGGAGCGCCGACCTGGCCGGCGCGTTGGCCCTTGAGCCCGAGCACCTGTCGCTGTACGGCCTGACCACGGAGCCGCACACCCCTCTCGCCCGCTGGACCGACCGCGGACTCGTTCGCCCGGCGGACGAGCAGCGATACGCCACCGAATACCTCGAGGCGCACGCGGCGCTGGTCGGGGCCGGGCTCGAGCACTATGAGGTGTCCAACGCGGGCAGGCCCGGCCGGCGTGCTCGCCACAACTCCGCGTACTGGCGGCGGGCGCCGTACCTGGGACTCGGTCCGTCCGCGCATAGCGCGGCCGGGGGCGAGCGCTGGTGGAATCTGCGCGAATGGGTGGCGTATGCCCGGGCGGTCGCCGGGGGTGGCTCCTGGGTGGCGGGTCGGGAGGCACCCGATGCGGCGGCCGTCCGGCTGGAGGAGCTCTACCTGGGACTCAGGACCGTCGAGGGGGTTGCAGTGGCGTTCGTTCCGGAGGCCACCGTCACCAACTGGGTGCGGAGCGGATGGGCGGCGGTATCCGGCGGCCGGGTCAGCCTGACCGCCGAGGGATGGCTGCGGGTCGACGCGCTGGTGGCGGCGGTCTGAGGGACGCCCCTAGATTTGTTCCATGCCCCATGGCGAGCAGTTGACGGAGCGGGAGCTTCGAATTCTCGAGGCTGTCGTGCAGACCTACATCGAAACCGCCGAGCCCGCCGGCAGCCAGACCATCGCCCGCCGGTTCGGGCTGGGCGTGTCGCCGGCCACGATCCGGGGCGCCATGAGCGAGCTGGAGGAGAAGGGATTCCTCTTTCATCCCCATCCCTCGGCCGGGCGGGTGCCCACCGAGCGCGCGTATCGGCTGTATGTGGACGGGATCATGCGGGCATCGCGGCGCCCGTCACCCAGTGAGCGGCAGGCGCTCGAATCGGAGATCGAGGGATCCCGCAGCACCCTGGACGAGATCCTGCGGCGGGCAGCGCAGGTGCTCGGCGTGCTGACGCAGGAGCTCGGCATGGCGGTATCGCCGGCATTCCACGATCTGGTACTGGAGCGGCTGGAGCTGGTGCCGGTCTCGTCCGAGCGGCTGCTGCTCGTGTTCAACCTCCGTGGCGGCGTCGTGCGCACGATCTTCGTGCAGGTCAGCGGCGTGCACATGGCGGCGGCCCTGGTGCAGCGCGTGACACAGCTCCTCAACGAGCGGCTCGGCGGCCTCCGGCTGGGGCAGATCCGCCAGTCGCTGGTCGAGCGGCTCCGCGATGCCGACGTGGCGCCCGGTCAGCGCGAGCTGCTCAACATCTTCATCGCGGAGCGGGACGACATCTTCGACCTCTCCAAGGATCCCAGCGCCGTCGTGCTGGGCAGCGCGCAAATGCTCGCCGATCAGCCGGAGTTCTCGTCGAACGCCGCCATGCGGGCTCTGCTCGAGCTCACCGAGCGGCGGGATCTGCTGCGTCAGGCGCTGGATTCGCGGCGCCGGGCGGGTCTCTCCATCACCATCGGCGGCGAGAACCTGGACTCGCGGCTGTCGGACTTTACGCTGGTGACCTCATCCTACCAGGCCGGCGACCTCAAGGGCGTCATCGGGGTCATGGGGCCGACGCGGATGCCGTACGAGAAGATCATCGGTCTCGTGGAGCACACGAGCCGTCTCGTGGAGGGGCTCCTCGAGTGACTGATTTCTACGTGCTGCTCGGCGTCTCGCGCGACGCGTCCGATGCGGACATCAAGAAGGCGTACCGCAAGCTCGCGATGGAATACCATCCCGACCGGAACCGCGCGCCCGACGCCGAGGCCAGGTTCAAGGAGATCGCCGAGGCGTACGAGGTGCTGCGCGATCCGCAGAGACGCGCCGCGTACGACCGCTACGGCCGCGCCGGCGTCGGGGCGGGGGCCGGCAGCTACGGGTTCCACCACGTGGATCTGGCCGAGGCGCTCGAGATCTTCATGCGGGATTTCGGCGGGCTCGGCGGACTGGAGTCGATCTTCGGGGGCGGGCGCGCGCAGGCCGAGTCGCGCCGGGGTCAGGACATCCGGGTCACGGTCAAGCTGACGCTCGGCGACGTCGCCACGGGCGTGAAGAAGAACGTCAAGCTTCGGACGCTCGATCGTTGCTCGAACTGCAGCGGGTCGGGCGCGAGGCCGGGCACCAAGCCGTCGCCGTGCACGACGTGCGGTGGCAGCGGCGAGGTGCGCCGCGCGACGCGGAGCCTCTTCGGCCAGTTCGTTTCGGTGTCACCGTGTCCGACCTGCGCGGGCGAGGGCCAGGTGATCGCGGAGCCGTGCGAGGTCTGTCGCGGCGACGGCCGCGTGCGTGGCGAGCGGACCGTCGCCGTGGACATCCCCGCCGGGGTGTCCTCCAACAACTACGTAACGCTGCGCGGGCAGGGCGCCGCCGGCCCCCGCAACGGGCCCAACGGCGATCTCCTGGTCATGCTCGACGTCAGGACCGACGAGCGGTTCGAACGCCAGGGCAACGATCTCGTCCACGACCTCCCGCTCTCGTTTTCCCAGGCCGCGCTTGGCGGCGAGTTCGAAGTACCCACGCCGCACGGTGCCGAACGGATTCGCGTGCCCGCCGGCACTCAGACCGCCACGCTGCTCCGGCTCAAGGGCAAGGGGCTCCCCGCGCTGGGGCAGAATTCCGTCGGCGATCTGCTCATCCGGGTGCACGTGTGGACCCCCGAGAAGCTGAGCGCCGACCAGGAGCATCTCTTCCGGCAGCTCGCCGCCGTCGAAGGCGATCCTCCCAAGCGCGAAGCGGGGTTCTGGTCCAAGCTCAAGGAAGCGCTCGGCGCATGACCTGGTGGGCCATCGACGTGCGGACGGCGCCGGAGCACCGGGCAGCCGTCGGCGCGTGGCTGGTCGCGCGCACCGGGCACGCGATCGAGGAGCGCGATGACGGGTTGCTGGTCGGCTTCGCGGCCGACGAGACCGACGCGGATCGACTGGTCTCCGAGCTGGCGGGGGGCGCGGCGCCGCCCGCGATCGCCGAGCGGCGCGCCCTCGAGCCGGTAGACTGGTCGGTGCGCTGGCGCGAGGGACTCGGGCCGCGGCGGTTCGGCCGCCTGACGATCGCCCCCTCGTGGTCGTCCGTTCCGGCCGGCGTTGGGCCGCTGGTCGTGCTCGACCCGGAGAACGCGTTCGGAAGCGGTGAGCACGGCTCTACCCGCACCGCGCTGGCCCTGCTCGAACGCCATTTGCGTCCGCGCGAGCGGGTGCTGGACCTGGGCAGCGGAAGCGGCATCCTCGCCATCGCCGCAGTAAAGCTCGGCGCCGTCCGGGCGACCGGCATCGAGAGCGATGCCGAGGCCAACGCGGTCGCCGAACGGAATGCGGTGCGCAACGGCGTCGCCGATCAGACCGCATTTCTCGAGGGCGACGCCGCGGCCCTGGCGCCCCTCGTGGCGCCCGCCGAGCTCGTCTGCTCCAATATTCTCCGCAGCGTCAACACTGCGCTGCTGCCCGTCATCTTCCGCGCGCTCGCGCCGGGGGGGCGCGCTATCTTCGCCGGCATGGAATCGAGCGAGTCGGTGGAGTTCGAGTCGGCGCTCGATGCCGCGGGCTTCGCGCTGGTCGACGCGGCGAACGATGCGGGCTGGTGGGGGGTGGCGGCGCGCGTGCGATGATCGTGCTGCTGGAGCGGGGCGGACGGGAAGAGGGGCTCGCGGGCCGGCTCGCGGACGGGGAAGAACATCATCTGCGCGTGCGCCGGGCGAGCCACGGCGAGCGGGTGCAGCTTCGCGACGGCGCCGGCCTGGTCGGCACCGGCCGGCTCGTGCGACAGCGCGAAGGCTGGCAGGTCGAGGTGGAAACGGCGCGGCGGGTGGGGCGGCCACCGCCACTGACGCTCGCCGTGGGCGCGGGCGACCGCGAACGCTTCGAGTGGCTGGTGGAGAAGGCGGCCGAGCTCGGGGTGACCGCGGTGACGCCGCTGGAGACCGAGCTCGCAGCCGCCGTGGCGACCCGGGTGCGCCCGCAGCACCTGGACAAGCTGCGCCGCCGCGCGCTCGAGGCGGTGAAGCAGTGCGGCGCGGCCTGGGCGCCGGAGATTCGCGCGCCGGAGCCGCTCCCGGCGTTTCTCGCGCGCCCGCTCGAAGGGGAGGGCTGGCTCGCCGACCCGGAGGGCGGCGGCGCCGACGTGGATGCCGGCGAGCCGCTCACGGTGCTCGTCGGCCCGGAGGGCGGCTTGACCGAAACGGAGCGCGCGGCGGTGCGCGCGGCGGGCTATCGTCCGGTGCGGCTCGGGCCGAACGTTCTTCGGTTCGAGACCGCGGCCGTCGCGGCGGCGGCGCTGGCCGTGGCCGCCCGCCTGAGTGCACTGGGAGGGCGCGGATGACTGACTGTCTCTTCTGCCGCATCGTGGCCGGCGACGTCCCCGCGAAGCTCGTCCGCCGCACCGCCGACGCGGTCGCGTTCCATGACATCAACCCGCAGGCGCCGGTGCACGTGCTCGTGATCCCGACGACGCACGTCGCCGCGGTGCGCGACGCGGCCGGCACTGACGGGCACCTGCTGGTCGGGCGGACGCTCGCGTTCGCCGCCGACGTGGCGCGCGAGCTGGGACTCGATGGCGCGGGCTACCGGATCGTCACCAACACGGGCGCCAACGCCGGACAGAGCGTCGACCACCTGCATTTCCATGTGCTCGGCGGGCGCAGGTTCCGGTGGCCGCCGGGGTAGGGGCGGGCGCTTCCGGCGCTCGCGCCTTTCCGCCTAAATTACATCATGTCCGACGTGGCTGACCTCGCTGCAACGCTCCGGGCTGCGCTCGTGACGGCGCGCAAGGCGCAGAACAAGGATCGCACGCTCGTCCTCGGCACCATCCTCGCCAACCTCAAGAACCGCGAGCTTGAGCTCCACCGCCCGCCCGCGGACGACGACGTCGTGGACGTGCTCCGCAAGGGCGTCAAGCTGCGCCGCGAGGCGGTCGAGCAGTACCAGAAGGCCGGCCGGCAGGATCTGGCCGACGTCGAAACGGCGCAGATCCGCGTGCTCGAGGAGTTCCTGCCGGCCCCGGCCGACCCGACCGAGATCCGCGCCGCAGTGCGCGAAGCCATCGCGGGCGGGGCCCGCGACCTCGGCAAGGTGATGGGCACGGTGCTGCCGCGGTTCAAGGGGCGCGCCGACGGCAAGGTCGTGAACCAGATCGTTCGCGAGGAGCTGGCCGCGGGATGACGGCCGTGGAAGGCGAGCCCGGAGCAGACGGGGTGCCGGAGGGTCCAGCCGCCGGCACCCCGTCGTCGTTGGCAGGCCCGGGCTCGGTCGAGGCGCTCGACACCATCGAGCTGCCCGCGGTGCTCGACATCGTTGCCGGCCACGCGGCCGGGCCGCTCGGCGCCGAGCGGGTGCGTCAGCGGCGTCCGATCGCGGACCTGGCGTGGATCGACCGCGAGCTCGCGCGCGTGGGCGAAATCGCCGAGCTGTTCCGCAGGGGCGACGGGCTCCTGGCCGAGCCGGTGCCCGACGTGCGGCACGCGCTGGCCCGCCTGCGGGTGGAGGGCAGCGTGCTCGAGGGCGCCGAGCTCCTGAGCGTCGGGCGGGTGCTCGGGGCGGGGCGCGCGGTGCACGCGGACCTCAAGCGGGTGGCGCCGCAGGCCCCACGGTCGGGCGAGCTCCTGTGCGAGCTGCCCGATCGCCGGCTGGACCGCCGCATCGAGCAGTCGATCGGCCCGGACGGCGAGGTGCTCGATGCGGCCAGCCCCCGCCTCGCGGCCGCGCGGCGCGAGGTGCATGATGCGCGGCAGCGCCTGGTCCGCCGGCTCGAGTCGCTGCTGCGCGGCCTCGACGCCGCCAGCGTGCCGCAGGGCGCCACGGTCACCCTGCGTGAGGGCCGGTACGTCGTCCCGGTGCGACGCGACTCCCGCAGCCGGCCCCAGGGCATCGTGCACGACGAGTCGGCCAGCGCCGGCACGCTGTTCATCGAGCCCGCCGAGGCCATCGAGTTGGGCAACGCGCTCCGCGAGGCCCAGGTGGCCGAGCAGCGCGAGACGCTGCGCGTGCTTCGGGAGCTCACCGACCTGCTCCGGCCCGCGCTGCCGGCGATTCGCGCGACCCTGGAGCTGACCGTCGCGGTGGACGATCTCGTCGCCCGCGCGCGGTACGCCTTTGCGCTGGACGCGGAGGTGCCGGCCGTGGACCCGGCGCCGGCGGCGGTGATCATCCGGAACGGGCGCCACCCGCTGCTGCTCGCGGGAGGGGCGCCGGTCGTGCCGTTCGACCTCGAGCTCACGGCCGACGAGCGCACCCTGCTCGTGAGCGGCCCCAACACCGGCGGGAAGACTGTCCTGCTGAAGGGCACCGCCCTCCTGTCGGCGCTGGCGCAGAGCGGGATCGTCCCTCCCGTCGGGGCGGAGAGCCGGCTGCCTGCGTTCACCCGCTTCTTCGCCGACATCGGCGACCGGCAGTCCATCGCGGCGAGCCTGTCCACGTTCAGCGCGCACGTGCAGGCACTCGGAATGATTCTCGCGGAGGCGGACGCGGCCTCCCTGGTGTTGCTCGACGAGGTCGGGAGCGGCACCGATCCGACCGAGGGCGCCGCGCTCGCGGCGGCGGTGCTCGCCACGCTGACCGCTCGCGGCGCCACCACGCTGGCCACGACCCATCTCGGGGCCCTGAAGGATCTCGCGACATATACGCCGGGAGTGGTGAACGGCTCGCTCGAGTTCGATGGCGCCACGCTCGCGCCGAGCTACCGGTTCCAGAAGGGCGTGCCGGGCCGCTCCTGGGGACTCGCCATCGCGCGGCGCCTGGGACTTCCCGTGGATGTGCTCGCGGATGCGGAGGCACGCGTACCCGGAGCGGAGAAGGCGCTCGACGCGCTGCTCGCGTCGGTGGAGGAGCGCGCGCGCACGCTCGAGGCGGAGCAGGCCGCGCTCGCCGCCCGCCAGCTCGACACCGAGGGGCTGGCCGCACGGCTCGCGCTCCAGCACGACGCGCAGGAGTCACGCGAGCGCGAGCTCCGCCGGCGGGAGAAGCAGGCGGAGCGCCAGGGCCGCGAGCAGGCGCGTGCGTTCCTGCTCGACGCGCGCGAACGGGTGGAGGAAGCAGTCGCCCGCGCAAAGGCATCCACGGACGATGCGGCGGCGCGCGAGGCCCGGCGGATGGTGGAGGAGGGGATCCGGGCGCTGGACGAGATGAGCGGCGGAGCTGAAGAGCAGAAGAGCAGGGGGATCGAATCCGTTGGCGTCGGTACGCGGGTTTGCATCGCCGCGGGCGGCACCGGCGAGGTGGTCGAAGTCCGCGCGGACGGCAGACTCGTGGTCTTGGCGGGAGCGATGCGAATGGTCGTGGATGCTAAAAGCGTCGCGCTCGCCGGGAAGAGCGGAGCGGAAGAGCAGAAGCGCAGACCTGCGCCTCTCTTCGGCTCCTCTGCTCTTCCGTCGGATGCCGGCGCCCGGTTCGAGGTGGATCTCCGCGGCATGACCGGCGACGAGGCCGAAGCGGCGACTGTCGCCGCGGTGGATGCCGCGGTGCTCGCCGAGCACCCGTTTCTCCGCATCATCCACGGCATGGGCACCGGCGTGGTGCGCGACCGGGTGCACCGCGTGGTGCGCGGCGACCGCCGGATCGCGCGGTTCGCGCTCGCGCCGCGCAATCAGGGCGGGAGCGGGGTCACCATCGTGGAGTTCGGCGGATGAGCCTCATCCCCGAGGACGTCATCGAGCAGGTGCGCGACGCGACCGATCTCATCGCGCTGATCGGCGAATCGGTGGACCTCAAGCGCACCGGCGCGGACTACCGCGGGCCCTGTCCGTTTCACGGCGGGAGGCACCGCAATTTCGCCGTGATTCCACGGAAGGCGATGTATTACTGCTACAAGTGCAACGCGGCCGGGGACGCGTTCACCTATCTCATGAAGCGGTTCGGCATGGATTACCCGACCGCGGTGCGGGAGGCCGCGCGCCGCGCCGGCATCGTCATACCGGAGACGACTCGCGCGGGACCGGATCCGCGCGAGCCGCTGTTCGGGGCGGTGGCGGCGGCGCACGACTGGTTCGTCCGCCGCCTCGCCGAGGGCGAGGAGGGCCGCGCGGCGCGCGAGTACCTCGCGGGCCGCGACCTCGCGCTCGATCAGGCGGCCCAGAACGGCCTCGGCTGGGCGCCACCAGGGACGGCATTTCTGGCGGCGATGCAGGCGCTGGGCATCGGCGAGCCGCTGCTGCTCGAGGCCGGGCTCGCGGCGCGGCGTGACGACGGCCGCGTGGTGCCGCGGTTCCGCGAGCGCCTGCTCTTCCCGATTCACGACCTGCGCGGCCGCGTGGTGGGATTCGGCGGCCGGCTGCTCCGCGAGGGCGAGCCGAAGTATCTGAACTCGCCGGAGACGCCCCTCTTTCAGAAGGGGCGGCTCCTCTACAACCTGCACGCCGCGCGCGCGGCAATCCGCCAGCACGAAACGGTGCTGCTGGTCGAGGGATATTTCGACGTGCTCCGGCTCGTCCTGGCCGGGGTAGAGCACGTCGTCGCCGGGCTCGGGACCGCACTCACCCCGGACCAGGCCGCGCTGATCCGCCGGACGGCCCAGTCGGCCGTGCTGCTCTACGACAGCGACTCGGCCGGCCTTCGCGCCACCTTCCGCGCGGCCGACGAGCTGCTGCGCCACGGGGTACGGGTGCGGGTCGCCACGTTGCCGCCCCGCGACGATCCCGACACGCTGGTGCGGAAGGGCGGGGTGGAGGCGCTCGCACCCGTGCTCAAGGACGCCGCCGACGTGCTCGAGCGGAAGCTGCAGCTCCTCGAGCGCGGCGGGTGGATGGCGGACATCGAGCGGCGGCGGCAGGCGCTCGACAAGCTGCTGCCGACCATTCGCGCGGCGTCGGATCCGGTCACCCGCGAGCTCTACGCGGCGCGGGTTGCCGAGCGGCTGGGCGTCTCGCGCGACCTGGTGCTCGACGAGGCCAGCCGCCGGCCCGGCCCGTCCGTCGCGCCGTCCGGGCCGGCCGCTGCGCCGGGCGCGCCCGCCGACGTCCGGCGGCCCCGGGC
>JBOHSY010000223.1:0-1541 GCA_050733355.1 Gemmatimonadales bacterium | reverse complement strand
CGCTCACTGGTGCACCTTCGGTATCGAGGGCGGTAGGTTGCCGCCTGGTGTGTGAGTGCTTCGGCGTCCGGGGAGAGACAGCCAGTGTCGCTTGCTCTGCGAGAGCCTGCATGAGACCCGCTGCTCTGCCCGGCGCGGAAGGCCCCAACCGACCACAGGGTGTCGCGCCAGGGCACCTGCAGCCCGGAGCGCCGGTTCAGTGAGCGATCGGTGAGACCTTCCAACGCCGGAGCAGCGCAGCGAACCTCGGCGCGGAGGTGCGACGTGGAAGAGCCTCGCGCCACGTATTACGTCGGGATCGATTGGGCCAGCGCCGAGCACGCCGTGTGCGTGCTCGATGGCCAGGGGGGAATCGTCTGGCAGGGCCTGATCCCGCACACCGCGGCCGGACTCAGCGACCTGATGCGTCGGCTCACCCGGCTCGGCGTCCCGGCCTCCATCCCCCTCGCGCTGGAGCGCCCGTCCGGCCTGCTGGTCGATACGCTGCTGGACGCCGACTTCCGGGTGGTGCCGATCCCTCCCACCGCGCTCAAGGCCACGCGGCCCCGCTACACGGCCGCCGCCGGCAAGAGCGATCCCGGTGATGCCTATATCCTGGCGGACCTCCTGCGCACCGACGGCCACCGCTTCCGCGCCCTGCGGGCGCCCTCCGACCAGACCAAAGCCCTGCGCGCCGCCGTCCGCACTCGCGATGACTTGGTGGCGACGCGCGTCCAGCTCGCCAATCAGCTCCGCAGTCTCCTCGAAAGCTTCTGGGCGGGCAGCGCGGCCATCTTCGCCGACGTGGCCAGCCCCATCGCCCTGGCCTTCCTCGAGACCTATCCCACCCCCGAGAGCGCCGAGCGCCTCGGCGAGAAGCGCCTCGAGCGCTTCCTCCACCGCAGCGCCTCCTGTGGCCGCCGCCCCGCCACTGAGCTGCTCGCGCGGCTGCGCGCCGCGCCCCGCGGCCACGCCGGCCCCCTCGAGCGTGAGACCAAGGGCCAGCTGGTCCGAGCGCTGGTGGCGCTGCTGCGGCCGCTCGTCGAGCAGATCCGCCAGCTCGACGGGCTGATCGCCGCTCAGCTCGCCCAGCATCCCGATGGGCCGATCCTGCAGTCCTTGCCGCGCACCGGCACCATCAACGCCGCCCAGATCCTGGCCGAGTTGGGGGAGGATCGCCGCCGCTTCCCCACCGCCGAGCAGCTGGCCGCCGAAGCTGGCGTCGCCCCGGTCACCCACAGCTCCGGCAAGCACCGCAGCGTCACCTGCCGCTTCGCCTGCAACAAACGGCTCCGGCAGGCCCTCACGACCTGGGCGGACAACTCCCGACACGCCCATCCCTGGGCCGCCGCCATCGATCGCCACGCCCGCGCCCGCGGCTGCGATCATCCGCATGCGGTCCGCATCCTCGCCCGCGCGTGGGTCCGCGTGCTCTGGCGGTGCTGGCAGGATGGCGCCGGCTACACCCCGGCGCACCACCGAAGGGCGCTTCCCTTCTTCACGAATCAATCCGCTCCCGCCGCTGCTTAACCACCGGAGGGTTGACACAGGGTGTCTCATGC
>JBOHSY010000222.1:0-3725 GCA_050733355.1 Gemmatimonadales bacterium | reverse complement strand
GTCACGAGGCCCAGGCGCTCGAAGTGCCGGGCCACGGTGCAGCGCGCGGGCCAGGGCGCGGTCGGCCACCGACGCCGCACCAGCCGGAGCAGCTTGCGCGGCCCCCAGAAGGGATGGTGCTGGTGGGCCTCGAGCAGGCGCGCGAGGAGCACCGGATCCAGCGCCGCGGGCGAGTGATGCGGCCGGCGGGAGCGATCGGCCAGCCCGGCGCGGCCTTGCGCGCGATAGCGCGCGAGGAACTTGTAGCCGGTCTTCCGGCTGATGTCGTAGGCGGCGCAGAGCTCGGCGAGCGGCCCGAGCCGGCGCAGGGCGTCCTGGACGAACTGGTGGCGCAGTTCCACGGCGATCACCTCCTGCCAGGGCATGGACTCCTCCTTGAGGAGCCCGAAACCTGGCGGTAGTGTCACCCATGTCCTGCGACTGTTCTGTCGCCCATGTGTTGAGACCGTACCACCTGGCCGCCTAACACGCGCATGCAGCTGGCGGGCGCTCGCACAGGCGAGCGCCCGTGCGGGCCGGAGCGCCGGCCCGCGGTGGCCCATAGGTTTGTGCAGTGCGGGCACGTCGCCCGCAGCTGATGCGCGATCCGTTAGACAGCCCTATCGCTAATCATCGGGATAGCGCCTTCGTCCATGAGCGGCCACAGATGGCAGTGATGCTCGGACTGGCGCATTCCAGCTTGGCGGTTTCGCCGCTGGAGGCAAAAGGATCAGCCACACTTGCTCTCCTCGCCAGTGACCTTACTGGTGCTCGGGTTCGGCTCCCGCTGGTCGCGGGCGCGGGACGTCCGCGGGCCGTTTACGCCACGGAGGGCAGGATTGTGTTCACGGGGTAATCGTCTGCGAGCCCATTACCCGTTCCGTACCTCTGGCTGACGCACCATGGCCGCGCCTCGCCCAGGCTCCCGGTGGAGGATAGCGGTGGTCGCTGCCGGCGGCGCATTCAGAGCGGCTATTCTGGAGGAAGGACATCGGCGTGGAGCATGATTCCGTAGCCTCCATGCGGGCACGCTCCCCGAAGCGGCTCGCCCCGTGGTGGGCCTGGCTGCTGGGTGCATTCTTCCTCACCACGTTCGGCTTTCGGGTCTATGGGAGTCTCATGGGTTTCGGCCCGGTGGGCGCTGCCGTGTCGGATGCTCCTCAGGGTGGGGTCCTCATCGGGCGGGTAGTCCCGGGTTTGCCTGCGGAACGGGCCGGGCTGCACGCTGGGGACGTCGTCGCCGCCGTGGACGGGCAGCCCGTGCGTAGGGCGCACGACTGGGACGAGATGACATGGCAGTTCGGACCCGGAAAGCCGTTCGCCCTCTCAGTCACACGCGCCGGCGCGCCAATTGAGCTCACCATGTGGTTCCCGGAGCAACGGGTGTGGCAAATGCGGGATCGCGGGCAGTGGCTGGATTACTTCGGGGACGCTGCGCTCGCTCTGCTCTATCTGGCGATGGGGCTCGTGGCGTTGTTCGCCCGGCCGCGCTACCCGGGCGTAGTCGCGGGTGCCCTCGTGCTGCTCATGTTCGCAGGCTTTCTGCAACCGGGAGGGGGCGCCGGGACTGCCGTGCAGTTTCGGCAGCTGCCGTTCCTGTTGCAGGTGCCGGAATTCATCTTTGCCTCACTGCTGGGCGGCTACCTGATTCTGGTCTTTGCTGCGCTCTACCCACGCCCGGTGTTCCGGCGCCGCTGGATTCTGCCCGTTCTGCTCGTGCCTGCGACGCTGGTCATCCTGCATAACGTCAGCCGCTTCTATCACCGGTTCTATATGCCGGAGCAGGCGATCTCTCCGGGTCCTCCCTGGGCATACCAGTTCCTGCTGGCGGTCGAAATGGCCAACATCGTGGCGGGATTGATCATCGTTGCCTTGGGATACCGCCGCCTGAGAGACTCTCCCGAGCGGCGGGACCTGCGCCGGGTCGGCGTCGCCGCCCTGGTCAGTTTCGGCGCGCTCGTGTTCTACTTCGTACTGCTCGCCTTCGAGTCGACCTTCCTGCGCCGGATCTTTCAGAGCGGGGCGACCGACCTCGCGCTCCTTCTGCTGTGGAGCGTCTTCCCCATCACCTTCGCCTGGACGGTCGTGCGCAGCCGACCACAACCGGCGGCCCAGCCGTGATCGCTATCCTCCTGCTCCTGGTCCTGGTGGCCAGTCAGCTGTTCTGGCTCAGCCGCGTCGTCGTTCTCGCGGAGCGGCTGCTTCCCGGGAGACCGCGGCCCGGATGGCTCGCGCTGGCCGTCGGAGTGCCGTACGTCCTCGTTCTGGTGTACAGCTTTCCCAGCCTTCAATCCTGCTGCATGGGCCACGTCTTCCGGCCCGCCGACTACCGGCCGCACAGCGTTCTGATCGAGGGTGTCTTCTGGTGGTGGTTCGTGGGATCGTTGCCGGCCTTCGCCCTGATGATTGCGTTCAGCACGGTGGACCACGCCGCTCGCGCCACGGTATGGGTGTATCGCCGGGCGCGGGGCAGAGGTCGGCGGCGAGCTCCTCCCGGAGAGGAACGCGACGCACCGCCTTCGTCCGACCGTCGCCGCTTCATCCAGCAGGCTGCCCTGCTGCTCTCTGCCACTCCGTTCTTAGCCGCTGGCTACGGGCTGCTGGTCGGCCGCCTCGACGTGGAAATCGTGCGGCGGCGCATCCGGCTGGCTCGCCTGCCCAAAACCTTCGAGAGGTTTCAGCTGGCCCAGCTCTCCGACGTCCACATCGGCCCCTTCACGAGCGCAGAGTACATTCGCCGATGCGTGGCGATCACCAATGGGTTGAGCCCTCACGTCATCGTGCTGACCGGAGATTACATCAATTGGGACCAGGAAGCGGTGGGAGACGTGGCAAACGCGCTGGCGGGCCTGCGCGCACCCTATGGCGTGTTCGCTTGCCTCGGGAACCACGAGGAGGAGGGCGGCACGGAGGACATCACGACCCGGCTGTTCGCCGCCGCGGGCATCCGCGTCCTGCGTCAGGAGCGTGCGGCCATCCAGCTGCGCGGGGAGATGCTCGGCCTGGCCGGCATCGACTGTCCGCGAGGCACCACGATCGCCGAGTTCAATGGGGACTTGGTCCGGCGCCTGGGGGGGTTGGCTCTGCCGGACACGGCGAACATTCTCCTGAGTCACTATCCCAACGTATTCGAGCGCGCCGCCGAGGCCGGCTTCGAACTGACGCTGGCTGGTCACACGCACGGCGGGCAGCTCTCGCTCGACTTCATCTCACCCGGACTCAATCTGAGCCGCTATCTGTATCGCCATACCAGCGGATGGCACGAAAAGGACGGCGCGCAGCTCTACGTCAACCGTGGGCTCGGAACCAGCGGGTTACCCATCCGGCTCGGCGCCCCGCCGGAGATTACGCTGCTAGAGCTGGGGAGGATGTCTTAGGGTTTCGAGGGCCTTACGGAAGCGGCGGGTGTCGTGGCAGGTTCGCCGCCGCTTATCGTCCGGGCGCCGTTAGCCGACGAGTTCACAACGGCTGATTGAGAATGAGTTGCCGATGTCGAGTCCACCCAGGGCTGTCTAACCCGGGCATGAAGCTGCCGACGCGGCTGGCCCGCCGCGCTCAGCGGCGCTCCGACAGGCCGCGTCGCAGCTTATGCCCCGTCCGTTAGGCCTCAAGTGAAATAGCTCTGCGTCATCGAAGGATATTCCATGCTCCACGAACTACTTCCCCAGCGCATCGACAATACATATCGCGGTCACAGGCTCGCGCTTTGGCTCTTTGCCGTGCTCGTGCTCATGAAAGGCGGCATC
>JBOHSY010000221.1:0-20794 GCA_050733355.1 Gemmatimonadales bacterium | reverse complement strand
GACGCGAATGGGCTGGACCGTCCCGTGGTATTCGTCGTACGGGAGCGACTTCAACTACGACTTCCACGCGACGACGGACGAAGCCGTCGCGCCGGTCGAGTACAACTACCAGGACAGGGCGACGCTCAAGCGGAAGGGTGAGACCTATCACCTGAGCGGCGAGCAGCACGGCCTGAGCGTCTACCTGCGCCCAACCGACCGCATCTTCCACACGTACTCGACCTACGGGCGCGACGTCGACCTGCTCCTTGGCACGTACCACTACCTCGACCTCACGCCGTTCGGCCGGGGCGAGGGCTGGGGCGGGATGCCGGACCTCGGCCGGCAGGGGATGTCCTGGCTCCGCCACCACGACAAGTACGCAGATGCGGCCGGGGATTCGGACTCTTGCTGCAATTCATGAGCGCGACGAAGACAACGTGAGGAGGTCTGACATGGCCGGGTATGTCGATGGATTTCTCTTGCCGGTCCCGAAGAAGCATGTGGCGGCGTACCGCCGCATGGCGCAGAAGGCGGGCAAGGTCTGGCGGGAGCACGGCGCGGTGGAGTTCCGGGAATGCCTCGGCGACGACCTCAACATCAAAGGGGTCGTGCCGTTCCCCCGCAGGATCAGGCTCAAGCCCGGCGAGACGGTGTTCTTCTCGTGGATCGTGTTCAAGTCACGCGCGCACCGCGACCGCGTCAACGCGAAGGTGATGAAAGACCCGCGGCTCGCGAAGATGATGGATCAGAAATCGATGCCCTTCGACGCCAAGCGCATGACGTACGGCGGGTTCAAGATCGTGGTCGATGCCTGACGACGGACAGCGTCTCATCCGCGTGTGTCGCACGCGGATGAGACGCATCGTCGCCGCTCAGGCCGACTGCAGCGTTCCCTCGCGATCCTCGACCGACGCGAAGCGAACCGTGCTCGTGAGGCGTCGTCCTGCCGTCCTGCTCGACGAATGCCACCGTCTCGAGCGATTCATGGCCCGGCATGCCTTCGAACTCGAAGGTGTGGACCAGCCGCTCGGGCGGCACGATCTCGCGCTGCACGCCAAGTATGCGCATCGGTCAAGCCCCGCCGCCTGGCCGCGCCCTGCGACAGCGCTCCAGGAGCCGAGCCTCTCCCAGGCGCTCCGCGCATGCGGCGAACGCGTCGGTGGGGCCCCGCCACCGCAACTCGTCCACGTCCCGGAAGAGGGGCGCGTCGGTCCTGAGCGTTGCGAGATCCTTGAACAGGAGAGCCAGGTCGCGGCTGTCCCCCAGTACCGCAGGCGGGAAGTCCTCGATGATGCCGTGGCGGTTCAGGAGCCGTGCCGCCGTCGTCGGACCTATCCCCGGAATGCCGGGATAACCGTCTGCGGCGTCACCGACGAGCGCGAGGAGGTCGGGGATCAAGGCGGGCACCACCCCGAACTTCTCGCGAACTCCTTCCGCATCGCGGACCTTCTGCGCTCTGCGGTCAACCTGCACTACTCGATCGCCGCGGACGCACTGCGCCAGATCCTTGTCCGGCGTCCAGATGCAGACCTTCTGCACGCCCTCGTGGGCGGCGGCGATGCGGGCGGCGGAGGCAAGGCCGTCGTCGGCCTCCAGCTCGATCATGGGCCATACGGTCACCCCCATGGCGGCGAGCGCTTCTTCGAGCGGGTGGAATTGCGCGAGGAGTGCACGCTCGATGCCATCCCCCGTCTTGTAGCCGGACCAGAGCCGGTTGCGGAAGGACTCGATGACGTGATCGGTCGCCACACCGACGTGCGTTGCTCCGGTCTCGATCATCTGCAGCACGGTACGCAGCACGCCGATCACGGCGCCGAACGGCGGATCCCTGCCCTTGGTGAAGCGGCGAAGGCCGTAGAAGTGGCGGAACAGCTCGTATGTTCCGTCGAGAAGATGAACGATCATGCCGATTCGCGCGCGCTCGCGGCGGCGCGCTCGAGGAGCAGGTCCCGCTCGCGTGCGTTGCGTGTGAGCGATGCCGCACGCTCGAACTCCGCGCGGGCCTCGTCGAAGCGGCCCAGCTTGGCGAGGAGGTCGCCGCGCACGCTCGGCAGGAGGTGGTACGCCTTGAGCCAGGGCTCCGACGCCAGCGCATCGACGAGCTCGAGGCCGGCTGTCGGTCCGGACGCCATCGAGACCGCGACCGCACGATTCAGCTCCACGACGGGCGACGGCGCGAGCTGAGCGAGCACATCGTAGAGCGCGGCGATACGCGCCCAGTCGGTCTCCTGCGCGGTACGGGCTCGCGCATGACAGGCGGCGATCGCGGCCTGGAGCGCGTACGGACCGAGCGCGCCGCCGAGCGCCTCGGCGCGGTCGAGCGCCGTGAGACCGCGACGGATGAGGAGCTGATCCCAGCGGGCGCGGTCCTGATCGAGCAGCAGGACGGGCTCGCCCGACGGGCCGACGCGCGCCCGCAGGCGCGACGCCTGGATCTCCATCAGCGCGACGAGGCCGTGCACTTCCGGCTCCTCTGGAGCAAGCTCGGCCAGGATCCGGCCGAGACGGACCGCATCCTCGCAGAGCGCGGGGCGCAGCCAGTCGTCGCCGGCGGTCGCCGAGTAGCCCTCGTTGAAGACGAGGTAGACTACCTCGAGCACCGACGACAGGCGGGCGGCGAGCTCGTCCCCGCGGGGGACCTCGAAGGGGACGCGCGCCTCGGCGAGGGTCCGCTTGGCCCGGACGATTCGCTGGGCCACGGTCGGCTCCGGGACCAGGAAGGCACGCGCGATCTCCGCGGTGGTCAGACCGCCGAGCAGGCGGAGCGTGAGCGCAACCTGCGCCTCGGTGGAGAGAACGGGATGACAGGCCGTGAAGATGAGGCGCAGGAGGTCGTCGCCGACGTGATCGTCGATCGCGGCGTCGAGATCCGGCACGGCCATCTCCTGCCGCGCCTCGAGCTCGTGACCGAGCTGCGCCTGCTTGCGGTCGAGGAGCGTGCTCCGGCGCAGTAGGTCGATGGCACGCCGTTTCCCGACCGCCATGAGCCACGCACCCGGCTTGGCCGGGACGCCGGACTCCGGCCACTGCTCGAGCGCGGCGACGAGCGCGTCCTGCGCGAGATCCTCGGCGAGACCGACGTCGCCCACGATCCGCGCGAGTCCGGCGATGAGCCTGGCCGACTCGATCCGCCAGACCGCGTCGATCGCGCGATGGGTGTCGGGAGCCGTCACGGCTCCCAATCACACCATCTTCATCCTCCGGTGCAAGACCGGAGGCGCGCCGCGCCTACCGCTTCGCGGCCGCCTGCGAGCGCCGGCGCTTCTCTGCGTCCCCGAGCTCGGGCGCGGACTCGGGACCGAAGGCCGGCGCGTCCTGCATCAGGCGAATCTCGCTCTCACCCTCACCCATCACCTTGAGGAAGCGCTTGGCCAGTTCGATCGCCTCTTCCTTCGACGTCGCCTGGACGATCGCGTAGCCGGCGATCAGCTCCTTCGTCTCGGTGAACGGTCCGTCGGTGACGGTGAACTTGCCTCCATCGATCCGGACGCGCGCGCCCTTCGAGCTCGGCTGGAGCCCATCGGTCGCGATCAGCACGCCGGCCTTCGCCATCTCCTCGATCAACTGCCCCACGGCGGCCATCTCCTGCTGGCTCGGCGGGGTGTCCGTCTCCTTGCCGGGCTTGTACAGCATCATGAATCGCATCGTCATATCTCCTGGTGTCACGACCCCCTGCGCTGCCCGGACTTCGCCTGCAGCTCCGGCAACCTGGCTGCCGCCTCCTTGACGTCGGCAGGGAAGTCCGCCATCTCCTGCACCGGGCGAACCTCGATCACTTCGTTGTCCGACGCGGGGCAGCGCGACGCCCATTCGATCGCCTCCGCCTTCGACTTCACCTGGATCATCCAGTAGCCGCCGACGACCTCCTTCGCCTCGGGGAAGGGCCCGTCGGTCACCTTGGGCTTGCCTCCGGGGAACGAGACCCGTGCGCCCATCGAGGGCGGGTGGAGGCCATCGAGCGCGAGCAGTACACCGGCCTTCTGCAGGGATTCGTTGTACTTCATCATCGCGGCAACGGCCTTGGCGTCCGGCATCGCGCCGGGCGCCGCCTTCTCATATCCTTTGGGGATCATCAGCATCATGAATCGCATCGTTCGTGTCTCCTTGGTCACGTCGAACGGGGAATGAGTGCGCGCAGGCGGTTATCCCGCAGGAAGAGCCCTCCCCAGACCAGTACGCCGCCATAGACCGGGAAGAGAACGTGGGTGAACAATGGATCGCCGATGCGCACGTGGGTGGCAACCGCGCCACCGAGATGGCCTGTCAGCACGATCGCCCCCAGAATGGAGGTACGCGGAATCACATAGAGGGCAAGGCAGACGAGCTCGAGGATGCCGATACCGCGAGCAAGGCTCACGGGGTAGCCGAGCCGAGCGAATGACGCCACGACAGGATCGATCTTCATCAGGTTTATGACGCTGTCGAAGAGCAGGAACAGGACAGCCACGGCGCTGAGAGTACGTCCGGCCCAGAGCCTCTTCGTCGAGACCGGAGCCGTTTGAGTACCCGGTTGCATGAGTCGTTTCTCCATAGGCGCCTCACGACGCCACGTTGATCATCCCTGACATGCCGAAGCGGTCAGCGATCACCTTGTCGCCGGCACCCGCCTGGACCATGCCCTGTTCACGAGGGTCAGGGCTGTCCGTGAAGCGCATGAGCATCGTCACCTCGGCGCCGAGCGCGCCGCGGTAGAGCTCGACCGCCTCCTCACAGCGGCCTTCCAAGAACAGGTAGGGCCGGACTTGCACTGCGTCTCCTTGTGGTTTCGGGTTCGGAGCCGGGTCCTCGATCTCGAGCCGTTGAACCTCAGCCCTACCTACACGTCGAACGAGGGCCGGCGAAATCGACACCCCGCGCTGGCCGCATCGGCGGCTGCCCGCCATCTCGTGTTCCATGCTCTCGCCGATCCGACCCGACGGGTCAGGGTAGACCGGTTTGAGCCGGCCAGTGGGGGCCAGCCCGCGACGTCAACTGAGGAAGGCGATTGGGAGGCCGCCGCGACCGAGAAGATGAACAGCTTGAATGCGAGCGGGATCAAAGGCAGCATCGCGGCAGCGGTCGCGAAGCTGAAGCGGCAACCGGGGGAAGGATCTCGTGATGTTCGGCGGCGCGGCGATCGCGACCACGTTCAAGCAGCTCGATCGAGACAGGAGTGACCACCGCGCGATTCGGCGAACTGCCTCGCGGGATGCCTGTCAGACGTCCAGGTGGCTCACGTATTTCGCGTTCCGCTCGATGAACTGCCGCCGCGGCTCGACCTCGTCGCCCATCAGCTCATCGAAGAGCTTCGACGCCTCGACCGCATCCTCCATGGTGACCCGCAGGATGGTGCGCCGGGCCGGATCCATCGTGGTGGCCCAGAGCTGCGGCGGGTTCATCTCGCCCAAGCCCTTGTAGCGCTGGATGTTCACGCTGCCGCGCACGTCGCCGTTGGAGAGCCGCTTGGCGTACTCATCGCGCTCGGGCTCGGTGTAGGCGTAGAACTCTTCCTTGCCTTTGGCCACCCGGTAGAGCGGCGGCTGTGCGATATAGACGTACCCCGCCTCGATCAGCTCCTGCATCTGCCGGAAGAAGAACGTGAGCAGCAGCGTGCGGATGTGCGCGCCGTCCACGTCGGCGTCGGTCATCAGGATGATCTTGTGGTACCGCGCGTCGTCCAGCTTGAAGTCCTCCCGCACACCGGTGCCGATCGCCGTGATGATGGCGCGAATCTCCTCGTTGCTGAGGATCTTGTCGATTCGGGCCTTCTCGACATTGAGGATCTTGCCCCGGAGCGGCAGGATCGCCTGGAACTGCCGGTCGCGGCCCTGCTTGGCGCTGCCGCCGGCCGAGTCGCCCTCGACGAGGTAGAGCTCGGTGTGCGCCGGGTCGTCGATCGAGCAGTCCGCCAGCTTGCCGGGCAGCACCGCGTTCTCCAGCCCCGACTTCTTGCGCACCAGATCGCGCGCCTTCCGCGCCGCCTCGCGCGCCCGCGCCGCGCTCACCGCCTTCTCGATGATGGCCCGCGCCACCGGTGGGTGCTCCTCGAGCCAGGTGCCGAGGTGCTCGTTGATCACCGTCTTGACGATGCCTTCGACCTCGGAGTTGCCGAGCTTGGTCTTGGTCTGCCCCTCGAACTGCGGCTCGCGCACCTTGACGTGCAGCACGCAGGTGAGCCCCTCGCGGATATCCTCGCCCGAGAGCGTGAAGTTCTCCTTCTTGAGGAAGTCGCGCTTCCGGGCGATCTCGTTGATCGTGCGGGTGAGGGCCGACTTGAACCCGGTGAGGTGCGTACCGCCCTCGTGGGTGTTGATGTTGTTCACGAAGGTGAAGGTGTTCTCGTTGTACCCGTCCTCGTACTGGAGGGCGCAGTCGACGTCCACGTCGTCCTTCACGGCCTGAAACGCGATCGGCTTGGGGTGCGTCGCCTTCTTGTTCCGGTTCAGCCACTCCACGAACTGCACCAGCCCGCCCTTGGCGTAGAAGGTCTCCTCCCTGGGCGTCTCCTCGCGCTCGTCCTTGATCGTGATCGAGATGCCCTTGTTCAGGAACGCGAGCTGGCGCAGCCGGTCGGCGAGCGTGGTGTAGTTGAACTCGAGGACCTGGAAGATCTCGGGGTCGGGCTTGAAGCGGACGATCGTGCCGGTGCCGCGCGCCTTGCCCAGCACGTTGAGCTTCTTGACCGTGGCACCGCGGGTGAACGCCATGTGGTGCCGCTTGCCGTCGCGGTCCACCAGGACTTCGAGCCGCTCCGACAGCGCGTTCACCACCGACACGCCGACGCCGTGGAGCCCGCCCGACACCTTGTACGTGTTCTTGTCGAACTTGCCGCCCGCGTGAAGCATGGTGAGCGCCACCTCGACCGCGGGCTTCTTCTCGGTGGGATGGTTGTCCACCGGGATGCCGCGCCCGTTGTCGGTCACGGTGACCGAGTTGTCGGCGTGGATCGTGACGCCGATCGCGTCGCAGTGGCCCGCGAGCGCCTCGTCGATCGAGTTGTCCACCACCTCGTATACGAGGTGGTGCAACCCGTTCTCGCCGGTGGACCCGATGTACATGCCGGGCCGCTTGCGCACCGCTTCGAGACCCTTGAGGACGGTGATGGCTTGCGCGTCGTAGTCCTGTTTTCCCATGTCGCCTTCGATCAGGGCCGGGGCCGCTCCAGAGGACCGGGGACCCAGCGGATTTCCTTCACTCGCCCCGATCGGCCCTGGTTGAGCCGGGCGAGGATGCGGGGCGTCATCAGCCCCAACTCGGTGGCCCACGGCGCGGTCGCCACGTGGACCCGCAGCACGCCGTCGGGCGTGATGCTCTGCGGCACGGTGACCGCCGCGATCTGCGGGCCGACCAACCCGGCCCACTCCTCGAGGATCGACGCCTGCTGCACCCGCCGGATGATGCCGGCCTGCCGGAGGAAGCTCGCCACCGCCTCGGCGATCGGGGTCGGCGCGCGCTCGCGATCGCTCATGCCACTCGCCCGCCGGCGATGCGCCAGACCGGCATACCGAGCTCCCGCGGGAGCTCGTCCTCCCGTGGCGCCGTCACGAACACCTGCCGCCCCCGGCCGTTCAGCAGCCGGCGCGCGAGCCGTTCCTGCCGCTGATGGTCGAGCTCGGCGAAGACATCGTCGAGCAGCAGCGCGGGCTCGCTGCCCCGCGCCTCGGCCAGCGACTCGAGCTCGAGCAGCTTGAGCGCCACGGCCGCGGTGCGGTGCTGGCCGGTCGAACCCGCGATGCGCAGCGGCCGGCCAGCCAGCTCCAGCGCGAGATCGTCCCGATGCGGCCCCACGGTCGTCATGCTCCTCGCCTGGTCGCGGGCCGCGGCCGCCTCCAGCGCCGCCGGCCACGCTTCGGGGTCGGCGAGCTCCGGATTCCCCCGGTAGCAGAGGCGGAGCGCTTCGCGCTCACCCAGCTCGGCGAGCTCCGCGGCGAACCGCCCGCTCGCGCCGGCAGCCCAGTCCAAGCGGCCGCGCACGACCGGCGCGCCGGCGCGGGCGAGGGGATCGTCGAACCCGCGGGCCAGCGCCGTCCGTCCCTGGCGCAGCGCCGCGTTCCGCTGCGCCACGGCGGCGCGGTAGCGCGTGAGGGCGGCGAGGTACGGGCGCGACATCAACGAGAGCAGCCGGTCGAGGTAGCGGCGGCGCTCGATCGCGGGACCGCTCCCGAGGCCGACGTCTTCCGGCAGAAACGCGACCGCGACCCATCGCCCGATGGCTTTGGCGAGCCGCGCCGTTTCCTCGCCCCCGACGGCGATCCGCTTGCGCCGAGCCGCCATGGTCCATGTGGCCGCCACGCTCAGCGCGGCGTCGCCCGCCGCGGCGATTTCCACGTGGAACCCGTCGCCTCCGACCCGCGCGACATCCTGGTCTGTGGCTCCGCGGAACGAGCGGAACAGCACCGGATACGCGATGGCCTCGAGCAGGTTGGTCTTGCCCTGCCCGTTGGCGCCGAGCAGCGCGAGCCCCTCGGCGGGGAGCTCGCAATCGAGATCGGCGAGGTTGCGGAACCCCCGTGCTACCAGTCGTTGGAGCCGCACCCGATCCCCATGATCTCAACCCCGAAAAATAGCCGTATGCGGCGTCAAATTGAACCACAACAACGGGGAAAGAGAGCTCACACGGAGGCGCGGAGGACACGGAGAACTGCCTTTGTGGTGATCCCGAGTCTGGGCATCGGGACCTCGGTCATGCGAGCACAAGAGCGCCATTCTCGCGTCCTCCGCGTCTCCGGGTGCATAGCTGTTGCGGAGCTCCCCAGCCGAGCCGCCGGCGGAGTAGGCTACCGGCCGGTGAACGCAGGCTTTCGCTTCGCGAGAAATGCCGCCGTTCCTTCCCGCATATCGGCCGTCGCGGAGAGCAGCCCGAAATGGTTCGCCTCCAGCAGCAGCGCCTCGTCCACGCCGAGATCGTAGCCGGTCTCGACGCATTCGAGCACCGATCGGACCGCCAACGGCCCCTGCTCGAGGATCGAGCGCAGCAGCGTCTCGGTCTCGGCCAGTAGTCGATCGGCGGGCACCACCCGGTTCACCAGCCCGATCCGCCACGCCTCCTGTGCGTCGATCATCGCCCCCGTCAGTAGCAGCTCCAGCGCGCGTCCCTTGCCGACCAGCCGTGGCAGCCGAACGGTCCCGCCGTAGCCCGGAGCGAGCCCCAGCTTCACCTCGGACTGGCCGAACCTGGCCGCCTCGCTCGCGAGGCGCAGGTGACAGGCCATGGCCAGCTCGCACCCGCCGCCGAGCGCGAATCCGTTCACCGCCGCGATCACCGGTTTCCCGCAGCGCTCGAGCCGCCGCATCATCTGCTGTCCCGCGAGCGCCCGGCCCTTGCCGTCGAACGGCCCCTGCCCGGCCAGCTCCGAGATGTCCGCGCCCGCGACGAATGCCTTGGTGCCCGCCCCGGTGACGACGACCCCGCGCACTGCCGGATCCGTGTCGATCCGCTCGGCGGCCTGCGCGAGCTCCGCGATCACCGCGGCGTTCAGTGCGTTGAGCTTGTCCGGCCGGTTGATCGTCACGCGAGCGATCCCGTCGGTGAGATCGAAGAGCAGCGTGGAGTACATGGCTTGCACCGGAGAAAGGTGCCGGATGATGGTTTCGCGTCAGGCAAAACACCAGACGGCGGTCCCGTGCGGCCGCTTGCATGCCCACGAATGCGACACCGGTCCATGGGACCACGTGCTAGGCGACTGACGCAGGCGCGGTTGAGGGCGTCGCATAGATCGTCACACGCTCGACCGTGCCGGGACCGACTGGCGCCCTGGGCGCGGATCGAGCAGAACCTCGGCATCGCGTGGCCAACGTTCGCGGGGATCGCACGCTCGCCCGCTGGCACTGGCTCCGTTCCCTCGGCGACTATCGCCGCGCGCACGACCGGCACGGCTGCGCGATCGCCCTTCACAACCTCGGCATGCTGAGCGCCGACTACGCCCGATGGCGCCGCCTCCCGATTCGTCGCTGCGTGAGCCGATCGATATCTTACCGGCCATGACCTGGCCGACCCCGATCGACTGGACGCCCGCCGGCGGCGTCCGCATTCTGGATCAGACCGTGCTCCCGGATGAAGAGCGGTACCGCGACCTCGACACCGTAGACGGGGTCGCCGAGGCCATCCGGTCGCTCCGGGTGCGCGGCGCGCCGCTGATCGGCATCGCCGCGGCGATGGGGGTGGCGGCGGCCGCGGGCAGGCGGGCGCGCGGGCCGGCGGACCGACACACCGTGCTCCGGGCGATCGACGACGCATGCATGACGCTCGGCGCCACGCGCCCGACAGCCGTCAACCTGCGCTGGGCGCTGGACCGGATCCGCCGGGTGGCGCACGCGGCGCAGGGTGACGCGGCCGCCGTCGCCGCTGCCGCGCGCGCCGAGGCGCAGGCGATCTGGGATGAGGATCGCCGGATGTGTCGCAGCATCGGCGACGCCGGGTTGCCGCTCGTGCCGGACGGCGCGACGGTGCTCACCCACTGTAACGCCGGCGTGCTTGCCACCGGCGGCATCGGTACCGCGCTCGCCCCGGTGTACGCCGCCCACGCGGCGGGGCGCCGGGTAGCCGTGGTGGCCGACGAGACGCGGCCATTGCTCCAGGGGAGCCGGCTCACCGCCTGGGAACTCGGCGCGGCGGGCGTGCCGTGCACGGTGATCGCCGACGGCATGGCGGCGAGCCGCCTCCGCCAGGGCGACATCGCGTGCGTGCTGGTCGGCGCGGATCGGATCGCGGCCAACGGCGACGTCGCCAACAAGATCGGGACCTACGGCGTCGCGCTCGCGGCGCGTGCGCACGGCGTGCCGTTCTACGTCGCCGCCCCGCGCTCGTCGTTCGACTTTGCCTGTCCCACCGGCGCCGCGATTCCGATCGAGGAGCGCGCTCCCGACGAAGTCCGCTGCGTCGGCGGCCGCGTCGCCGCCCCCGCCGGCGCCGGCGTGTGGAACCCGGCCTTCGACGTGACCCCGGCGGCGCTCGTGACCGGATACATCACCGATGCCGGGCTGCTGACGGTGGAACAGCTATCGGTCATCGGTCATCAGTCATCGGTCATCAGCCATCAGTCACAGACCGATAGCTGATGACTGATAGCCGATAGCCTCCAGCCCATGCCCTCCATCCTCGCCCTCGATCAGGGCACCACCGGCTCCACCGCGCTCGTCGTGCACCAGGACGGCACGGTGCTCGGACGCGGGTACCGGGAGCTGCCGCAGCACTTCCCCCGGCCCGGCTGGGTGGAGCACGACCCGCGCGACATCCTCGAGGTGACGCTCGCTGCGGCCCGCGACGCGCTGGCCGCGGCGGGGGAGCGCCCGGCCGGTATCGGCATCACCAACCAGCGTGAAACCGTCGTGCTGTGGGAGCGCCGCACGCTCGAGCCGGTCGGCCGGGCGATCGTCTGGCAGGACCGGCGCACCAGCGAGCGGTGTCTCGCGCTCCGCGAAGCCGGCTTCGCGCCGTTCCTCGCCGAGCGCACCGGCCTGGTGCCCGATCCGTACTTCTCCGGGACCAAGCTGGAGTGGCTCCTGGGTGATGCCGGTATTCGCGCGCGGGCGGCGCGGGGCGAGCTCGCGGCCGGAACCGTCGACGCGTGGCTGGTGACCCGACTCACGGGCGGGCGCGCGTTCGTCACCGACCACACCAATGCGTCCCGCACGCTGCTCTACGCGCTGGAGCGCCGCGACTGGGACCCCGAGCTGCTCGCGCTGCTCGGCGTACCCGACGGGCTGCTGCCCGCGATCGTCCCGTCGAGCGGTGTGGTGGGTGAGACCGATGCCGGCCACCTCGGGGCCGCGCTTCCCATCGCCGGGATCGCCGGCGACCAGCAGGCCGCGCTGTTCGGCCAGGGCTGCTGCGCGCCCGGCACGGCGAAGAACACCTACGGCACCGGCGCGTTTCTCCTGGTGCACGCGGGCGATCGCCGCCCGCATCCCGCCGCCGGGTTGCTGGCGACCGCCGCGTGCGGAGCGCGCGGCGAGCCGGCCTTCGCGATGGAGGGGAGCGTGTTCGTCGCGGGAGCCGCGGTGCAGTGGCTCCGGGACGGACTCGGACTCATCGCGCGGGCGGCGGAGACCGACGCGCTCGCGCGGAGCGTGCCGGACACGGGTGGGGTCTACTTCGTGCCGGCGTTCGTCGGGCTGGGGAGCCCGCACTGGGCGCCCGAGGCGCGGGGAACGATCACGGGCATCACCCGCGGAACGGGGCGCGCCCACCTGGTGCGGGCCGCGCTCGAAGCGATCGCGTTCAGCACTGCCGAGCTCCTCGACGCGATGACCGCGGGCGGGGCCACCGTGCCTGTGCTCCGGGTGGATGGCGGCGCGGCCGCGAACGACTGGCTGATGCAGTTCCAGGCCGACGTGCTGGGCCTTCCGGTCGAGCGCCCCGACATGGTCGAGACCACCGCGCTCGGGGCGGCCGGGCTCGCCGGGCTCGCGCTCGGCGTCTGGCGCTCGCCCGCGGAGTTTCTCGGGGGCAGGCGGTTCACCCGGTTCGAGCCGACGATGGCCCCGGCCGAGCGTGTCGGACGGCGCGCCGAATGGGATCGGGCGGTGCACGCGGCGCTGGCATGGGGACGCGGCCGGGAGCGTATATTCCAGCCATGAAACCCGGCCACAAGTTTCTCCTCGGTGCAGCGGTCATCGTCGCCGCGGTCAGCACCTTGATCGCCACCGGCGTGAAGCAGACCGGCGTCTACTTCCTCACCCCGACCGAGCTGGCCGACAAGGTCGCCCGCGATCCGACGTTCGCCGAGAACGTCGGGTTCAAGGTGGGCGCGAGGGTCGTCAAGGGCTCGATCCGGCGGGACGACGCGGCGCGCACCGTGGATTTCCAGGTGTCCGACGGGGTCCGCACCTATCCGGTGACCTACCGCGGGCTGGTGCCCGACACGTTCACCGACGCCAGCGACATCGAGGTCATCGTCGAGGGCCGGCTGGGGCGCGACGGGATCATCCGCGCCACCGACGTCCTCGCGAAGTGCGGCTCGCGCTACGATGCCGCCTACGAACAGCAGGCCTGACCCGGGATGACGCTGCTCGGGGAGTTCTCGTTGTGGCTGGCGCTGCTCGTGGGATCGTGGTGCACGGTGATCGCCTTCAGCGGGCGGTGGCGCGGCCGGCCCGAGCTGGCCCGCACGGTCACCCGGTCGGCGCACGCGCTGTTCGTGGCGCTGGCCGCGGCGACCCTCGCGCTGTGGGTCGGGCTGATCAGCCACGACTTCAACATCGAGTACGTGGCGGCCTACACCTCGCGTAACCTCCCCTCCTACTACATCGTCTCGGCGCTGTGGGCCGGCCAGAAGGGATCGCTCCTCTTCTGGGCGGTCGTCCTCGCGTTCTTCGGCACTCTCGCGCAGGGCCTCACCCCCCGTCGCTACGCTCCCCTGCTGCCCTACGTCGCGGGGGTCACGTCCGCCGTCGTCGTGTTCTTCGTCAGCGTCATGCTGTTCGCGGCGAGCCCGTTCGAGCGGCTGCCGTTCACGCCCCCGGACGGTCGCGGGCTCAACCCGCAGCTCCAGAACATCGGCATGGTCGTTCACCCGCCGATGCTCTACCTCGGCTACATCAGCCTGACGATTCCGTTCGCCTTTGCCATGGCGGCGCTCCTGTCCCGCCGGCTCGACACCGGGTGGATCCATGCCATTCGCAAGTGGACGCTGGTGTCCTGGCTGCTCCTCTCCGTCGGTATCACGCTCGGCATGTGGTGGGCGTACGTGGAGCTGGGCTGGGGCGGCTACTGGGCGTGGGACCCGGTGGAGAACGCGAGCCTGCTGCCGTGGCTCACCATGACGGCGTTCCTCCACTCGGTCATGATCCAGGAAAGGCGCGGGATGCTCAAGCGCTGGAACCTGGGGCTCATTGTCGGCACCTTCCTGCTCAGCATCTTCGGCACCTTCATCACGCGGTCGGGCGTGATCGCCAGCGTCCACAGCTTCACCCAGTCCAACGTGGGCTGGTTCTTCCTCGCGTTTCTGGTGATGGTCGGGGTCTTGGCGTTCACCCTCCTCTATACCCGCTGGCCCGACCTCGAGCCGGAGACGGAGCTCGACGCGGTCGTGAGCCGCGAGGCCGCGTTCCTGTTCAACAATCTGGTCCTGGTGGGCATCGCGTTCTCCGTATTGTGGGGCACGCTCTTCCCGATTCTCTCCGAGGCGGTGCGGGGGACCAAGATCACGGTCGGCCCGCCCTTCTTCAACCGCGTCAATGTCCCGCTCGGGCTGTTGCTCCTCGCGCTCACCGGGATCGGGCCGCTGATCGCGTGGCGCCGCGCGTCGCCCCGCAATCTCCGGCGCCAGTTCATCGGGCCCGTGGCGGGCGGACTCCTGATGCTGGTGGCGCTCGCGGCGGCCGGCATCCATGATCCCTATCCGCTGATGGCGCTGGCCATCGCGGGGTTCACGGGGACCACGATCGTGCAGGAGTTCTACCGCGGCGCGCGCGCGCGCGTGCGGATGCACGGGGAGGCGCTGCCGCTCGCGCTCGTCCGCCTGGTGGGCCGCAACCGCCGCCGTTACGGCGGCTATCTGGTACATACCGGGATCCTGATCTATTTCATCGCGTTCGCGGGCATGGCGTTCCGCGAGGAGCGGGAGGCGACCCTCCGTCCGGGCGAATCGGTGGAGATGCGGAGCCCGTTCGGCCACACCTACGCGCTCACGCATCTCGGCGTGTCGCAGTACGAGGCCCTGAACCGCCTTGTCTCCGCGGCGACGGTCGAGGTGCGGCGCGACGGTGAACGCCTCGGGCTCGTCACCTCGGAGAAGCGGCAGCACGTGGACAGCTTCGGGCGCCCTACATTCGAGCCGTCCACCGAGGTGGGCATCCGGAGCGACCTGCGCGAGGATCTCTACGTCGTGTTCGCCGGGGTCGTGAACGGTACCGAGCAGGCGGTCTACCGCTTCAACCTGAATCCGCTCGTCTGGTGGGTGTGGTTCGGGGGCGGCATCCTGGTGGTCGGCGGTCTCATCACGATGTGGCCCGGAGCCCCGAAGACGGCGCGGCCCGCCCCGGCGCCGGCCGTGCGTCCGGCGGTGGAGCGCGTATGACCAGCCCGGCGGACCCGCTCACGCGCCGGGCGCTGTTCCGTCAAGCGGCGGTGCTGGTGGCGGCGGGATCGCCGTTCGGCGGCCTGCTCGGGGCCCAGCAGCCGGAGCCGCTCGCCGGGCAGGGAGACGCGGGCACGCTCCGCGACCCGGTCTCCGCGGGGCGACCGCGGACCGCGACCGCGGCCGGGGACAACGACGAGGCGATCAAGCGGATCGAGCGGCGGCTCCGCTGCACCTGCGGCTGTAACCTCGACGTCTTCACCTGTCGCACCACCGACTTCACCTGCACTTATTCGCCCGAACTGCACCGCGAAGTCGTCGCGCTGCACGATGGCGGCCGGACCGCACAGGCAGTCATCGACGCTTTCGTCGCGAAGTACGGCGAGCGCGTGTTGATGGCGCCGAAGCCGGTCGACTTCAACCTCGTCGGCTACCTGCTCCCGGGCGCCGCCATCCTCGCGGGAGGCGCGGGTCTCGCGTGGGTGATCGGGAGGCGGGCGGGCGAGCGGCGGGACCGGGGGGCGGACGGACCGTCGGCGCGAGAGCTGGCTGCCGGTGAGGGATCCGCCGGCCCATCCGACCATCCGACCATCCACCCATCCCAGGAGGAGCTCGACCGTCTCCAGCGCCACCTCGCCGAGGTCGAGGACTGATGCTCTGGGAGGCCGCCGCAGCCGCCGCCGTTGGCTTGCTGGTGCTCTGGCTGGCCCTCGCGCCGCTCGGCGCCGCGGAGCCTGCCGCCCCCGAGCCGGAGCCGGTCGAGCCCGGCGAGCCGGAGGAGACACCGAAGGGCGCGGCGCTCGCCGCCCTGAAGGAGATCGAGTTCGACCGCGCCACCGACAAGCTGGCGGACGCCGACTACGCCGAGTTGAAGGCGCGCTACACGGCGGAGGCCGTCGCGGCGATGCGCGCGGAGGATGCCGATCGCCGCGTCGACGACCTCGAGGCGATGATCGCGGCGCGCGCACGCGCTCTCCGCGATGGCAGCCCCGCCGCGTGCGCCGCGTGCGGCCCGCGCCCCGAAGCAGACGCCGTGTTCTGCTCCAACTGCGGTCGCTCGCTCTAGCCCCGTACTGAAGACGGGGCTACCCTCCCCGCATGTCGCCCGTGCTCCGCCGATGAGCTCCGGCCTCATCCTGCTGGTGATCGTCGCCGCTGCGTTCCTGGCGGCGCACGTCGTTTTCGACCTGCTCGCGCGGCGGCTGGTCATCGTCTCCGGCGCTGAGTACCTCTTTCTCGGCATCCTGCTGGGTCCCCGTGTATCGGGGCTCTTGAGCCCGGGCGTGCTCGACGGGTTCGGGCCCTTTCTCGTGCTCGCGATCGGGTGGATGGGCGCCACGATCGGCAGCCACTTCGAGCTGGCCCGCATGCTCCCGTTGCGCGGCAGCTTCTACGAAACCGCGTTCGTGGAGGCGGTCCTGTCGCTGGCCGTGATCGGGGCGCTCATGGCGGCCACTCTCGTCGCGGCTCTCGGCGTGCCGCTTCGCGACGCGCTGGTGCCGGCCGGGGTGGGCGCGGACCTGCAGCCCGCATCCAGTGGCCGCCAGGGCGCCGCCTAACGCGGCGTCTCCCCGCCGGCACCGGCCGCCAGCCGCGCCGGCGTCCGGCACGGACTGGGCGCGCGCAGGTCGATGAGCCCGCGGAGCCGTACCATGAGGCGAGTGTCGGCGCCGGTCGTGTCGGTACGCACCATCAACGCGTCCCCGTCCGCCCAAGTGGTGGGCGCGAGCACGAAGAGCGGCGTGCCGACCGCAGCGGTGTCTCCGGCGCCGGCCGCGGCGGCCTGTACCGCCTCGACGCTGTCCAGGCCGCCGGCGCGCAGCAGCGCGACGACTCCGGCGGCCTTGTCCCGAGGCACGATCACGGTATCGCCGGCTACCCGCAGGCCGAGATGGCGCTGCGGCGCGACGCGGCCGGCGCCAAGCAGGAGCGTCCAGGTGGACTCCGCCACCGCCGGGGCGGTCCCGGCGAGGCTGGTGGACGGCCGGCGGGCGGTCGCGCCACCCGCGCCGCCCAATCGCAACCGTACGCCGTCGCGGAAGAGCTCCGCCACGCTGTACGAGCTGCGCGCGCCGCGCGGCATCCAGCGGTAGCGCTCGAGATTGGCCGCGATGGCCAGCGCGCGCTGCTCGGGCGGCACCTGGAGGGCCGCGAGCGTGTGCACCCCCACGGTGCCCGTGGCCGGCAGTCCGTGGCGGGTCTGGAACCGGGCCACTGCCCGCTCCACGTCGCGGTCGAACCGGGGCTCGCCGCTCAGCAGCGTTGCGGAGCCATCGCCCGAGGCGGCGAGAGTCCCGCGAAGCGCGCCGACCCGTTGCCCCGTGTCGCCGCGCCTGAGCGGAGGGCCGTCAACGAGGTGAGGCCAGGCGGCCGCGACCGCCAGCGCGCGATAGCGGTGATAGTGCGGGAGGAGCTCGCCGTATCCCGGGTGCCTCGGCGCAAGCCCGCGCAACCTCCCGGCCGGCGCGCTGTCGGCCAGGAGCGCGGCAGGGAGCGCCTCGGGCAGTGATGGACGCGCGACGCGCCAGCCGGCAACCTCCGCCGGGCCGAGGATGCCCCGAGCCAGCGCCCGCGCACCGGCCACCACGCCCGCGGAGGCACGGAGATCGAGCTCGGCGGGCGGCGCTCCGGACCCGTTCCGGTCCTCGAACAGCTCGTCGGGGAAGTACTCGGCGCTGGGCAGACCGATGGAGTCCAGCCAGCACGCCGCCTCCGCGAGCGCGGCAAGACGTGCCAGCCGGCCGATCCAGAGCGGCTCGTAGCGGCCGCGATCGTACACCTCGCGCAGCGCGGGCCAGAGGTCGTTCGGGATGCCGGTCGGCGGATGGCGCGCCCACAGCAGCCGCTCGAGGTCCACCTCCACGCCCGGCATCGAGCCGGGGTCGGCGTCGGCCCCGGGCGTGGCAAGCACCGCCGTGCCGGTTGCCGCCGCCGTGCGCACCGCGCTCTCGGCGGAATCCCCCGCCTCGCGACAGGCGCTCGCTCCCAGAAGCATGACCCCCGATGAGAGCTAGCGCGCCGCGACGGCGAATCGGTGACTGGGCGATCATGCCCGCAATATAGGACCGGACCGGGGTCTGGAGAGCCGGTCAGAGTCCGACCCGCAGGCCCAGCGCGACGCCCGCGCTCGGCATCGACCGCACCTCGTAACCCGGCGGCACGTCGGCCTGGTCCAGCGCCGACCCCGCGATGCCGCCGTGGAGCCGGGTCACGACGCTCACGCGGCCGCCGAGCGGCGCCTCGAGCTCGAGCCCGCCGCGTGCGCCGACGCGCGTGCGCGTGGCTTCGTCGCTGTGCATCCAGAAGTAGAGGACCGGTCCGGCGAACCCCCGCAACGCGGCGCCCGGCCCGAAGCGAGCGAGCGGGACCGCCGCCTCGGGGGCCAGCTCGAGGAGCGTGAACCCGTCCGTGAAGATCGTTGCTCCGCCCTCGAACTCTCCACCGAGCGCGCTCTGTGCATAGCGCGCGTTGAGCGCCAGCCTCAGCGCGCCGATCTCGCGGTCCAAGCGGAGTCCGACGTGGGTGGGGCGATAGGGGCGGAGTGAAAGCTCATCCGACCCGGCGAGCGGGCCCGACGCGCCCCAGAAACGGACGATGCCGACCTCCACGCCAAGTCCCCACGCGCCCTGGGCCGCCGCGCGCGAGGAGGTGATGGCTGTCAACGCGACTGCGAGTGCCAGCACGGATCGCACGTCTGCCTCCTTGTGAATGGGGAGGCCGGCGGCCTCCCCGGCGTGAACCCCTCACCGCATCACCAGTTTGAGCGCACCGTACGTGATCATGTTCTCGCCCTTCACGATCCAGTTGGCGCCCGGCCTGAATTCGCCCGCGACCGCGTCCTGCACCGCGTTGCCGATCATCTCGTCTTTGGTGACCAGCACCGACCAGACCGCCTTGAACAGCTTCTGAAACGCTGCTGCGCGATTCCAGTAGCGACCGAGTGTAGTGGCGGCGGTGGTGTCGCGTCCGCCGGTGAGCTGGTGGTACCGGCTGTCGAGCGTGCGGAACAGGTTGCTCACACGATCGGTGTCCAGCTTGATCTGGCAAGCTGTATCATCGTCCTCCAAAGCGAACACCCGCACGCTCTGGCCGGGATGCTGCTGCTTGTACCCGTCGATCTGTGCCTGGCTGAACAGCAGCACATTGCCGGTCCATGTCAGGCTGTTCTGGTCGAACGCGTAGGGCCCTCCGGCATGCTCGCCCGCGCACTGGTAGCTGGTCAGCGAATCGCTGGCGCCGGCCTGCCCGAGGATATGGATCTCAAATTCGGGCGACCCCTTCAACCAACCCTCAAACGTTTGTGTGAACGACGAATACGTCATCCAGAGCCCGGGTGTCGTGCCGGTGCCCCCGCCGCCGCTGCCGCAGCGGCTCCCGATCCGGCCCACGCCGAAAGGACACACCACGGCGGCGCCGCTCACCCGATCGCGGCTCGACTCGTCGAAGCGCGTTTCGGCCGGAACGAGCGCGAGCACCGGCGTGCTGGGAGGCGTGTCGGGACTCAGCGCGATGCGGCGACCACGCAGGTCGTAGGCCACCGGAACGTCCCGGTCGTGGATGGCGGTGGCGACGAGCACGTCGGCTCCCCCGTTCCAGCGCGCGCGATGCTCCGGAACCGGGAGGTACAGCTCGAGCGCGACCGCGCCGAGCGCGTCCGCGCCGACCGCTTCGTCGGTCTCGGCGTTGAGCCGCGACAGGTCGGCCAGCGCGGGCTCCGGGCCGCCGGTGAGCAAGCGCTGGAAGTGCACCTTGCCCTCGACGAACGGCGACCGGTCCAGCTCGGCCTTGACCCGCGACCGGAATTCCGGATCGCGCAGCGCGCGGGCCACGCGCCGGGCGAGGCGCTCGTGCCGCCGCTGGTCGGCGGCCGGTGCGGCGCCGTGAGCGAACGACGGACCGGGCTCGTCGACCGCGGTAGGCGGCACGCGCTCGCCGCAGGCGGCGACGATCGCGAGCGCGGCGAGCCCCGCGTAGATGCTGCGGAAGGACATCGGTTCCTCCTTGGGAAGTGAGGCGCCCGGACGGGGTACGTCGGACGCGGGGCCCAAGCTAGGAACCGGGCAGCGGGAGATCGGGACGGATTTTACGCGGATGGCGGCGGGAAGAGGCGTGGCATCCTCGCAACGCCGAGCGGTGCACCATCAGCTAAACCGCGACTCGGTACGGCGATGCGATTCCCGGATCGTGGCGCGCTTCTCGCGACCCGGGCCCGGTATGCTGCATGACTGGAATGAAGAGCGGGGGCGGAACCGGCATCGGCTCCGGCGGCGGTCGGCGACGTGACCCGGCGGCGCATCGCGGTGCTCTGGCACGAGCGCGACCGGGGGCGCGACCTCCAGCAGTACGCCATCACCCACCTGGCGGAGCACTGGCGGAAGGACGGGCACACGGTCCGCTTCCTGTTCGGCCTGGATCGGTTCGAGGCGGCCGACGTGCTGGTTGTGCACGTCGATCTCACGATCGTGCCGGCGCGGTATCTCGACTTCGCGGCGCACTATCCCGTGACGGTGAACGGGCGGGTGCAGGACATCCGGCGCACCACGTTCAGCCGCAACCTGGTCCGCCCGGGCGACGGCTACGCCGGGCCGGTGATCGTCAAGTCGAACTACAATTACGCGGGAAGGCCGGACCGCCTGCGCGCCGGCGTCGCGGCCAGGCTGTGCTGGCGGGTACGGCGGATGGCGGTGCTTCTACCCCGGTCAGCTGGAGCGCTGCCATTCTTCAACACCCCCCGCGACTATCGCATGTTCGAGCGTGCCGCCGACGTACCTCCGGCGTGGTACCAGTGCTCCGACCTGGTCGTGGAGCGGTTT
>JBOHSY010000220.1:0-11617 GCA_050733355.1 Gemmatimonadales bacterium | reverse complement strand
GTCATGAACGGCGCATGGCGGGGAAGGATACCGACCTCTCCGTCGAACGCCGGCGCCACCACGGCGTCGGCGTCGCCGTCGAACATAGCCGCCTCGGGGGAGATGACCGTGACTCGCATCACGAGCTCGCGAGCTTCCTGGCCTTTTCCACCGCGTCGTCGATCCCGCCTACCATGTAGAACGCCTGCTCGGGCAGGTGGTCGAACTCGCCGGAGAGCACCCGCTCGAAGCTCGCCACGGTCTCTTCCAGCTTGACGTACTTCCCGGGGAACCCGGTGAACTGCTCCGCGACGAAGAAGGGCTGCGAGAGGAACCGCTGGAGCCGGCGCGCCCGCGCCACGACGAGCTTGTCCTCCTCCGACAGCTCATCCATGCCGAGAATGGCGATGATGTCCTGCAGCGCTTTGTAGCGCTGGAGCGTGCGCTGCACGCCGATCGCCACGTCGTAGTGCCGCTGCCCGAGGAACTGGGGCGACAGGATGCGGCTGGCGCTGTCGAGGGGGTCCACGGCGGGATAGATGCCGATCTCGGTGAGCGCCCGAGAAAGCACCACCGTGGCGTCGAGGTGCGCGAATGCGGTGGCGGGCGCGGGATCAGTGAGATCGTCCGCAGGCACGTAGATCGCCTGCACCGAGGTGATCGAGCCCTTGGTGGTCGAGGTGATCCGCTCCTGGAGCTCGCCCATCTCGGTGCCCAGCGTCGGCTGGTAACCCACCGCGCTCGGCATCCGGCCGAGCAGCGCGGACACCTCGGAGCCGGCCTGGGTAAACCGGAAGATGTTGTCGATGAAGAGCAGCACGTCCTGCCCCTCGACGTCGCGGAAGTACTCCGCGATGGTGAGGCCGCTGAGGCCCACCCGGAGCCGCGCGCCGGGCGGCTCGTTCATCTGGCCGTAGACCAGCGCCACCGAGCCGAGGATGCCCGCTTCCTTGAACTCGAGGTAGAGGTCGTTGCCCTCGCGGGTCCGCTCGCCGACGCCGCAGAAGACCGATTTGCCGCCGTGGCCCTTCTGCACGTTGTTGATGAGCTCCTGGATCACGACGGTCTTGCCCACGCCGGCGCCGCCGAACAGGCCGATCTTGCCGCCCTTCACGAACGGGGCGATCAGGTCGACGACCTTGATGCCGGTCTCGAAGACCTCGGTCTTGGGTTCGAGATCCACGAACTTCGGCGTCTCCCGGTGGATGGCCCACCGTTCGGCGTCCTTCGCGATGGGGTCGCCGCCGTCCACCGGCTCGCCCAGCACGTTCAGGATCCGGCCGAGCGCCACTGCGCCGACGGGCACCGAAATCGGACCGCCGAGGTCGCGCGCCGGCATGCCGCGCACCAGCCCGTCGGTGCTGCTCATCGCAACGGCGCGCACCTGGTTCTGCCCGATGTGCTGCTGCACCTCGGCCACGACCCGGAGCCCGGCCTTCGTGTCCTCGATGAGGAGGGCGTTGTAGATCTCGGGGAGCTGCTCGGGCTCGAACTCCACGTCGAGCACCGGGCCGATTATCTGGGTTATCCGGCCGGTGGTTCGGGCGATCTGGTCCGACCTCCCTTTAACCTCTTGAGTTGCCGGTACTGTGGCCATGGTGTCCAGGTGTGTGTCAGAGTGTTTACGTAGGCGGTAAGGGCGGTAAAGAGCCGCCATATGCTGAAGGTCTCAAGGCGCACACGCCTTGCCGCCCTTTCGCTTTACCCGCCAACCCCTACCGCCCTTACCGTCATTACCGCCTTTACCGCCTACTCGTCACCCCTGCAGCGCAGCGGCCCCGCCAACGATCTCGGCGATCTCCTGGGTGATTTGAGCTTGCCGTTGCCGGTTGTAGGTACGCGTCAGGATCTGGATCAACTCCCCAGCATTGTCCGTCGCGTTCTTCATTGCCGTGCGGCGCGCTCCGTGCTCGGACGCCACCGTCTCCACCAGCCCGCGGTACACCGCGTTGCGGACGTAGAGCGGCAGCAGCTCCTCCAGAATCGCCTCGGCGCTGGGGACCAGAATGTAATTCGCCGCACGTCCCGGTTTCCCGCCCGCTCCCGCCCGCTCCCGCGCGCTCCCGCCCGTTTCGACGGGCAGAATTCGTACCGTCGCCGGGGGCGTCTGGATCGCGCTCAGGAACCGGGCCTGGACCAGGTCCACGCTCGCGAGCGCGCCCGCCGCGTATGCCGCGATCAGCGGCGAGGCGATCTCGGCCGCGTGCTCCGCCGTCGGGCGGTCGCCGATGTCCTGGCGCTCCGCGGCGAGCGCCCGTCCGAGATACTTGAAGAACCCGATGCCCTTCTTGCCCACGCCGTACAGGTCGACCGTCAGCCCCTCCGCCTCGAGCTGCTCGATCCGCCGGCGCGCTTCCTTGATCAGGTTGGCGTTGAAGGCGCCCGCGAGGCCGCGGTTGGAGGTGAGCAGGACGACCGCGGCGCGGCGCGGACCGCCCTGCGCCGGCGGTTTGGGCCGTCGGAGCAGCGGGAAACGCTGGGCCAGGTCCGGCGTCACGAGATCGACCATGACCTCGCGGAGCGCCTCCGAATAGGGCCGCGCGGCAACCACCCGGTCCTGGGCGCGCTTGAGCTTGGACGTGGCGACCAGCTCCATCGTCCGCGTGATCTTCCTGGTGTTGCGGACCGAGCGGATCCGCCCCTTGAGCTGCCGGCCCTTGGCCATCAGTCAGTCGAGAAGAGCTTCTTGAACGCCTCGATCGCGGCTTTCAGCGCGTTCGTATTCGCGTCGTCCAGCGCCTTCTTCGTGCGGATGCCCTCGAGCACCTTCGGGTGCTGCGCCTCGAGAAACTCGAGGAACTCCTCCTCCCACCGGCGCACGTGCGTCACGGGCACGTCGTCGAGATGGCCGTTGGTGGCCGCGTAGATGATCGCAACCTGCTTCTCCACGGGCATCGGCGCGTACTGCGGCTGTTTGAGGATCTCGACCAGCCGGGCGCCCCGGGCGAGCTGACGCTGGGTCGCCGCGTCGAGATCCGAGCCGAACTGGGCGAAGGCCTCGAGCTCCCGGTACTGCGCCAGTGAGAGCCGGAGCGGACCCGCCACCTGCTTCATCGCCTTGATCTGCGCGTTGCCACCCACGCGGCTCACGCTGATGCCGGGATCCACCGCGGGGCGCACGTTCGAGTAGAACAGCTCGGTCGTGAGGTAGATCTGCCCGTCGGTGATCGAGATGACGTTGGTCGGGATGTAGGCCGACACGTCGCCCGCCTGCGTCTCGATGACCGGGAGCGCCGTGAGCGAGCCGCCGGGCTTCTTCACCCGCGGATCGAGCCGGGCGAACTCCGGCTCCTCGGAGATCTTGGCCGCGCGTTCCAGCAGGCGGCTGTGCAGGTAGAAGACGTCACCCGGATACGCTTCGCGGCCCGGCGGGCGCCGGAGAACCAGCGAGAGCTGGCGGTACGCGGCGGCCTGCTTGGACAGATCGTCGTAGACGCAGAGGGTGGCTTTGGCATCCTCGTACATGAAGTGCTCGGCCATCGCGCAGCCGGAGTAGGGCGCGATGTACTGGAGCGGCGCGGGTTCCGAGGCGCTGGCGATGACCACGATGGAGTAGTCCATCGCGCCCGCTTCCCGCAGCTTGTCCACCACCGACGCCACCGTCGAGCGCTTCTGCCCGATGGCGACGTAGACGCAGACGACGCCCTGGCCCTTCTGATTGATGATGGTGTCGATGGCGATAGCGGTCTTGCCGGTGCCGCGGTCGCCGATGATCAGCTCGCGCTGGCCGCGGCCAATCGGGATCATCGAGTCGATGGCCTTGATGCCGGTCTGGAGCGGCTCCTTCACCGGCTGCCGGACGATGATGCCCGGCGCGATCATCTCGACCGGGCGCGACGCCGTGGTCTGGATCGGCCCGCGGCCGTCCACCGGGCGGCCGAGCGCGTCCACCACGCGGCCGAGCATCGCCTGGCCCACCGGGACCTCGAGCAGGCGGCCGGTGCGGCGGACCTCGTCGCCTTCCTTCAACTTCAGGTAGTCGCCCATGATGGCGGCGCCGACGTTGTCCTCCTCCAGATTCAGCACCAGCCCCGCGACCGTCTCGCCGGTCTCGGAGGCGGTGAACTCGAGCATCTCGCCCGCCACGGCGGACATGAGGCCGTAGATGCGGGCCACGCCGTCGCGTACCTCGAGCACGGTGCCCACTTCGGCCGTGTCGGTCGTGGCGACGTCGGCGGCCGCGATCTCGCGGAGCAGAACATCCTTCAGTTCACCGGGACGCAGAATGGAGGATTGGGTCGCCATGGAGTCGGTAGCAGGGCCTCGAGAAGGTCCGGATCAGACCGCTTGTGAAAATAATCACAAGCGGGAGCGGCGACAAGATTGTCCGGGCGGCACAAGGAATAATGGAAGGAGCTGGGGTGGTAAAGCCGGCTGGGCGACGGGGCAGTCCGGCACCTGATTCACCCGCGGAGGCCGCGGTGAATCAATCAATGACGAATGGACGCAAGCACGTCCGCCACGAACGCCGCCTGGTCCCAGCCGCTCGGTTCGGGATCCAGCCCCGTCCGCACCACCACCAGCCGGCGCGACGGCACCACGCTGGCGTATTGACCGCGACGGCCCGCAGTCGTGTACGCGTCCGACGGAACCCTGGAGTCCATGCCGAGCAGCCACCAATGGGCGCCGTAGCCCCAGCCCGACGCGCGCGAGGCAGGGTCGTGCGCGGGCGCGGGTCGCACGGTGTAGGCGACCCAGCCTCGGGGCAGGATCCGCCGGCCGTTCCAGAGGCCGTCGTTGAGATAGAGCAGGCCGAAGCGGGCGAGATCCCGCGGCGTGGAATAGACCTGACTGCTCAGAATGAAGTTGCCGAACGGGTCGGTCTCGGGAAACGTGTGGTGCATCCCGATCCGGGCGAGCAGCTCGCGGCGCGGAAACGCCGCGTACGCCGTGTCGCCGAGGACCTCTCGCGCGGCGCGCAGCAGCAGGATCGTGTCGTAGTTGGAGTACTTCCACCGGGTGCCCGGCGCGCGCTCCAGCGGTGCTGCGGCTGCGTCGGCGGCGATGTCGATCCCGCCCCAATAGCCCAGCGGCGTCTGGTTGCCCCCGCTCCGGAGCCCGCTGCTCATGTGCAGCAGCTGCTCGATCGTGATGGCGCCGCGCGGATCGAGTGGTTGCCGCCACTCGGGGATGGGGGCGGGCTCCTTGAGGTCGAGCTTCCCCTGCCCCACCAGGATTCCCACCAGCGCGCTCGCGATGCTCTTGCCCGTGGACCAGGTGCGATACTGCACGTGCATGCCCCAGCCTGGCGCGTAGCGCTCCGCCACGATCCGCCCGCGAAACACGACCACCACGCCCAGGGTGCGGTGCGGACGATAGCTGGCGCCGGCAAACGCGGCGTCGAGCGCCGCGGCCAGGCGTACCGAGTCCACTTCCGGCGGCAGCGGCGCCCGCGGCAGCAGGTCGCCGTCGGGCCACGGCCGGGAGGCCACATCGGGCGGTGTCCACCTGGGCACCGGGGGCAACCGGGTCGCATCCGACGGCCGCGCCCCGGGCGGCAGCAGGGTGCACCCTCGTCCCTCCTGGAACACGGCCCGGCGCGGCTCCCCACGGAAGAACGGATTGTCGGCGAAGCGGGGGACGGCGAACGTCGCGCGGCCGCTCCGGTCGATGCCGCTGTGGATCGGCCTGACACCCTTGGCCGTATCGGTCGGGCGGTCGAGCAAGGCAGGCGCGAGCTCGTCGCGCGCCACGGCGTCGGGATCCCGTCCGGCGAGAAACACGGCGGAGCAGAGAAAGCCGGCGTGGTAGCCCGCAACGATCGAGGCGCGCTGGATCGAGTCGGAAACGGCCGGCGACTGTCCCATGAGTGGCTCACCGGTGAGAACCCATCCGAGGATCGCGAGGACAGGAGCATGTCGCAGGAGACGCGGCTTGTTGGCCATCGCTCCCCTGCCGATTCGGGCGGGGATAGGCTTTCGGTGCATCGCGATTCGCGCTAGTAGACCCGGCTCCGCGTCTTGCCCCGCGCGAACGCCAGCAGGACCCCTCTGGGCCCCAGTTCCGCAAGCATCGACGGCGCCGTGCCCGTGATGCGGCGCGTCGTTCCGGCCAGATGGCTCGACGACGCGAAATGGAGGAGCCGCACCACCTGGCCGATGTGGTAGCCCGGATTCTGGAGCAACTGCGCGGCGCAGGCGACCCGCGCGAGATCGATCACGCGCTTGAGGTTGGGCGCACCGCCCGCGCCGAACTGGCGCGAGAGGTGCTCGCGGCTCACCGCGAGCCGTCGCGCGAGCGAGTCGGTCCGCACTGGACGCTCCACCTCCCGGACGAGCACGTCCCATGCCTCGCGCTGCAGTGGCTCGGTGAGTCTGAGCATCCGGGGACCGTCGGCGAGCGCGCGGGCGCGGGAGGCGGTGAGCGAGCAGCGCGCCACGATGTCGCCCACGAGCGGATCATCCACGCCGACCACCGCGGCCGCGGCGAGGCCGTGTTCGCGGCAGGCCAGGAGCAGGTCGCCGTCGTCGGGCCGGAACGCGGCGTAGGCGATCACCGGAATGCCGGGCAGCCTCTGGCGCAGCGCCGTCACCTCCGGGAGGGCGGCCGCGGTCGGCGCGAGCACCACCGCGTCGGTGAGGCGGGTTTCGAGCACCCGGCGAAGCCCGGGAAGGGAGCGGCAGGCGACGACGCCCGGGCCGTGGGCGGGCATGGAGCGGCGGAGCGCGAGCAGCGCGGCGCGGCTCTCCAGCAGCGCGGCGACGACCGCCACGGTCAGCGCTCCGCGGCGGGCGGGTGCGAGTGAGCGGCGGGGCGGCCGGCGCCCACCGCCACGAGCGTGCGCACCATCTCGCTCGCGCGCTTGAGCACCCCACGGGCGTTGTCGTACGAGAGCGTCTCCAGCGCGCCCTCCAGCGGGTGCCACGCGCAGGCCGTGATGCCCTCGTCGACCTGCGGCACGGCGTCGTATCCCGCTGATTCGAAGAGGAAGAAGTGGCAGTACTTGTGGATGTGGCGGCCGCGAAAGCGGAAATGCCAGTCGATCACCCGGATCGGCCCCTGGAGCGTGAGATCGTCGAGACCGGTCTCCTCGGCCGTCTCGCGCCGGGCCGCGTCGGCCGGCGTCTCGCCATCCTCGAGGTGGCCCTTGGGAAAGCCCCAGTTGTCGTACGAATCGCGGATGAGCAGATACTGCGCGCTCCGGTCGGGCAGCCGGCGGAACACGATCCCGCCCGCGCTCACCTCGAGCTCCGCGCGCCGCTTGCTCATCAGAAGACGGAGATCTTGAGGTACTTCCGGGGATTAGCCTGGATGTCGGCCAGCAGCTGGCGCAGCTCGCGCACCGACGCCGCGGTCTCGACGTAGAGCGTCGAGTCGGTGGCGAGTCGCCCCATGGTGCTGGACGGCGACTGCATCTTCAGCAGCAGCGAGTCCGCCGTCTGGATCACGCGGACCAGGCTCGCCTGGTTGTCGCGCATCGCGCCGGTGAGCGACCGGAAGTCGGCGGCGGCGGCCCGGAGGTCCGCGCTCGACGCCTTGGTGTTGTCCACGATCTCGGCGAACTGGTTCTGGTTGGTCGCCGTGTCGATCCGGGCCACGGTCCGCTCGAAGGTCTGCGCGATGCCCGCGAAGGCCTCCGCCGAGGTGGCGACGCTCGCACCGACACGATCGAGGCGGGTGGTCTGCGCGTCGGCGAAGCGCACCGTCTTGTTGGCGATGGAGGCGAGATCGAGCACGCTCTGGCGCAGCTCGCGAATGGCCGCGGAATCGAGGGCGAGGCGGATGCGCTGGGTGACGTCGGCCACGTCGCCGGCGATCCGGCTGGCCTGCGCGGTGAGCTCGCCGATGTCGGGGAGCGTGGCGCCCGGCAGCGCCTCGCCGCCCGCCGCGTCGGACTCGAGCAGCGCCGCGCGCACGCTGGGCTCGTCCGGCAAGGGCTCGAGCGGTATGATGTTCGCGGCCCATTCGCCGAACAGGCTGCTCGAGGCCGAGATGACCGCGGGCCGGGGCGGCAGCGACACCGTCCTCTCGACCGTGAGCTCCGCTTCCACCCACGCGTCCTTGGCGAGGCGGATCGCCTCGACCCGCCCGACCCGGACGCCTCGGAGCGTGACGGGCGCGCCCACGCCCAGCCCGCCGACCGTGCGGAAGCGCGCGACGTAGAGGTCGTTCTTGCCCTTGATGTCGCGCTCGCTGAGCCAGAGCGCGCCACCCACGACCAGGGCCAGCGACGCCAGCACCGCGAGCCCCACGGCGAACTCGTTCCCGCGCTTCACGAAGCGGACCTCCGCACAGCCGGCGCTTCCTCGAGATCGGGCCGGCCCTCGATGAATTGGCGCACCACCGGATCCGCCGTCTGACGGATCTCCGCCGCGGTCCCCGCCTGCCGGATCGCACCGTCGTGGAGCATGGCGATCCGGTCGCCCACGGTGAACGCGCTGCGCATGTCGTGGGTGACGACGACGCCGGTGACGCCCAGGTCCCGGGTCCGCAGCATCAGGCGGTCCATCACCGCCGAAGTGACCGGATCGAGCCCGGTCGTCGGCTCGTCATAGAGAATGTAGCGCGGGCGGAGCGCCACCGCCCGGGCGATCCCGACGCGCTTGCGCATGCCGCCCGAGAGCTCCGCCGGGTACCGCTCCTCCTGCCCCGCAAGCTCCACCAGGGCGAGGCTTTCGGTGATGCGCGCGCGGATCTCGTCCGCGTCGAGCTCGCGCCGCGCCAGCCCGAGGCGCAGGTTGTCGGCCACCGTCATCGAGTCGAACAGCGCCGCGAACTGGAAGACGTAGCCGATCCCGCCCCGGAGCGCGGTGAGGCCGGCGCGGTCCAGGTTCGCCAGATCCTGCCCGTCGACCTCGACCCGGCCCCCGTCGGGCTCGAGCAGGCCGACGATCAGCTTGAGGGTCACGCTCTTCCCGCTGCCCGACGCGCCCATGATGATCGTGTTCATGCCCTCGGGCACCTCGAGCGTGAGGCCGCGGAGGACCGCTTTGGCGCCGAAACCCTTGTGCACCTCGGTCAGGCGAATCATGCGAGACGGGCCGCAGAGCTGAAGAGCCGAAGAGCCGAAGAGCCGATGAACCGCTCCCACGGGGCAGTCCATCCGCTCTTCCGCTCTTCCGCTCTTCCGCTCTTCACAGCAGTACCAAGGCCCAGAAGGCGTCGAGCACCAGGATCGCCTGGCAGCCGAGCACGACGGCGCGGGTGGTGGCGCGACCGACGCCTTCGGCGCCGCCCCGGGTGGCGATGCCCTCGAGGCAGCCCATCAGCGCGACGGCGGCCCCGAAGCTCGCGCTCTTCACCAGCCCGAACCAGATGTCCTTGAACTGGTAGAACTGCCGGAGGCCCTTCACGAACTCGTTGGTGGACAGATCGAGCAGCTGGAGCGACGTCGCCCACCCCGCAGTGACGCCCACGGCCATCGCGAAGGCGGTGACCACGGGAAACATGACCAGCGCGGCGAGCACGCGCGGCACCACGAGGTAGGCGTTCCGGTCGTAGGCGAGCGTCTCGAGCGCGTCGATCTGCTCGGTGACGCGCATGGTGCCGAGCTCCGCGGCGATGTTGGCGCCCACCCGTCCCGCGAGCGCCATGCCGGTGAGCACCGGGCCGAGCTCCATCATCACGGTCTTGCCGACCAGCGCGCCCACGAAGTAGAGCGGCACCGCGCCGGTGAAGATGTACGAGGAGAGCAGCGAGAGGACGATGCCGGTGAAGACGGCGATGAAGACGGCGATGGGGATGGAGTCGACGCCGAGGCGGCGCATCTGGCCCAGGACCAGCGGGCGCCAGGTGCGGACGTCGGCGAGCGCGCGCCCCGCCTCGGTGCTGAAGTGGCCGAGCCGGGTGACGAAGGTGCGAGGCTGGGCGGCGCGGGTCGCTACGGAGCGTAGCACGAAGAAAAGCTACTTGGGCTATCCGCTATCCGCTATCCGCTATCCGCTCATGCGGCAAAGCTCGCCAGGGCGCGGCCGACCTCCCCTTCCCGGAGCCGCTTGAGCGCGCGGTCGCGGAGCTGCCGCACGCGCTCGCGGGTGACGCCCAGCATGCCGCCGATCTCCTCCAGCGTGTGCTCGCGCCCGCCGTCGAGTCCGAAGTAGAGGCGTAGCACCTTCGCGTCGCGGGGCGGCAGCGTCTTGAGCGCCTGCTCCACCTCGTCCGACAGGAAGCGGTCCATCGCCTGCTCTTCGGTGTCGGCATGATCGTCGGCCACGAAGCGCTCGATGAGCGAGCGGTCGCCCTCGGGGTCGAGCGGGGCGTCGAGCCGGACGTCGGCGGTGTTGAGCGCCGCGAGCGACTGGACCACGTCGACCGAGAGCCCGACCGACGCGGCGATCTCCTCGGGCGTGGGCTCGCGGCGGAGCTCTTGGCGGAGCGCCTCCGCCGTGCGAACGATGCGCGAAAGGTCGGCGGTTCGGTTGAGGGGAACCCGGACGGTGCGGCCCTGGCGCGCCAGCGAGGCGAGGATCGCCTGGCGGATCCACCACACCGCGTAGGAGATGAACTTGACGCCCTGGTCGGGGTCGAACTTCCGCGCCGCGGTCAGCAGCCCGACGTTGCCCTCGCCGATCAGATCGGTGAGTGGGAGGCCGCGGTTCTGGTACTTCTTGGCGACCGAGATCACGAACCGCAGATTGCGCTTCACCAGCTCCTGCATGGCCTCCTGGTCTCCCGCCCGGACCTTCCGCGCGATGGCGACCTCCTGCTGGGGGGTCAGAAGGGGCGTCAGACTCACTTCATAGAGGTACTGATCGAGGATGTCGCGGTCGGCATCGTACACACCGAGGCTCCGCGACGTTTGGGGCTTGCGGGCGCGGCGCTTGGGCGGCGGGGAGGCGGCCAGGATTTCGGCGGTGGTGAGGTCGTCGCTGAGCGGCGGCGGCGGTACGGCCGGGGGGGCCGGACGCTTGTCCCGATGCGTGGTTGCGCGCTTCGCGGGGGGGTCGGAAGGGGTGGACTTCTTCTTCGCCATGGCTCCTCTAATTGCTTGACACCCCTCACAGCGGCCGCTAGCTTGCGCTGCTGCTCTGGTCCGGCGCGCACGGCCGACCAATATATAAGGGGGCGTAGCTCAGTTGGGAGAGCGCGTGAATGGCATTCACGAGGTCAGGGGTTCGATCCCCCTCGCCTCCACTCAGCCGCTCACCCGAGGGCAGCGGGCGCGGCCGAATCGGTAGTCGCTGCCGTCGGTTGCGCCGAGGTGGCCCGGACGCTAGAATGCGGTCCGCTTCGCGGGAATAGCTCAGTTGGTAGAGCACAACCTTGCCAAGGTTGGGGTCGCGGGTTCGAGTCCCGTTTCCCGCTCTGAGGGCTCCCCGTGAGGGGGCGGCGCAGCGAGAAGGACAAACGTCGCGGGGTGGAGCAGTCTGGTAGCTCGCCGGGCTCATAACCCGGAGGTCGTGGGTTCAAATCCCACCCCCGCTATGGCAAGACGGTAAGGGCGGTAAAGACGGTAGAGGCGGTAGGGTCGCCACGCGAGCCGCCGGTTCGCTTCGCAGACCTTACCGCCTCTCCCGTCTCTACCGCCTCTACCGCCCTGTCGGGCGGTTAGCTCAGTTGGTTAGAGCGCCACGTTGACATCGTGGAGGTCACAAGTTCGAGTCTTGTACCGCCCATGCGCTCTTAGCTCAACTGGATAGAGCATCTGACTACGGATCAGAAGGTTGGGGGTTCGAGTCCCTCAGAGCGCACCTGAGCC
>JBOHSY010000219.1:0-1623 GCA_050733355.1 Gemmatimonadales bacterium | reverse complement strand
GGTCCACGAGAGAGCCGCCGTAGGGCGGAATCAACAGGTCCGGCTGGGTCCGTGCCACGCGGTGCCTCCCGAGGTGGGGTCAAAGAGCCTGGAGAATTAACGGGGGCCGGAGCACACGTCCAGTCTTGGGCACCGCATTTGCTAAGGTTGATCGGACCCAAATCACCCTGGTATCCTCCGAGCCCATGCCAACGAGCCCCCCGCAGATCGCGGTTACTCGTGAGTCCCTTGCCCGCCTCGAGAAGATCGCGCGTGTTGCCGGCGCCGAGATCCTGCGCCATTACACACCGGCGGTCTCGCTGGCGCTGAAGAGTGACCGGAGTCCCGTGACCGCCGCGGACCACGCGGCGCATCGGTCGATTGCGAGTGACTTGGCGGAATGGGACCTGGAAACGCCGGTGGTGTCCGAGGAGGGAGCGGTCCCCGATCACGCGGTGCGGGCAAGCTGGACCCGCTTCTGGCTGGTGGACCCCCTCGACGGCACCAGGGAGTTTCTCCAGCAAAACGGGGAGTTCACGGTGAACGTCGCGCTCATCGAGCAGGGAGATCCGGTGCTGGGTGTGGTCTACGCGCCGGCGCTCGACCTCCTGTACGTGGCGGGACGCGGGCTCGGCGCCTGGAAGCGGGAGCGCGGGAGCGAGCCGCGGCGCGTGACCTCGCGCCCGCCGGTGCCGGGTACGCCGCTGGTGGTGGCGGAGAGCCGCTCGCATCCCTCGGCGGAGCTGGAGGCGTATCTCGCGACCGTCCCGGTCAAGGCCCGGGTGCAGGCGGGAAGCTCGCTCAAGTTCTGCTGGGTGGCCGAGGGAAAGGCCGACATGTATCCGCGGTTCGGCCGCACGATGGAGTGGGACGTGGCCGCGGGCGACTGCGTGTTCCGCGAGAGCGGCGTCGGAGCGCCGAGGCGGTCGCCGCTCCGGTACAACAAGGCGGACCTTGCGAACGACCGATTCGTCATCGGGGAGGCCTGAGCCGTGTTTCGCGAGGGGCACATCCGGTCGATCGCGAAGGCGCTCTCCTGGCGGATCATGGGCAGCGTGGCGACGGCGCTCGTCATCTTCATCGTCACCCGGCGCCTGGTGCTCTCACTCGCCGTCGGTGCGATCGAGTTCATCTCGAAGATCGGGCTCTTCTGGCTGCACGAGCGACTGTGGGACCGGCTCCGGTTCGGCCGGGAGCAGATCCGACCGGTCGTCGTCTGGCTCACCGGGCTCCCCGCATCCGGCAAGAGCAGCGTCTCGAGATACCTGGCGCGCGAACTGGAGCAGAAGGGCTTCAAGGTGGAGCTGCTGGACGGCGAGTTGGTCCGCAACCTGTTCCCCAACGCAGGATTCTCCCGCGCCGAGCGCGACGAGCATGTCCGGCGCGTGGGGCACCTGGCCAGCCGGCTCGAGCAGCAGGGCGTGTGCGTCGTGGCCGCGCTCGTCTCACCTTATGCCGAATCGCGGGCGTTCGTGCGCCGCCTGTGTCGGAATTTCGTCGAGGTGCACGTCGCCACACCGCTCGAGGCGTGCGAGCGGCGGGACCCGAAGGGTCTGTACGCGCGGGCGCGTCGCGGAGAAATTACGAACTTCACCGGTGTGGACGATCCCTACGAAGAGCCGTCCACCCCCGAGGTGCGGGTGG
>JBOHSY010000218.1:0-21363 GCA_050733355.1 Gemmatimonadales bacterium | reverse complement strand
GGCGGGAGCCGATGCGGTTGGGAAGACTCCCGCCCGCTCCCGCCCGCTCCCGCCCGCTCCCGACCCCATGGCGATCGATCCTCAACTCACGCGTCAATGGCTGGTCGAGTTCGTCCGCGACGAGGTGCAGCGTCGCCGGGGGTTCGAGAGGGTCGTCATCGGTCTCTCGGGCGGGGTGGACAGCGCGCTCGTGGCGTATCTCGCCGCGGAAGCGCTCGGGCCAGCCAACGTGCTCGGCGTCAGGATGCCCTATCGCACCTCGAGCGCCGAGAGCCTGGAGCACGCGGCGCTGGTGGGCACGTCGCTTGGCATTCCGCTTCGCACCGTGGACATCAGCGCCGCGGTGGACGGGCTGGTCACCGCGATCGGCGAGGACGTGAGCCCCGGACGCAAAGGCAACATGATGGCGCGCGCGCGCATGATCGTCCTGTTCGATCTCTCCGCGGGCCATCGGTCGCTTCCGCTTGGCACCGGCAACAAGAGCGAGCGGCTCCTCGGCTACTTCACCTGGCACGCGGACGACTCGCCCCCGGTGAATCCGCTGGGCGACCTGTTCAAGACACAGGTATGGGCGCTCGCGCGGCACGTGGGCGTGCCCGAGGCGATCGTCGCGAAGCCCGCGACCGCGGACCTGGAGCACGGCCAGACCGACGAGGGCGACTTCGGGATCTCCTACCACAAGGCCGACGGCATCCTGCACTGGCTGCTGCTGGGATACCGGCCGGCGGAGCTCGAGCCGCTCGGGTTCACCGCCGACGAGGTGGCGCTGGTTCGCAAGCGGCTGGAGAGCACGCACTGGAAGCGACGGTTGCCGACTGTCGCGATGGTGAGCCCGACGGCGATTGGCGAGTTTTATCTCCGACCTGTCGACTATTGACGAAGAGCAGATGAGCCGAAGAGCAGAAGAGCCGATGAACGGCCCTACCGCCATCTGCTCTTCTGCTCCTCGGCTCTTCCGGAAGCCGCCATGACGCCTGAGACGCGCCCGATGTCGTACTCCCGGGGAGAGATCTCCACCTTCGTCATGCCCCACATGCAGAACGTGCTCGGCGATCTGTTCGGCGGCCATCTCATGGCGCTGGTGGACCAGGCGGCCGCCGTGGCGGCGATCCGGCACGCGGGCGGTCCGGCGGTCACGGCGAGCATCGACCGGGTCGACTTCCGCGAGCGGATCCCGGTGGGTGCGCTGGTCACCTGCGTGGGCACCGTCGACTTTGTCGGGAACTCGTCGATGGAGATCACGGTCGAGGTGTACTCGGAGCGGGTGAGCACTGGCGACCGGCGCCACACTCATACCGCCCACGCGGTGTTCGTGGCCATCGACGCCCAGGGCAAGCCCAGGCGCGTGCCGCGGCTGGTCCCCGAGACCGCCGAGGAGAAGGCGCGCTACGAGCGCGCCCGGGCGCATCGCGAGCAGATGAAGCACGGATGACGGCGCCGGCCGGCGTGCTCCTGCTGCTGAGCGGGGGCGGCGCGAAGACCGCGGCGCACACGGGCGCGCTCCGGGCGCTCGCCGAGGCGCGCATCGCGCCGGCGCGCATCATCGGGACCTCGATGGGCGCCGCGATCGGCGCCTGCGCCGGCGCCGGGCTCACGCCCCAGGAGACAGTCAAGCGCATCCTGCACGTCGGATCCAAAGGGATCGTGCGCTCGCTGCTCGCCCCCTGGGGCGGGCTCTGGCTGGACGGGCTGCTCCGGAGCGACGCGCTCCACGCCGCGCTCGCGGAGCTGGTGCCCGCGCGCACCTTCGAGGACCTCAGCGTGCCGCTCACCGTCACGGCGACCGATCTCGAGACCGGCGCGCTCGTGCCGCTGGGCGCGGGCGGCGAGCCGGTGCCGCTGGTGGACGCGCTCCACGCCTCGTGCGCTTTGCCGGTGTTCTATCCGCCCGTGTCGCTCGCCGGCCGGCGCCTCGGCGACGGCGGGCTCCTCGGCGTGGTGCCGTTCGAGGCGGCGACCGGCGTGGAAGCCGAGCTGGTCGTGGCGATCGACGTCGGCCCGGGCTTCGACTCGCCGCTCGACCGCCCACCGACCCGCTACCCCGCGCTCGTGGCGCGGCACAACGACGCCACCGGCATCCTCATGGCGGCCAACACGGCGGCTCACCTCGCGCTCTGGCGCGCCGACCCATCCCGGCCGCCGCTCCTCTACGTGCGCCCGCGCACCGAGCGCGATGCGACTTTCCGGGTGGAGCGGGTGGAGGCGTACGCCGAGGAAGGCTATCGGGCCACCCGCGCCGCGCTCGCGGCCTGGCAGCGCTCTTGACCCCGTTCCTCCCCGTGCCAAATTGCGACCCTTACCCTTTGCCACGGAGCGGCCGTGCGAGCGCGTGACGTCATGGTTCCCGATCCGCACGTGGCCGTCGCCGGCGCTATGGCCAGCGAAGTGGCGATCATGTTCCGGACCCGCAACATCTCCGTGGTGCCGGTGGTGGATGACCACCGCACCCGCCGCTACCTCGGGGTCCTGAGCGACCGCGATCTCGTCACCCGCTGTCTGGCCGAGGGCAAGCACCCGTGGCACACGCGGGCCGATGCGCTGATGCGGACGAACTCGCCGGTCGCGCGGCCCGACGAAGAGCTCGATGGCTTCGAGGTCCGCATGGATCTGGACCCGCAGGAGTCGCACCTCCGGCCCACGATCACGGTGGTGAACGAGAGTGGGAACGTGGTCGGATTCATCAGCCATCCGGAGCAGGTGCCGGGGGTGAACATCATATGGAAGTGACACGGTGAGAGGGAAGAGGTGAGAGGGCAGCCGACGGAGCGACCTCTCACTTCTAACGTCTCACCTCTCACCAGCGAGGCTCATGCCGAATCCCAAGCTCTTCACCCTCGCCGAAGCCGAGCGCACCCTGCCGCTGGTGCGGCGGATCGTCGCCGATCTCATGGCCGAGTATCCGCGGTGGCGGGCGGCGGTGAGCCGGTTCGAGCTGCTCACCGGCGGCGCCCGTGCGGAGTGGGGAGAGACCAGTGAGCTCGTCGCCGCGCGCGACCAGGTGACCGTCGCCGCGTCCCGCATCAACGACTACCTCAGGGAGCTCGAGGCGATCGGCTGCGTGTTCAAGGGATTCGACGCCGGGCTGGTGGACTACTACTCGCTGCGCGACGACCGGCCGGTGTTCCTCTGCTGGCGGATGGGCGAGGAGCGGATCAAGCACTGGCACGAGCTGGACGCGGGTTTCGGGGGTCGCCAGCCGATCGACGGGGGCATGCTCATCGAGGTGCGCTGATGGTCCGCGTCTGGCTCTTCCTCCACCTGCTCGGCTTCACGATGTGGCTCGGTGGCGGGCTCAGCACCATGTTCGCCGGAATAGCCGCGAAGGGCGAGGCACGCCAGGCGCTCGGGGTGGTGGTGCGGACCCAGGCCGCGGTGCAGCGCGTGCTCGTCGGCCCCGGTGCGCTGCTCACGGTGCTGTCGGGACTCATGCTGACGCTCAGCGTGAGCGACCGGTTTCCCGAGACCGGGGGCGTGGGGCTGTGGCTCATGGTGATGCAGGTGGCGGGACTCGTCGCCGGGCTGCTCACGCTGTTCATCACGATCCCGACGTCGGCCCGCCTCGCGCGGCTGGACCCGGAGACGCACGCCGCGGCGTTCGACGAGCTCCGGAAGCGGATACGGCTGGTTGCCAGCATCTCGGGCTCGCTCGGACTGATCGCGCTGCTGGCCGGAGCGCTCTTGTAGCGAGGAGCAGGCGGGAGCGGGCGGGAGAAGGCTCGCTCCGCGGGAGGCGGCTGGTCCTCCGGGCGCTGAACTTCCGGCTGCGTTCGCGTTGCGGACACCGGCCCGTCTGGGCCGGAAATAACGCGCCCCTCGGACCACCCGCCGCCCGCTTCGCGCTTACCGCTCCCGCCTGCTCCCGCCCGCTCCCGCCCGCTTCTCCCCAGTCAGGCAAACCGGCCGCACCGGGCATAGGCCGCACCGCGCCTCCCGCGCGGTGCAGATCAGCGCACCCAGCTCCATGATGCCCTGGTTGAACGCCCAGGCGGCGGTGCCGCGGCGGGGCATCACGCGCGCCGCCGCCTCCCAGAGCTTCCGCTCCGCGCCCGGCGAGCGAATCCGCGGATGGAACGCGCGCCGGAGCACGCGGGCGACGTTGGTGTCCACGGCGGGCGCGGGCCGCTGGTAGGCGAAGCACGCGACCGCGCCCGCGGTGTACCGGCCGATGCCGGGCAGCCGCTCGAGCTCCGCGGGATCATCGGGAATCCGCCCCGACCGCTCCTTGACGACCGCTTGAGCCAGCCGGTGAAGGTTGGCTGCGCGCCCATAGTAGCCGAGGCCCTCCCAGCTCTCGCGCACGGCGATCGCGGGCGCGTCCGCGAGCGCATGAACGGTCGGATACCGCTCGAGGAACCGGTGGTAGTATGCCTCTACTCGCGAGACCTGCGTCTGCTGGAGCATGAACTCCGAGACCAGCACCCGGTACGGGTCGCGCGTCCGGCGCCAGGGCAGGTCCCGACCATGCTTGCGGAACCACCTGAGCAGCCGCCGGCGGAACTCGGCGTGGCGAGCGTCGCGAGGGGTGGACTTGGGGGGCATGTCCCGTCAAGATAAGGCCCATGGCTACACGCTATCGGCTATCCGCTATCCGCTATCGGCCGCTGCGCCGCCGCCTGGAGCTTCGGGCGGCGCTCCGAGCGACCGCGAAACGGCGGATAGCGGATAGCCGATAGCGGTTAGCGACCGCCAGAGATGCCTGCCACTACGCTGGATCCCCGTACCGCCATAGGTAATGCCGTCATCGAGGCGGCCTCGCACGTCGGGCGGCTGAGCTACTTCGCGCTCGAGGCGATCCGCGACCTCCGCGAGGTGAAGATCTGGTGGCCCCGGATGATCACCGAGGCCTGGAACATCGGGGTGGGGAGCCTGTTGATCGTGCTCCTGATCTCGTCGTTCGCGGGCGCGGTGACGGCGCTCCAGACCGGCTATCAGTTCACCGGCAGCATCCCCTACTACGTCGTCGGAACGCTGGTGGTCTCGTCGATCGTGCTCGAGCTCGGCCCGGTGCTCACCGCGCTGATCCTCGCCGGCCGGATCGGCGCGCGGTACGCCGCCGAGCTCGGCACAATGCGGGTCACGGAGCAGATCGACGCGCTGGAGAGCCTGGGCCGGTCACCGGCGTCGCACCTGGTCGTGCCGAGGGTCGTGGCCGGACTCATCATGATCCCGGTGCTCACGATCATCGCCAACCTTGCGGGGATCGCGGCGGGGTGGTGGTCGGTGCGCCTCGTGCTGCCGGTCACCGACGCCGACTTCATCTACGGCGCACAGTCGTACTGGCGTCCGTGGGACGCCTGGTACTCGGTGATCAAGTCGATCGCCTTCGCCGGCTCCATCACGCTGATCTCCTGCTACATGGGGTTCAGCACCCAGCAGGGCGCCCAGGGCGTCGGCCGCTCGACCACCGGCGCCGTCGTGATCAGCTCGGTCCTCATTCTCTTCCTCGACATGCTCCTCACCCGTCTCCTGCTCAACCAATGATCCAGTTGCGCGGGGTGAAGAAGCGGTTCGGCGCCCAGGTGGTCCTGGACGGCGTGGACTTCGAGGTCGAGGAGGGCGAGACGGTGGCGCTCCTCGGGCCTTCCGGCACCGGGAAGAGCGTGCTGCTCAAGCACATCATCGGTCTGATCCGGCCCGATTCGGGCACGGTGATCGTGGACGACAAGGACGTCGTCCGTCTCAAGCGCGATGCGCTGGCGGAGCTCCGGTCGCACATCGGCTACGTCTTCCAGAACGGCGCCCTGTTCGATTCGATGGACGTGGAGGAGAACATCCGGTTGGGGATCACCGACGAGGACAAGTACAACGATATGGATTACGTGCACGAGCGGGTGCGGCAGTGCCTCCAGCTCGTGAACCTCCAGCCCGACATGGTGCTGCACAAGTTTCCCGCCGAGCTCTCGGGCGGGATGCGGAAGCGCGTGGGGATCGCGCGTGCGATCGCGGGCCAGCCGAAATACCTCCTGTACGACGAGCCCACCTCGGGGCTCGACCCGGTGAACGCCGACATCATCGACGGATTGGTGCAGCGGCTCGCCGCGGAGCTGGGCGTGACCGGGGTGATGGTGACGCACGACGTGCGCGGCGCCTTCCGGGTGGCGAACCGGATCGCGCTGCTCACCGGCGGGAAGATCGTCATGCAGGGGACGCCCGACGAGTTCCGCGCGTCGCGCCACCCGCAGGTGCAGGAGTTTCTCGAGCGCGACTTCGACAACCCCTCTTTCGCGGCCTGAGCATGGATCTGCGTTTCGGCAAGGAAGCCGTCGTCGGCACGCTCGTGATCATCGCGATCGCGATCTTCGTGCTCGGCACGATGTGGCTGAGCGGGCGCTCGATCGGCAACCGGGACGCGTACCGAATCCAGTTCCCCAACGTCGCCGGGCTCAAACGCGCGTCGCCCGTCACGGTCTCCGGCGTGCAGGTGGGGCGGGTGGAGGAGATCACGCTCCAGGAGGTGGGTAAGGTGCTGGTGAAGGTGAGCCTGCCGCCCAGGATCCGGCCCAGGATCGATGCGTCCGCCCTCGTGCTGTCGTCGAACCTGGTGGGCGACTTCGTGGTCGATTTCGATCCGGGGAAGGCGCAGCAGCCGCTGCCCGAGGGGCAGGTGATCCTCGGCCGCACCAAGAGCGGGTTCGGCGACCGGGCCGAGGAGCTGGGCGATCGGGCGGACAGCGTGCTGATCGGGCTCCAGGAGTTCGCCAACAAGGAGACGGCGGACGAGCTGCGCGAGACGATGACGGCGCTCCAGGCGACGCTCCGGGCGGCGGAGCGGACGATGCGGGTGTACGGCAACGCGAACAGCGGGCCGACGGCGGAGCTCACCCGCACGATGACGTCGCTCCAGAGCCTGAGCGGCCGGCTCGACAGCACGCTCGCGAACCCGGGGTTGAACGCCGCGCTGACCCGCACCGACTCGCTGACGCAGAGCCTGAACGCGATGACGACGCAGCTCGCAGCCACCAGCGCCCGGCTCGACACGGTGCTGCTCGGCGTGAACCAGGGGCGCGGCACGATCGGGAAGTTCGCGACGGACAGCGGGCTGTACTACGATCTGCGCGACGTGTCGGCCGGCTTGAAGGGGCTTCTCGACGAGCTGCAGAAGAATCCCGGCAAGATCGGGGTCACGGTAAGGGTGTTCTAGCGAGCGACGGCGTCGCCTCGCTCGCCAGTGGACAGACCTGACGAGAGGGGCCCCGAAGTTCCGGGGCCCCTCTCTCACATCTCTATTCGTTGCCCGCTTCAGGGCTTCGTGCTGTCCGGCAGCGTCTGCGCTTCGTCGACGGCGGCGCTGTCCTCGTCGCGCTTCGCATCCTCGTCCCAGCCGGTCTTCTTGCCTTCATCCCACGCCTTGTGGCCCTCGTGGCCTTCCTCCTTGGCCTCGCCCGGTACCTCGGGGGGCGTCTCGGCGGGTGCTGCGTCGGGCGTCAGCGTATCGACAACGGTATCGGTGACCGCGCTGTCGGAGATCGCGGTATCGGACACCGCGGTATCGGACACCGCGGTATCGGCGAGGGGCGCAGTGTCGGCGGACGTGTCCGCCTCCACCGGTATCCGGGTGTAGCTCGTGTCCTGCGCCGCGAGTGTTCCCGTGCCGGCGAGCACCAACGCGGCGGCCACGAGTCCAGCGTTTCTCAGCTTACCCATCATCAACTCCGGCATGCGGTTGGGGGGTTGGCATGCGGCTCTCGACCACCGCCGCATCCCATCGAGCCGGGCAATATAACCGGGCGTGGCCCAGGAACCAGTGACGCACCTCACACGCCCGTACTTCTCCCGTCTTTCCCGGGGCTGTATAGTCGACCGCATGCCCAACATCGCCCCGCGCCCGCTGCTTACGGCGCGCTTCCAGCAGGCGTTCACGTACGCGAGCAACCTGCACGCGACCCAGTTCCGCAAGGGAAGTCCGACGCCCTACATCGCGCACCTGATGTCGGTGGCGGCCCTCGTGCTCGAGGACGGCGGCAGCGAGGACGAAGCCGTCGCGGCGCTGCTGCACGACGCCGTCGAGGACCATCCGCGCGACGGAATCACCATCGAGGAAATCCGCACGCTCTTCGGCGACCGCGTGCTTCGCATCGTGCTCGGCTGCACCGACGCCGACGAGCACCCCAAGCCGCCCTGGCGCAAGCGGAAGCTCGCGTACCTCAAGCATCTCGCGACGGCGCCGGCCGACGTACGCCGAGTGGCCGCCGCCGACAAGCTGCACAACGCGCGCACGGTGCTGCACGATTACCGCCATCTCGGCGAGCGGCTCTGGCGCCGGTTCAACGCGGGCAAGAAGGATCAGCTCTGGTACTACGCCGAGCTGGTGACGGTGCTCAAGGGTCGCGGGCGACGGGGACCGCTGGTCCGCGAGCTCGGCAGGGTGGTGCGTGAGCTGGAGGAAGCGGTAGAGGAGGTGGAGAGGTGAGACGTAAGCGGTGAGAGGTGAGACGGCGTCCCTCAGCTCGCGATCGCCCCTCTCACCGCTCACCTCTCACCTCTCACCTCTCACCTCTCACTTCTCACCGCTCACCGCTACCTTTTCGCATGCTCACGGTCACCCTGCTCGGCACCGGCGCGGCCGTTCCCAGCGTGGATCGCAACGTCGCGGCGCTCGCGGTCGAGCGCGAGGGCGAGACGATCCTGTTCGACTGCGGCGAAGGCACTCAGCGCCAGATGATGCGTTACGGGGTGAGCTTCGCGTTCCGGGAGATCTTCTTCACCCACTACCACGCCGACCACCTGCTGGGCGTCACCGGGCTGCTGCGGACGATGGGGCTCCAGGACCGCGCGGCGCCGGTGACGCTCTACGGCCCGCGCGGCGCGCAGCGCATCCTCGGCGCGGCGGCGGGGCTGGGCATCGAGCGGAACCGGTTCGACGTGGAGATCGTCGAGGTGGCGGCCGGGCAGACGCTCCAGCGCGGCGACTACGACATCGTGCCGTTCGAGACCGACCACCGGGCCGACACCATCGGCTACGTACTCGTCGAGCACACCCGGCTCGGCCGGTTCAATCCCGAGCGCGCGCGGGAGCTGGGGATCCCGGAGGGCCCGCTCTGGGGACGGATCCACAAGGGCGAGACGATCGAGCTGCCCGACGGCCGCCGCATCACGCCGGCGGACCTGGTGGGCGAGCCGAGGCGCGGAAGGAAATTCGTGTACACCGGGGACACCCGGCCCTGCGCGACGGTCGTCGCGGCCGCGGCCGGCGCCGACCTCCTGGTGCACGAGGCGACCTTCGGGGAGGAGGAGCGTGAGCGCGCGATCGAGACCGGTCACTCGACGGCCGCGCAGGCGGCGGAGGTCGCGCGGCAGGCCGGCGTCCGCCGCCTGGTGCTCACGCACGTGAGCCCGCGCTACACCCGCGACGCGCCCGAGCTGCTCGCGGAGGCGAAGGCGGTCTTTCCCGAGACGCTGATCGGTCGCGACGGGCTGAGCATAGACGTCCCCTTCGCGGACTAGCATGGAGGAGGCATGAGGTACCGCTACGCCATTCTGTTCAGCGCCGCGTTCTGGGTCCTGCCGCTCCGGGCCGGAGCACAGTCGATCTCCTATCCGGTGGTTCGGCGCGACTCCGTCGTCGATACCTACTTCGGCAGACGGGTGCCGGACCCGTACCGCTGGCTCGAGACCCTCGACAGCCCCGAGACGCACGCATGGGTGGAGGCACAAAACGCGCTCACCCGCGGCTACCTCGACAGCCTGCCCTCGGGAGAGTGGTTCCGCCGGCGTCTGACGGCGCTGTGGGATTTTCCCGAGGCCGATCTGCCCGAGCGGGCCGGCGAGCGGCTCTTCTACCGGAAGAACAGCGGCCTTCAGCGGCAGTCCGTGCTCTATGTGCGGGCGGTGGGCAGGCGGCAGGATCGAACGGTGCTGGACCCCAACCGGCTGTCCGAAGAGGGGTCGATTGCCTTGATGAACTACGAGCCCTCAGCCGACGGCCGCCGCGTGGCGTACGGGCTGTCGGAGGGTGGCTCCGACCTCCAGACGTGGTACGTGCGCGATACCGACTCGGACCGCGCGCCATCCGACACCGTACGCAACGTGAAGTTCAGCTCGGCGCAATGGACCCACGACGGCCGGGGCTTCTTCTATGCGCGCTACCCCGACCCGGAGGCCGGCAGGGAGCTCAGCGAGGCGGGAGAATATCACCGCATCTACTACCACGTGCTCGGGACGCCCCAGCGGGAGGACCGGCTGATCTACGAGGACCGCGAGCACCCGACCTGGATTCACTTTCCGTTCGTCTCGGACGACGGGCGCTACCTGGGCGCTTACGTCGGCGATCGAGTGGGGCGGAACCGGCTCTACATCCTCGATCTGCGCGATCCACGACGGCCCCGGATCGCCGCGCCGATGCTCAAGCTCATCGATGAGGACGACGCCGACTTCGTCCCCGTGGGCACGATCGGAGACACGCTCTTTCTGCGCACCGACCTGAACGCCCCGAACCGGCGGATCGTCGCCATCACGCTCCCCGACACGGCGCGGGCGCGATGGCGCGAGGTCGTGCCCGCCGGCGAGCACCCCATCGAGAGCGCCACGATCGCCGGCGGGCGGATCGTGGTGCACCGGCTGGTGGACGTGCGGAGCCGGCTCGACGTCTACCGTGTCGACGGGAAGCACCAGCAGACACTCACACTGCCGGATGTGGGTGCCGTGCTGGGGATCGCCGCTCGCGCCGACTCGCCCGAACTCTTCTACGAGTTCACGTCGCCGCTCCAGCCGCCCGGAATCTTCCGCGTGGACGTGCGCAGCGGGCAGACGCGACCGTTCGTGGTTGCGAACTCGCCGCTCTCGCCGAAGCGGTACGAGACCCGGCAGGTGTTCTGCACCTCGAAGGACGGCAGTCGGATCCCGATGTTCATCACCATGCGGCGCGGACTCGCGCTTGACGGCAGCCACTCGGTGCTGCTGCACGGGTATGGCGGCTTTCAGTACAGCAATCCTCCGCGCTTCAGGATCACCGCGGCGGCCTGGCTCGAGGCCGGGGGCATCTACGCGCTCGCCAACATCCGGGGTGGAAGCGAATACGGCGAGGCATGGCACCAGGCGGGGATGCGGGAGCGGAAGCAGAACGTCTTCGACGATTTCATTGCCGCGGCCGAGCATCTCGTTGCCGCGGGGTACACCCGGCCGGGGAAGATCGCGATGGAGGGAGGATCGAATGGCGGGCTGCTGGTCGGCGCGATCATGACGCAACGTCCGGAGGTGCTCGGCGCGGCACTGCCCGCGGTCGGCGTGCACGACATGCTGCGATATCAGAAGTTCACCGCGGGGGCGTTCTGGGTGGACGAGTACGGGTCGTCGGACGACTCGACCGCGGTGGGATACCTGCTCGAGTACTCGCCGCTCCACAACGTTCGTCCCGGCACCTGTTACCCGCCGACGCTGCTCACGACCGCGGACTACGATGACCGGGTGGTGCCGAGCCACACGTACAAGTTCGCCTCGGCGCTGCAGGCGGCCCAGGGCTGCCGCAAGCCCATCCTGGTCCGCGTGGAGACGGTGGGCAGCCATGGGTACCAGCCGAAGGATCGGGCGATCGCCGAGGTTGCCGACATCCTGTCATTCGCGGCGCACAGCACCGGGCTGCAGGTGCAGTCAGCCGCGGGCGGGCAACCAGCCGAGTGAGCGACCACCGTCCGCGGCAGCTCCCGAATGGGTGATCGCACGCCGGCCGCCTGCGAGTGGAGCCTGCTCGCGATCGTGCTGACCGTTCTGGTATGGTCGGGCATCGGGCCGCACGACCGCTTCACCTGGCTCCTCGAGGTGGCGCCGGTGCTGATCGGACTGCCGAGCGTCATCGCGACCCACCGCCGCTTCCCGCTCACCCCGCTCCTCTACGTCCTCCTCACGATCCACGCGGTCATCCTGATGGTCGGCGGGAAGTACACCTATGCCCAGGTGCCGGCCGGCTTCTGGGTACAGGACCTGCTCGGCTTCGAGCGCAACCACTACGACCGGCTGGGACACTTCGCGCAGGGGTTCGTCCCGGCGATCCTGGCGCGGGAGATTCTCGGGCGCCGCTCGCCGCTCCGGGGAAGCCGATGGCTCAGCTTCGTGGTGGTGTCGATCTGCCTCGCGTTCAGCGCCTTTTACGAGCTGATCGAGTGGTGGACCGCAGCCGCGAGCGGCGAGGCCGCCGAGTCGTTCCTCGGCACCCAGGGCGATCCGTGGGACACGCAGTGGGACATGTTCCTGGCTCTGCTCGGAGCGATCACGGCGCTGGTGCTGCTGCGTCGGGTGCACGATCGCCAACTGGCATCGTAAACAGCCTGAACCACAGAGGACACAGCCAACCCGGAAAACAGCATTTGATGTGGTCTCATTTCCGAGGATGGGGATGCCTGGGCATGCGACCGCAACAACAAGTGGTTCTCTGTGTTCTCTGCGGTGCAAGCTGTTCGGTTCAAGCTGTTCGGTTCAAGCTGTCAGGTCGTCGGTCACTGGCCGGCGGTGCGGGAAGCGGCTACAAGTTCGTCACTTATCATTCGGGAATCCTACCCGGAAAAGGGACTCATGCAGACCCAGGTCTTCCGCCGGCTCTCGGCGGCTGCGCTCGCCTTGCCGCTACTTGCCGGCTGCGGCGGGACCGACGTGAATCCGTTCGACCCGACCCGCGACGCCAAGCTCCGGCTCCTGCACGCCAGCTCGGCCCCGGGCGGTCAGGCCGATTTCCTGCTCGCGGGGGTCCGCGCGGCCCGGCTCGACTACGGTCAGCCCACGAACTACCTCACCGTCTCCGCCGGCACGTTAGCGATCGGGATGCAGAGTTTGCCGGACGACGACGGCAACCCGATCCTGACATTCCTCGCCACGTCGGCCACCATCACCGCCGGGCAGTTCCACACCGTGGTGATCACCGGCCCGGAGGGAAACGTCGCCGCGGTCACCGCTACCGAAGGCGGCCCGCCGGCGGCCGGCAACGTCAGCCTCCGGGTGCTGCACGCGGGTGAGACCACGGCGGCGCTGGACCTGTACGTCACCGCTCCGGACGCCGACCTCAATGCCGCGACGCCGCTCGTAACCGGCATCGACCCGCGCGAAGTGACCGACTACCAGGTGATCGGCACGGCGACGCTCCAGGTGCGGCTGACCACCACGGGCACCAAGACGCCCCTGATCGCGTCGAGCCCGACCACGTTCGCGGATCGACAGGTCACTACTCTGTTCGTGGTCGACCACCCCACCCCGGGAGAGCCTCCCGTCGGGTTCTTTCTACCTGACGGCGGAGCGCTCGAGTAGGGATCTCGCAGAACCCCGGGCCGGAACGCGTCGCGCCACGACGCCGGGGTTGATTCCGCAGCAAGCCCCCGCCCTTCAAAACGTCATCTCTATTCGTGCCAGCGGGTTACGGTGTATGATCGGGCGCGGGAGGATCGCCCGATAAGGCGCGCCGATTGCATGATCCCGCCAGATCCGCATCACTGCCCAGGTGACCGATTCCACGCCGCGAGGGTCTTTCAGCGTGCCCCTGCCCGAGCCGTCCGACGGCGAGATCGTGCGCCAGGTGCTGGCCGGAGAGGTCGACGCCTTTGCCACGCTCGTCGCCCGTTACCGCGACCGCATGGTGCGGTACGCGACCCACATGTTGGGCGATTCGGATGAGGCCGAGGACGTGTTGCAGGATGCGTTCGTCCGGGCTTACCGGGCGCTGCCACGGTGCGCCGAGCCGGATCGGTTCGACGCCTGGCTCTTCAGGATCGTGGTGAACCGCTGCAGAACCGCCGGGGCTCGCCGGACGCGCCGGGTACGCACGGTCGTCACGGATGAAAGGGCGATCGCGCGCGCGGCGGCGCGAAACGCGACGCCGGCCGCTGAATGGCTCGACGAGGTCGACCGCGCGGCCCAGCGGCTCGAGCCCGATCAGCGGGAGGCGTTTCTGCTCCGGCATGTCCATGGGTTGGGCTACGCGGAGATGACCGCGGTGACGGGCGTGGGGGAATCGGCGCTCAAGATGCGCGTCAAGCGCGCATGTGATCGCCTTCGGGTGTTGCTGAAAGAGTGGGAGCATGTCTGACGATGCCAATGACGAACTGATCGACCGGGTAGCAGCCGCGCTCCGCGGCAGCGGAGCGGTACGACCGGACTTCGACGCTCGCGTCATGGCCGCGATCAAGCAGCCGCGGTTATCGCTCGGGCCCGCGGCGCTTCGTTGGCTCACCCGTGCTCGCCCGGTCGCCGTCTCGCCGCTGGGGGTGCTCGGAGCGGCCGCGGCGGTTGCTGCGCTGATCGTGGGCACGGCTGTCGCGCCCCGTCTTCGCGACGTCGAACGGACGGCGCGGATCGAAGTCGTGCGCTTCGTGCTCGCGGCGCCGGGCGCGAACAATGTCGCGCTGATCGGTGACTTCAACAACTGGGATCCGGCCGCGACCCCTCTCCGACGCGCCGGCCGCGCGGGCGTGTGGGTCGTGGACGTGGCGCTCGCTCCGGGGCGGCACGAATACGGATTTCTGATCGACGGTCGCGAGTGGCGACCCGATCCGGCGGCGCCGCGCGGGGCCGAAAACGAATACGGGCCGGCCAATTCGGTGGTCACGGTGGGGACGAGGAGCTCATGATGTGTCGCCGGCGACCGATGCTGCTCGCCCTGGTCTGGACAGCGGCCGCCGCGGGGCGGCTCGCGGGCCAGGACTCCAGGCTGGTCGGCCGGCTCGATCCGCCTGCGCTGACCGCAGTGCAAGGCGTTCTCGACTCTGCGCGGGTGGCGAATCTCCCGACCGAGCCGCTGGTGGCGAAGGCGCTCGAAGGCGTGGCCAAGCGCGCCGGTAACGAGCGGATCGTGCTCGCGCTTCGCTCGCTGCTGCGTGATCTTGCGACCGCACGCCGGGCGCTCGGCCCCGACGCGGGAGGGTCCGAGCTCGCCGCGGGCGCGACCGCCGTGCGCGCGGGTGTCGATGCCGGCGCGCTGGAGCGGCTCCGTGGGGCGCGGAAGGATCTCACCGCGCCCCTGGGTGTCCTCGCCGATCTGGTCGTGCACGGGGTGCCGGTGGATACGGCGGTAGCGGCCATCCGTCAGCTCGCGTCGCGCGGCGCGCCGGACGGCGAGTTCACCGGACTCGCTCGGCACGTGCTGCGGGACGTCGGGGTGGGCGTCCCACCCGGGCTCGCCGCCACCGCGCGGGCGGGGGCGCTCGGCGCTCCGCGCCGGCCGACCCATCCGGGAAAGCCGCGCCCGTGATCAGCTCCGCCGCGCGCGCGCTTCCGATCGCCATTGTTTTTCTCGCGAGTCCGCCTCGATCCGCCGCGCAGGCCTCCGCGTGGATCGATGGCGCCGGTACGCGCGTGGCCTACAGCGGGGTCCCGGGGGCTTCGGCGCTCAGCGTGTCCCCCACGCTCCAGGTGACCCGTCCACTCGCCTGGTTCGCCGCCACGGGAGCGTTTTCCCAGCTCGAGGCTGACTGGAGCCTGCAAGGCACAGCGTCCGGCGCGCTCTTCAGCAGCCGCTTCTCGGGGTTTCAGCTCGAGGGCGGCGGGCTCGCGAGCGGAAGCACGCACGATGACGGCACCAGCACCAGCGCGCTGCGGGGGCGAGCACGGCTTCATTGGACACGCGGCGCGGCTGGCGTCTGGGCCGGCGGCCAGCTGGGCACCGCCTGGAACTCGGTGCGCCGGCAGTCGACCCGGCTCGGCGACGTCGGCGCATGGGTGCGCGCGGCGCCGTTCACTCTGGTCGTGAGCGCGATGCCGACGTGGATCGGGGACAGCCTGCGCTTCGTAGATGGGGACGCCACGGTCCGGCTGGTGCGCGGCAGCGTGGAACTGGCGGCGTTCGCAGGGCTGCGCCATTGGCGGGAGCCCGAGGGCTTGAGCACCGACGCGTGGGGCGGCGCCAGTGCTGCCGTGTGGTTGAGCCCGCACCTGGCGATCGTGGGCGGCGGCGGCTCATACCTCGCCGACTACGGCCAGGGATTCCCCGGCGGCAGCTATGTCACTCTCGGTATCCGGGTGGCGACCCGGCGGCCCGCCGAGGCCGAGCCCGTGTCGGAGCGGCTGAGACGGCTTCCGCTGACGCTGCCGCGATCGGTGGTGCCGGCGTTCGAGGTGCGCACGGTCGCGGGCAACCGGCGGGTGCTGCGCTTGCAGGCGCCGCAGGCCCGACGAGTGGAGCTCATGGGCGAGTTCACCGACTGGAAACCGGTGGCTCTGCGACGTAGCGGCGGCTCGGACTGGACGGCGACGCTGACGGTGGCACCCGGGACCTATCGCATGAACGTGCGGATCGACGGGGGTGCGTGGGCCGTGCCGCCGGGCGTGACCGCGCTGGAGGACGACTTCGGGGTGGTCGGGATTCTCCGGATCGAGTGACCGCCGCGGGAGTGCGGGGGTCTCCTTACGTGAACTCCTGATGGGAGCATGACATGCGAACATTTGCACTGGCCATTGCTGGAGCGCTCGTGGCGTCGGGGGTCGCGGCACAGACGCCAGCCCACGATCCATCGAGCCGGCTGACCGAGGTGCTCCCGCCCGAGGTGGCGGAGAAAGTACTCCAGCACATCGCCGACGCGAGGGCGCGCGAGCTTCCCGCTGCGGCGCTGGAGCATCGTGCGCTGGAGGCAGCTGCCAAGGGCGCGGCGCCGGCCGACATCGAGCGCGCTGTGGCCGAGCAGCGGTTGGCGATGGCGCGGGGCAAGGCCGCGCTCGAGCGGGGCGGGCGTCCCGAGCCGACCGCGGATGAGGTGAACGCGGCGGGCACGGCGCTGCGGAAGGGCGTGGACGGCGGAGAGATCAGCGAGCTGGCCAAGTCGGCGCCGTCGGGCCGCTCGCTCGCGGTGCCGCTGGCGGTGATCACGAGCCTCGCCGATCGCGGCCTCCCCTCCGACGAGGCGCTCCAGCGGGTGCTCGCGCGGCTCGAGGCCCGCGCGACCGACAACGAGCTCCAGGAGCTTCCGGAGCAGGCCGGCGCGGGGCAGGCCCATCGGCCCGAGCTCACGGGACAAGGCCTCGCCGACACCAAGCGGCCGGACGGGGCCGGTCCGCCGGTCTCGATCCAGACCGCGGGCGGCGCGCCGCCGCCGGTCCCGGGGAACGCCGGCGGCGGGCAGCGGCCCACGCCGCCGCAACGCCCGGATCACCCGAGCGGGCGTCCGTAGCCTTCATCCGCCCCGGCTTCGAACGCCGGGCCGTCCTTCAGGGCGGCCCGGCGATTCGTTCGGCAGTTCGGCCGGTTGCGGTTTGCTGCATGGCGAGAATAGGCTTATGCCCGAGCCATGCTTGCATCCAGGAGCCACCCGATGTCCCCCAGCCTACGCGGCAATGCCACCTTCGTCGCCGCGCTCTGCCTCTCGGCCTGCACAGCGCCGCCCGCCAGCGGGCAGGACGGCGGCGCGCCGCGCTCGCCGACGCCATCCTCGATCGACGGTGCGTTCCGGGTGGAGACCGTTGCGCGCGGGCTGGAGCACCCCTGGGCGCTCGCGTTCCTGCCCGACGGTCGCATCCTCGTCACCGAGCGGCCGGGGCGGCTCCGGATCGTGGACCAGAGCGGGAAGCTGTCGCCGCCGCTCGCGGGTGTGCCGAAGGTGCGGGCGGAGGGGCAGGGCGGGCTGCTCGACGTCGCGATCGATCCGCAGTTCTCCCAGAACCGATTCGTCTATCTCTCGTTCTCGGAGCCGGGCAACGGCGGCGCCGGCACCGCCGCCGCGCGCGCCCGCCTGGGCGAGCGCGGGCTCGAGAACGTGCAGGTCATCTACCGCCAGCAGCCCAAGACGGGTCACGGAAATCACTTCGGATCCCGGCTCGTGTTCGACCGGGACGGCAAGCTGTTCGTCACCCAGGGCGACCGGCAGGACCAGCGCCCGCTGGTGCAGAATCTCTCGACGCTCATCGGCAAGATCGTGCGGATCAATCCGGACGGATCGATCCCCCAGGACAATCCATTCGTCGGCCGGGAGGGCGCTCGACCCGAGATCTGGTCGGTCGGCCACCGGAGCGTGCAGGCCGCGGCGCTCCACCCCGGGACCGGGCAGCTCTGGACCGTCGAGCACGGGGCCCGCGGCGGGGACGAGCTGAATCATCCGGACGCGGGGAAGAACTACGGCTGGCCGGTGATCACGTACGGGGTCGAGTACTCGGGCGGAAGGATCGGCGAGGGCATCACCGCGAAGGAGGGGATGGAGCAGCCGGTGTACTACTGGGATCCGGTGATCGCGCCGTCGGGGCTGCTCTTCTACACCGGCGACGCGTTTCCGGAGTGGAAGGGCAACCTGTTGATCGGGTCGATGCAGCCGGGCGGGCTGGTGCGGCTCGTGCTCGAGGGCGGGAGGGTGACGAAGGAGGAGCGCTACCGCGGCCAGCTCGGCGCGCGGATTCGCGACGTGCAGCAGGGGCCGGACGGCCTGGTGTACGTGGTCACGGATGAAGGGAATGGGCGGCTGCTGAGGATCCGTCCCGGCGCGTAGGCTGGGGCGCCGAGGGGGACCTCGGCGAACGGCGCTGTTACCTGCCCGCGCCCTTGATCCGCGCTTCGGCCAGCGCGAGGTTCTTCTTCCGCAGCTCCAGCGCCCGCGGCTCGAGCGCCTTCTGCACCGCTTCCGGCACCATGGCGCTGAGCTGCTCGAGCTGATTCTCCCGCATGGTGCGGAACTCGGCCCGCAGCTTCTCCGGCATCTTGGTCGTATCCATCCCCTCCATCTCGGGCGGCGTGAAATGCTTCACCGCCTCCGACAGGTTGCTCCGGATGATCCTGTAGCGGTTGAGGTCCACACCCGCCGCCTTGGCGCCCGCCTCGAGCGTATTCATCTCCTGCACGCCCATCATCGCGCTCAGGCTGTCCTCGCCGGTCCTGGCCGACTTCATCTTCGCCGCGGCGGCCTGCACCGCCTCCAGCTCGCCCTGCATCCCCTTCTCCCAGCGCCCGATGTCGTCCGGGGTGAGCGGCGCCGACGACGGGTCGGAGGGGATCGGGGCGGGGTGCATGTTGGGCGCGGGCCGCTGAGCGTCGCCCCATGCGGCGTCGGTGTCGGCGTCGGACGCGTCGGGGGTCCGATCACCGCCGCCGCACGCGGCGAGGAGGAGCAGCAGGAGCAGCGATCGCATCGGCATGAGACGCAAAGTTGACTATCCTCTGACCGCTCGGTAGTTTACGGCGCTTCCGGGGCTGTAGCTCAGCTGGGAGAGCGCTGCAATCGCACTGCAGAGGTCAGGGGTTCGATCCCCCTCAGCTCCATCGCGACACCGAACGCAAACGGGCCCTTCGGGGCCCGTTTCGCTTTCAGCGGTCGGCCCTCGACATCAGCGGGACGATAGCGCGGGTGAAGTCGTCCGGCGTGAACGGCTTCTGCATCACCGCGCCGGCGCCGGCCAGCCCGCGATGCGCCAGTTCCTCCGGAGTGCACCCGGTCACGAACAGCACCGGCACGTCGCCCCGCCGCTTGGCGGCGCGCGCCACGGCCATCCCGTCCATCTCCGGCATCACGACGTCGGTCACGACCAGGTCAAATCCCCGGGTCTCGAGCGCCGCGATCGCCTGGCGTCCGTTGGTCGCAGTCGTGACCTCGAAGCCGAGCGTCCGGAGCATGCGGGCGAGGAGCGCGAGCACCGCGGGGTCGTCGTCCACCGCGAGCACGCGGGCGCCGGGCGGCAGCTCCCGCAGGTGGTGCGCGGGTCCCGACAGGCGGCGGACGGTCATGCGCGAGGGCACCTCGGGGATGAGCAGCGTCACCGTGGTGCCGCGGCCCACCGCGCTCCGGACCTGGATGTGTCCCCCGTTCTGGCGGACGATGCCGTAGGCGACCGAGAGGCCGAGTCCGGTGCCCTTGCCGACCGGCTTGGTAGTGAAGAACGGCTCGAAGACGCGGGCGCGGGTCTCGTCGTCCATGCCGGCGCCGGTGTCGACGATGTCGAGCCGCACGTAACGGCCGGGCTGGAGGTCGGGGCGGCTGAGCGACTGGAGCGCGGCTGCGTCGACCTCCTCGGTCCGGAGCCGCCAGGTGACCTGGCTGCCGGCCGGCGTCGCGTCGCGCGCGTTGAGCGTGAGGTTGAGGAGCACCTGCTCGAGCTGGCCGCGGTCGGCGAGGAGCCAGCCGGAGCGCTCGCCGCCGGCCGGGAGGTCGAGCAGCAGCTCGCGCTCGGGTCCCAGGGCCTGGCGCAGCATCGAGGTGAACTCGGCGAGGAGCTGGCCGATGTCGAGCCGCACGGGGTCGCGCACCTGCCGCCGGCCGAAGGCCAGGAGCTGGCGGGTGATGGCAGCGGCGCGGTCGGCGGAACGGCGGATCTGCTCGAGGTCGTCACGGGTTCCGAGAGTCAGCGTGCCGTCGCGGAGCGCGAAGTCGGCGAACCCGATCACGCCCTGGAGCGCGTTGTTCACCTCGTGCGCGACGCCGCCGGCGAGCTGGCCTACGGCGGCCATGCGCTCCGACTCGCGGAGCGCCTGCTCGGTGCGGCGCCGGTCGGTCACGTCGATCGCGGTGGAGCCCACGCCCACGACCGCGCCGGCGCCGTCGCGGACCGGGAAGTAGCTGGTGATCCAGACCCGGCGGCCAGTGGCGCCCGGGGTCTTGCCGGTGACCTCGACGTCGTCGATCGACTCGCCCGAGTCGATCACGTGCCGCATGAGCGGCTCGACCTGGCGGGCGATGCCGGGGATGACGTCGCGCATGCGAAGGCCGACGAGCGCTTCGGGCGGCTGGCCCACGCCTTTCGCGCCGGCGCGGTTGGCGCGGATGCAGCGGAGCTCGCGGTCGAACAGCGCGAAGCCGACCGGGCTCGAGTCCACGAAGCGGTCGAACAGGGCGCACGCGGCGTCCCGCTCGGCTTCGGCGAGGCGGCGCTCGGTGAGGTCCACACAGATGCTGATCCCGCGCTGCTCGGAGCCGTGGAAGAACGCCGAGGCGATGAGCACGGGGACGCGGGTGCCGTCCTTCCGCATGTACTCCTTCTCGTAGGAGCCGTGCATGCCGCGCGCGAGCAGCTCGGCCACCTTCTCGTCGTCGGTCGCGTGGTACGCGGCCGGGGTGAGCGCCTTCCAGTCGATGCGGCCGGCCTCGAGGTCGTCCCGGCCGTAGCCGATGGTGCGGAGGAAGAGGTCGTTGGCACCGGTGATACGGCCGCCGATCTCCCAGTAGAGGATGCCGACGATGCCGGACTCGGCGAGGCGGCGGAGCTCGCGCTCGCTGGCGGCGACCGCCTCCTGGGCCGCATGCCGCCCCGTCACGTCGCGGAGCATCACGTGGAGTCCGCCATCGGCGGCGGGAAAGGCCTGGCACTCGAGCCAGCGATTCGAGCCCGGGTGATGGTCGATGCGCTCGGCGCGGGCGCGCTTGGCCGTCGCCTGGTCGAGGGCGGGGTGGAGTGCGACGGGGATGAGCTCGCGCGCGTCCCGGCCGATGAGCTCCGCCGCCGCCGCGCCGCCGAGCAGCCGGGCGGCGGCCGGGTTGGCGG
>JBOHSY010000217.1:0-7450 GCA_050733355.1 Gemmatimonadales bacterium | reverse complement strand
GTCAAGGAGCGGGCGGGCGAGGCCGCCGGGCGGGTGCGGCAGCGGGCGCACCAGCTCGGCAGCAGTGCCCGGGAACGCGCCTCCGACTTTGGCATGCGTGCCAGGGAGCGGAGCCGCCGGGCGCGGACCGGCGTGGAGCGTACGCTGGAGGAGAACCCGCTCCTGCTCGTGGCGGGCGCCGCCATTCTGGGACTGACGGCCGGTCTCCTGCTTCCGGGCACTCGGCGGGAGGACGCGGTGTTCGGCCCGGCCCGCGACCGCCTCGCCGAGCGCGCGGGCGAGACGTTCGACCGCGCGCGCGAAGCGGCCACCGACGCCGCGCGAGAGGTGAAGGATACCGTCAGCGCCGAGGTCAAGGAGCGGGCGCCCGAGCTCAAGTCGGTGGTGCAGGATGCGGCCGAGCGGGTCGGCGACCAGGCGAGGCAGAGCGCGAGCCGGGCAGTGCGGGAGATCGGGGAGGCGGCCAAAGGCTCGCAGGGCGGCGAGCTTGGCTAGCGCCGCTCGATCTCCGTTCTGAGGCGGAGCAGTCCGTCTTCGGCCGCGACCAGCTCGCCGCGCGCCTCGTTGAGCTGCGCCTGCTGGGTCTCGACGAAGCGGCGGTACGGCGCGATCGCCTCGTTCACCCGTTCGGTGGCCTGGCCAATCTCCAGGTGCGCCTGCCGAGTGAGCCCGTCCTTGAGGCGGGTCCGCAGGTCGGCCACCCGCTCACGGAACGCCGCCTGCGCCTGGCGCCGCCGGCGGGGGATGAGATAGAAGCCGCCGATGGCGAGCGCACCCGCGAGCACGATGCCCGTGACGTCCCATGCCGCCGCAGTCACGGTCGTCGCGAGGAGCGCGCCGATGCCCACGGCGCCGGCCTCCGCGAGCGCCGCGGTGGCGAACGTGCCCTGCACGTCATTCGCGATCGCCCGGGCCTCGCCCTCCCGGTCGTAGCTGCCGATGACCTCCCGCGAGACCCGGCCCACCGAGTCGAGCAGCGCTTGCCGGTTGTAGCCGAAGCTCGAGCCGACGTCGCCGATCATCCCCTCGCGATGCCGGGCGGCCTGCCGCGAGACGTACGCCTGGATGTCCTGCCATACGCGGAGATTCCGCTCGACGATCCAGTCGATCACCCGGCCGACCTCCGCCTCGATCTCCTGCGGCGTGTCCCCCACGACCTCGTGGGCAAACGCGCGCTTCACGCCTTCGCTGTCGAGCAGCGTCTTGATGCGGCCCAGCCGGACGGTCTCGTCGAAGAATCCCACGCCGCGGTTTTCCATGCCGCCGAGGAGCAGATCTAGCCGCGCGAGCCGGGGCTCGAGGTCCCGCAGCATCTCCTGGTGGAACGCCGCGAGCTGCCGGTCGATGTTGGCGATGGCCTCCACGTCGTCGGTCAGGAGCTTGAGCCGCTCGAACGCGGCGTCCTTGTACCGTTGCGCCAGCCGGAGCCCGACGTTGAGCGGGCTGAGCAGCTTCAGACGGATCCGCTCCTCCTGGTCCAGCGTGCGGAGCAGGTAGTGCTCCATCGCGGCGAACCCGCTTCGCTCCCAGAGCGCTTCGTCGCCTGCGCCGGCCCGCGCGGTCTGGGCCTCGCGGGCAGACACCGGGAAAATCTCCGGCGGCTCGCCGAGCAGCGCCGCGGCGTTGTCGCGGACGAAGGCCACGACCTCCTCCCGCTCCCGCGGCGTCCGCAGGATGTCGATCTTGTTGACCACGAACACGACTTTCTTGCCCCACTCGCGGATCTGCTCGAGGAACGCCCGCTCGCTCTCGGTGAACGGGCGATCCGCCGAGGTGACGAAGAGCACGAGGTCGGAGCGCGGCACGAAGTCGCGGGTGAGCTCCTCGTGCCGGCGGATGATCGCGTTGGTACCCGGCGTATCCACGATGTTGAGCTCGCGAAGCACCTCGGCCGGGTGCATGCGCTCGAGCAGGTAGGCCTCGCGTAGCTGTTCGGTGATCGCGGGCCCATGGCGGAGCAGGTTGATGCGGTCGGTCGTGGGGGTGACCCCTTCCGGCAGCACCGGCTCGCCGAGCAGCGCGTTGATGAAGCTGGACTTGCCGGAGTTGAACTCGCCGGCGATCACGAGCAGAAAGAGCCCGGCGAGCTGCTCGCGCACCTCGCGGAAGCGCTCCAGGTCCCCGGTCGCCACGTCGGGCCCGAACCGGTCGAGCGCAGTGGCGAGGCGGTCCAGCAGCTCGGCCTCGCGCGCCCGGAGCTCCTGCTCGCGGTCCGACAGAATCCCCCGGCGGCGGAAGAGCTTGCCGATCATGCCCCCCATTATACCGTCGCCCGGCTTGGGTGAGAAACAGCGGCCCACACGGAGGCGCGGAGGACGCGGAGAAACTGCTCTGGGTGCAGCGCGGCGCCCCGATTCGTGGAATCGGCAGAGCTCGGAGGGATGTCCGGGTTCGCGAGACCCTCTCGTTTCGGAATGTAGGCGGGGGTTTCCGCCCTCTGCGGGGGGCCCCCTGTGCCCAGCTCGCCCAGCAGCATCGCCGGAACGGCGGATCGGAGGTGAACCATGAAGTTCGCGTCAAGCTCCCGGCTCGGCCCCGCGGGCGCGGCGGCGCTGGCAGTGTTCGTCCTTCACGGCCGCGCGCACGACGGGCTGGCTGACCCGTCGAATCGAGAGCCGGATTTTGCTAAGGGTGACTTTTCTGGCAAGGAGCTCCAGCTCACGAGCGGCAGCGTGTGCGGCACATCCTCCCCGAAGAGAGAGTTCGATCAGAGTCTCGATGAGGATATCAATGCGTCCTACAAACGATATTCTCGTGCGAACCGCGCAATATCACGTGCTATCCGGTCACGCTCCGGTGGACCTCGGAAATGAGGAGGTCATCTGCGGCGGCGGCCCCCCCGCATTCGAGCTGTTCAAGCTCGTGAGCAACTTCAGCGGCCGCGCGGGGACGGAGCTCTCGGCGGGCGACCTTGCGGTGGGTACGTATGTCTTCCGTTGGTGAACGCGGGACGGGTCGTCGCCCGCGCGAGGTTCGAGGTCGTGCCTGGACTCAGACTGTCGGACCAGGCGCGAGCAGGAGGGCGGATGCCTAGTCCCGAAACAAGGCCGCCAGACTCTCGGCGGCGAGGGGGCCGGTGCCCGGGACCGCGGGCGCGCCGTCCTCGTGCTTGAGGAACACGAACGCCTCCTCCCACGGCTGCGCCCGGATCCGGCCGGCCCGCTCGGCAAGCTCCCCGGGCGTGTAGGACATGCGGCGGAGACGCAGGTAGCCCCACGAGGTGGTCGGCTCGAGCGGGGTGGCGCCATCGTCATCTTCCGCGTGCACCAGCGCCGCGTCGCTGGCGCGAAGCGCGGTATAGACCTCGGGGTCGAACCAGGAGGCGTGGCGGAACTCGAAAGCCGCGCGCCAGCGGTGGGGCAGGCGCTCGAGAAAGGCCTGCAGGCGCGGCAGATCCTTCTGCATGTTCGGTGGGAGCTGAAACAGCGTAGGCCCGCGCTTCGGGCCGAGCACGCTCGCGGTGCGCAGGAAGTAGTCCAGCGCGCCGGCGTCGTCGCCCAGCCGGGCGAAGTGCGTGATGCGCTGCGAGGCCTTGAGCACGAACCGGAAGCCGTCCGGCACCTGCGAGGCCCAGCCCGTCAGCACGCTCTCCCTCGGCATCCGGTAGAACGTGTTGTTGATCTCGACGGTCGCGAGCCTCGCCGCGTACGCCGGCAGCATCGCGTCCGGCGCGATCTTCTCGGGGTAGAAGCCGCCCTTCCACTCCTTGTACGCGAAGCCGCTGGTGCCGATGTGGGTGTGCATGAATGTGTACGCAATCCGCTATCCGCTATCCGCTATCCGCCCGCCTGCCGCTCGGCCCCTGCGCAATGCTCCGAACGATCGCGTATGGAGCGGATAGCGGATAGCGGATAGCTTCATTCCGTAAGATCCCTGTACGCCCGAAAATGCCGGATCGCCGCCGCCCGCCGCCCGCCGCCCGGTTCGCTCGTACAGGCGGGCGAGGTTGAAGTGGGCGTCGGCGAACGTCGCGTCAACGCCCAGCGCCGCGCGGTACGCGGCGATCGCGTCGGTGACACGGTTCAGGTCCTCGAACGCCGTTCCGAGGTTGAAGGCCGCCGCGGGGTGCGCGGGCTCCGCCGCGAGGACTTCGCGATAGTGGGCGATCGCTTCCCCTGGCCGACCGCCCTCCTGGAGCAGCCGCCCGAGGTTGAGCCGAGCGTCGGCGTGCGACGGCTTCAGCTCGAGCCTCCTCGGCGCGCCGGGCATCGCGCGCCAGCCGCCGGGCCACCGGCGCCGCGCGGGTGGCAAGCTCCGCCACGGTGAAGTCGAGCAGCAGCTGCCCGGAGTCCGGCTGCCACGCGGCCTGCCCGTCGCGCACCACCACGCGGTCGCCCTCGGCGGTGATGCGCAGCTCGCTCAGGCTCCGGCCGCGGGGGAGCGCCTTCGCGGTGCGGAGGAGGACGAGATCCTGGAACGAGAAGCGGAGCGCGCCGCGGGGACCGCGGTCGGGGGAAGCACGCCCGCACGGGCGAGCGATCGGACCTGGCCGGCGGAAAGACCCAGGAGGCGGGCGACGTCCGTGGTCGTGTACGACTTCATCGGGAGACCAGGGCGGGAGAAGGCGGAAGCGGGCGGGAACGGGAACGTGTCTAAACCCTCGCCCGACAGTGCGGCCTCCGGACCCCCACTGCCTGCCTCGCGCTGCCTCTCCCGCCCTCTCCCGACTGCTCCCGCCCGCTTCTCCCTCGCTACGCGCGCTTCCGCTTCCTTGCCGCCGCCGGCTGCTCCGTCTCGTCCGTCGTCTTCTTCGCGTCCGCGCTCCGCGCCGGCTTCCGTTCCGCCGGGCTCTCGCCGCGCTTGGCGAGGCTCGCCTTGAGCGCCTCCATGAGGTCGATGATCTTGGTCGGTGGCGCTTCCTGCGGCTCGGCGGTAATCTCCTGACCCTCGACCTTGGCCTGGATCGCCTCGAGCACCCGCTCGCGCACGGTGTCGTGGTACCGCTCCGGATGGAACTCGTCGGTGGCGGTCTGCTCGATGAGCTGCCGCGCCAGGGTGAGCTCCGCCGGCTTCACGGCCACCTCGGGGCGCGGCACGTCGGCGGCGCTCCGGATCTCGTCGGCGTAGTGCAGCTGCTCCATGGCCAGGAGCCCGTCCATCGGCCGCACCAGCACGAGGTACTGCCGCCCGCGCGCGGAGTACTGGCCCAACGCAGCGCGGCCGGTCTCCTTGAGCGCTTCGACCAGCAACCGGTACGCCCGCTCACCGCCCTTGTCGGGACCGAGGTAGTAGGTCTTGTCGACGTAGATCCGGTCTACCTCCGCGAGCGGCACGAACTCGGAAATGTCGATGGTGTTCGTCGCCTTTTCATCCAGCGCCTTCAGCTCCTCGGGCGAGAACATGACGTACTGCCCCTTGGCGAACTCGTAGCCCTTGGCGGTGTCGTCGCGCTCGACGACCACGTCGTCCTTGGGACAGACGTACTGCTGCTTGAGCCGCGTGCCGCAGCTCTTGTGCAGCATGTTGAAGGAGACCGAGGCGGACGACTCGCTGGACGAATACAGGTCCACGGGCACGGAGACGAGCCCGAACGAGATGGTGGCGGAGCTGATGGAGCGTGCAGGCATAAGGGGCCGGGCTAGGTTGCAGGTGGATGCGCGATCCCACAGGGACAATTATAAGACATCTGGCCGGTCTCGGAGTGCCACAGATTCCACGGCGACCACCACGTTCAGCGGCTGAGCCGATTACGCCTCCCGACGACTTCCTCGCCGGCTACCGCGCCAAACGGCAGCTCGACCGCACCCCCGAGCCGCCGGGGGGGGCGCCCGCGCCTGGCGGACAGCTCTTCGTGGTCCACAAGCACGCCGCGCGCCGTTTGCACTACGATCTCCGGCTCGAGATGGACGGGGTGCTGCGGTCGTGGGCGGTGCCGAAGGGCCCGTCGCCCAATCCCGCCGACAAGCGTCTCGCCATCCTGGTGGAGGACCATCCCCTCGAGTACGGCGACTTCGAGGGCGTCATCCCCGCCGGCAACTACGGCGCCGGCGGCGTGATCGTCTGGGACCGCGGCCGCTGGACGCCCATCGGCGATCCGCGCGACGGCCTCGCCAAAGGGAAACTGCTCTTCGATCTGGCCGGATTCAAGCTCCACGGTCGTTGGACGCTGGTGAAGATCAAGAAGGGCGACAAAGAGTGGCTCCTGATCAAGGAGCGTGACGAGCACGTGGCCGCGTCCGCCGAGCTGCCGGCGGAGTCGGTGCTCTCGGGGCTCACGGTGGAGGAGGTGAAGGAAGGTCGCACGTCGGCCGCCGCGATCGCGGCCGACGCCGAGCGGCTCGGCGCGCCCCGCCGCGCCGTCAAGCTCGATGCCGCCATGCTGATGCTCGCGGAGACCGCCGACGCGCCGTTCACGCGCCCGGGCTGGGTCTTCGAGCTCAAGCTGGACGGTTATCGCGTGCTGGCGGGCAAGGAGGGCGGCGAGGCGCGGCTGCTCACCCGGAACGGAAACGATTGCGGGGCGTCGTTTCCCGAGATCGAGCGCGCCGTGCGCGCGCTGCCGCTCGACCGCGCGATCGTGGACGGCGAGGTCGTCGCGCTCGACGCCGAGGGAAAGCCCAGCTTCCAGCGGTTGCAGGGCCGCGCGAAGGTCACCCGCTCGATCGACGTTCACCGCGCCACCGTCGAGACGCCGGTCACCTTATTCGCGTTCGACCTGCTCGCGGCGGAGGGTCACGATCTCCGGTCGCTGCCGCTCACCGAGCGGAAGGCGCTCCTGCGCCGCCTGCTGCCGCCCGCCGGCATCGTGCGCTATCTCGACCACTTCGAGCGCGAAGGCGAAGCGCTGTTCGCCCAGGTCCAGGCGAGGGGGTTGGAGGGGATCATGGCCAAGCGTGCGGACTCGCCCTACCGGGCCGGCCGGTCGTCCGCGTGGCTCAAGATGCGCACCCGGAGCACCGAGCCGTTCACCGTCGTCGGGTTCACCGAGCCGAGGGGGAGGCGGGGCGGGGTCGGCGCGTTGCATCTTGCGCGCGAGCTGGATGGCGAGCTCGTATACGCGGGCCGCGTCGGCACCGGGTTCTCCGACCAGCAGCTCGGCGAGCTCCGGAAACAGCTCGACCCGAAGGCGCGGAAGACACCGCCCTGCACGGGGCCGGTGCCGAAGGAGAAGGGTACCACGTGGGTGGAGCCCGAGCTCGAGTGCGAGGTCGAGTACACGGAGGTGACGGATGAGGGGCTCCTCAGGCAGCCGGTGCTCGTGAGCGTCAAGCGGGCGGGAGCGGGCGGGAGCGGGCGGGAGAAGGCGGGAGCGGGCGGGAACGGAGCGAATGGTGCCAGCGTTCCAGCACTCCATGAGCCTGGCGCACATCGACGAAGCCGACCTGGTCGCCCTACTCCGCGCGCAGCGGGCTGCGACGCCGTCGCGGCGGGCGCTGCTGGTCGGGCTGTCGGGCATCGACGGGTCGGGCAAGGGCTGGGTCGCCCGGCGGGTCGCGACGCAACTGGCGAA
>JBOHSY010000216.1:0-2420 GCA_050733355.1 Gemmatimonadales bacterium | reverse complement strand
ACTCGCACGCGCCGCTGGCGCGGGCCCTGGTGCGCCGCAACGCGTCGCCGGAACTCGCCGACCGGATCGCCGAGGCCGTCGTGCGGGAGTCGCGCCGCCTCCGGCTGAGTCCCAGCCTGGTGGCGGGCGTGCTGCTGGTGGAGAACCGCCGGTTGGACACGGCCGCGGTGAGCAGCGCGGGCGCGCTGGGCCTGATGCAGGTGATGCCGCTGCACGCAGGCGGCTGGGGCTGCCCCTCGAAGAATCTGCGGGAGCTCGACGCCAACATCTGTCACGGCACCCGCATCCTCAAGCGCGACGTGCGCCGCAGCTCCAACCTGAGGGTCGCGCTGCGGCGCTACAACGGATGCGTGGCTTCGGCGTCCACGCCGCGCTGCCGGCGCTATCCCGCGCGCGTGCTCGCGGCCGCGGGCCGCATCCGGCGGGACATGCTGCGCCAGGGATGAACTGAAGAGCAGAAGAGCAAAGGAGCGGAAGCTCTCCTGCTCATCTGGCCCGCAGTCGGCTCTTTCGATAGCCGTAGACCAGGTACAGCAGGAGCCCGAGCGCCAGCCACAGCCCGAACCGCTCCCACGCGTGCGTGGGGAGCCCCGCCATGATGTACACGCAGGCCGCCGCCCCGATGAGCGCCACGGGCCAGATGAACGGCACCCGGAACGGCCGCGGGCGGCCGGGCTCGCGGATCCGCAGCACCAGCACGCCGATGCACACGATGGCGAACGCCGCCAGCGTGCCGATGTTGGTCAAGTCGTAGATCTCGTTCTCGTCGGCCACGAGCGCGCCGCCCGCGACGAAGAGCCCGGTCAGCACCGTGGTGACGTGCGGCGTGCGGAAGCGTGGATGGATCCTGGCCGCCCACCCCGGTAGCAGCCCGTCGCGCGCCATCGCGAAGAAGATCCGCGGCTGACCGTACTGAAAGACGAGCAGCACGGCGGTCAGCGAGACGACTGCGCCGAGTGCCACGATGGCGCCCACCTTGCCGAGCCCGGCGACCTCGAGCGCCTGCGACAGCGGATCGGCCGCCTTGAGCTGCTGATAGGGAACCAGCCCGGTCGCCACCGCGCCCACCACGACGTAGATCACGGTGCAGATCGCAAGCCCCCCGAGGATGCCGCGCGGCATGTTGCGCTGCGGGTCCCGCGTCTCCTCGGCGGCGGTCGAGATCGCGTAGAAGCCGATGTAGGCGAAGAAGACGATGGCAGCGCCCTGGTGGATGCCGCGCCACCCGTTGGGCGCGAACGGGGTGTAGTTGTCCGGATTGATGTGCATTACGCCGATGACGATGAACAGGCCCAGCACGAGCAGCTTCACCACGACCATGATGTTGTTCGCTCGCGCGCTCTCGCGCACGCCGATGTAGAGCAGCGCCGTGATGAGCAGGACGATCGCCGCGGCGGGCAGATTGAGCAGCAGCGGCACGCCGGCGATCCGCGGCGCCGTCTGCAGCAGCCCGTGCACCTCCGGATTGCTGCTCAGGAGTGCCGTGCGATACCCGTGGGTCAGATGGGCGGGGAGGTCGAGGCTGAACGAGGCGAGCAGCGAGGTGAAATAGCCGCTCCACGCGATGGCGACCGCGATGTTGCCGACGGCGTACTCGAGGATCAGGTCCCAGCCGATGATCCACGCCAGCAGCTCGCCGAGCGTGGCGTAGGAGTACGCGTACGCGCTGCCCGCCTGCGGGATCATCGCGGCCAGCTCCGCGTAGCAGAGGGCCGCCAGCCCGCAGACCGCGCCGAGCAGTACGAACGACAGCACCAGCGCCGGGCCGGCACCGTACCGCACCACCTCGCCGGTGGGCAGCACCTCGCCCGCGGCTGCGGTCCCGATCGACGAAAAGATACCGGCGCCGATGACGGCGCCGATGGAGAGCATGACGAGGTCGCCCGCGCCAAGCGCGCGCTTGAGCCCGTACGGCTGGTCGGTTTCCGCGACGAGGTCGGCGATCGGCTTCCGCTGGAAGAGACCGGTCATGGAGAGGTCAGAAAGCGACGATGATGGTGGTGGAACCGGAGATCGGCGCGCCGGCCGCCGAGCGCGCGGGCCGGAAGCGGTAGTTGCGCATCGTCTCGTCGAACTTCCGCGCGAACCCGCCGTGGGCGATGGCGGGGACTACCTCGATGTGCTCCACGCGCCCGTCCGCGGCGACGAAAAACGTGACCTCGATCCGGCGCCCGCGCAGCTCCTTCGGGAAGTCGGCCGGTGGAATCACGAGCTGGCGTGGCTCCGGCGGACGGCCGCGGCCGCGCTCGCCGCTCTCCCCCGGCCCCACACCGGGTCCCGTGCCGGTGCCAGCCCCGCCGCCGGTGCCCGGTCCGGTGCCCGGCCCCGGACCACCAGCCGCCGACCCCGCCGCGCCTGCGGTGTCCGCCGTCGCAGGCGCGTCCGATGGTCGCGTATCGGGCGGCTCGACTGGCATGAGA
>JBOHSY010000215.1:0-20530 GCA_050733355.1 Gemmatimonadales bacterium | reverse complement strand
CAGCCGCTCACGACCACGGGGCTCGACCCGGCGCAGCTGCTGAACGTGCTCTTCGGTAACTCGTCGCTCCGGCCCGACGTGATGCTCGAGGACGTCGAGCTGCCGGACCAGGCGTTTGACGCGTTCCCCGGACCGGGCCTGGGCCTGGAGGGATGGCGTGTCCTCACCGGAGTCGTGGACCGCCCGCTGGTCGGGACCGCGCTGAAGCCGATGGGGCTCGAGCCCGAGGCGCTCGCAGCACTCTGCCGGACGTTCGCGGGGGCTGGGCTCGACCTGGTCAAGGACGACCACGGCCTTGCCGATCACCCGTTCTGCCCCTTCGAGCGACGGGTCGAGGCCTGCGTGCGGGCAGTCGACGCGTCGGTCCGCGACACCGGCCGACCCGCCCTCTATGTCCCCAACCTCATCGGCACCCCCGAGCGGGTGTTCCGGCAGCTCCGGTTCGCCCGCGAGGCCGGCGTCCGGGCCGTGATGATCTCGCCGATGCTCGTCGGCCTGCCGCTCCTGCACCAGCTCGCGGCGGAAGCGGGCGGCCTGGCGATCCTGGCGCACCCGGCGTTCGGGGGCGCGCTCCGCATCACGGAAGTCGCGCTGCTCGGCAAGCTCTTCCGCTGGTACGGTGCCGACGCGGTGATCTTTCCCCACAGCGGCGGGCGGTTCACCTATTCGCTCGACACCTGTCGCGCGCTCGCGAGCGCGATGCGCCGTCCCCACGGGCGGGTGCGTCCCACGTTGCCGGTGCCCGCCGGCGGAATCCGGGTTGACCGCGTGCCGGAGCTGGTGCGGTTCTACGGCCGGGACTGTATGCTCCTCATCGGGGGGAGCCTGTACGAGGCGGGCGAAAGAGTCGGCGAGCGGGCGCGGGCGCTGGTGGACGCGGTCGCGCTGGCAGCGCGGGAAACATCGGAGGAGACGTGACCAGGACGCATCTGCGCCAGACCGAGCCGTTCCGCTGGGACGGGGTCCCGGTGCTCGCGTACAAGCCGGACGGGACGCACTTCCGCGACGTCACCCGTCAAGTGCTTTTCGACGGAGAAGGACTCGGCTGCGAGCTGCGGTACTTCGAGATCGAGCCCGGGGGCTGGTCGTCGCTCGAACGGCACCAGCACGTGCACGCGGTGCTGGTGCTGCGCGGCCAGGGTCAGGCGCTGGTGGGCCATCAGGTGATCGACCTGGCACCGCACGATCTCGTGCGGGTGCCGCCGCTCACCTGGCACCAGTTCCGCGCGACGCGCGGGATGCCGTTCGGTTTCGTGTGCCTGGTCGCGTGCGGCCGCGACCGGCCGGTCCGGCCGGACCAGGCCGCGCTGGCTGAGCTCCGCGCCGATCCGGTGATCGCGGGGTTCGTGCGGCTCTGAACGTGGTGGGGGCGCCGGTCTCCCGCTTCCACGTCCTCGGCGTGGACGACGCGCCGTTCATCAAGGGAGTCGATGCGGCCGCGCCGGTGGTCGGCGTGTTGATGGAAGGCGCCGACCTGGTCGAAACGGTCGCGGTGACGAGCTTCCCGGTGGACGGCGATGACGCGACCGGCTTCCTGGCCGGCTGGATCGGCGGGCTCCGTTGCCAGCCCAGCGTCCAGGCCGTCGTGCTCGGCGGGATCACCATCGCGGGCCTCGGCCTCGTGGACCTCGAGGGGCTTGCCGCTCGGCTCGGCCGCCCCGTGCTCGCGGTGACGCGCCACGATCCGGCCGCGTCGGAGCTGCGCCGCGCCCTCGCGGCCGCCGGGCTCGCGGCGCGCCTCCCCGTGCTCGAGCGCTGTCCGCCGGCGCGGCGCCTGGGTGAAGGGCTCTACGTATCGGCCGCCGGCATCACCGAGGAAGATTCTGCCTTGCTAATGAGCAGCACGCTCGGCAAGTCCCGCATGCCCGAGCCGCTGCGTGTGGCGCACCTCATCGGGCGGGCGCTGGTCTCGGGAGAGTCGCGCGGCAGGGTGTGACCGGCCGGCCCTATCCCGGCGCCAGACGCGCTTGGACCGCCTTCACGATCAGCCCGGCCAGCTCGTCCTGCACCGCGAACGGCTGCTCCGCCGGTCGTTCGTACCGCTCCGACCACAGTTGGCACCCGTCCGCGACGTTCACGAGTTGGGCGGTGAGACGGATCCGTTCGCCGGCCTGCCGGACGCTGCCCTCGATCAGGGCGCTCACCCCCAGCCGGCGCCCCAGCTCGCGCGCGTCCAGATCGGTGTGCCTGAGCGCGTTCACCGAGCTCCGGGCGGCGACCCGGACGCCGGCCAGCCGGCCGAGTGCGCTCATCAGCTCCTCGGCGAGACCTTCGGCGAAGTAGTCGTTCGTCGCCGCGGCACTCAGGTTCGCGAACGGCAGCACCGCGATCGAGACGCCTCCGGCTTGGCCGGAGGCAGCCCGGTGCGGACTGCGCCGCAGCTGCTCCGCCAGAGCGAGGACCGCCGGATTCGGCTCGGCATCGAGCTCGCGCCGGATGAGCTCCTGGTAGGCGCGGGCCTGCTCGATGGCATCGGCCCGGCTGCCGCCGGCCGCGAGCGCCGACATCAGGTGTACGGTCACGCGCGAGCTGAGCGGGTCCTGTTCCGCCAGGCGCTGCCACCACGCCGCGGCTTGGCGGTGATCGCCGCTCGCCCCCGCCTTCGCCGCCAGCGTCTCGAGCGCCTCGGCGCACTCCCGCGCGTAGCCGGCCCGCTCGTTCTCCATCCAACGTTCGAACTCGGAAGCATCGCTCAGGAAGAACCCGTCGAGAAACGGGCCGGCATAGAGCGCGACCGCGCGCTCCAGGTCCCCCGACCGCCGCGCCAGAGCGAACTCGCGCACATCGGTGGAGATCAGGTCGGGATTGAGCCGCACGTCGCTCGAGCCCAGGAAGAGGCTGTCGGCGTCGAGGTCACGGCGGAGTGCGTAGAGGAGCTGGGTCAGCCGGTGACTGGCCCTCGCCGCATCGGCGTCGGGCCAGAGATAGGCGAGGATCTTGTCGCGGCTCATGCCGCGTTCGCTGCCCGAGAGCAGGCCGAGCAAGGCGAGCGACTTCCGATGCGCCGCCGTTCCGCCGAGCGGGCCCGTCGGTCCCTCGACGACCGCACCACCGAACACCCTGAGTCGCAGCATCGAAGCCGTCTGAGCGGCGGCTGAGGATTGACTGAAGCCTATGTGAGTCAAGGACATATAGTAGGACCACGTTCCGCGCGGTGCAAGCTGGCACCACCGGCGACCAACTTCGAAACGAGGGTCCTACGATGAGAACGCAATTCCAGAACCTGACCCGGGCTGCGCTTGCCGCGGCGTGGATGCTGATCGGCGACCCGATCGACGGGGCGCGCGCCCTCCTGGGCCACACCGGGCCGGCCGAGCCCGCCGCGGTGTACGACGCGAGCGCGGTGGATCCCGGGTTCCCCGGTGGGGAGCGGGCGCTGCTCGCGAAGTTCGACTGGCCGAGTGATCGGCCGGAGCGCTGGGTGCTGTCGATCGCGCAGCGGGTCGGCACAACGTCCGAGCGCGCTCTTCTGGGCCGATGATGCGACCGCTGCTCGAGCCGGAGCGGGGACACGGCGGGCAGCATTCCGCCCGCCATGTCCGCTCCGGGACGCCAAACCCGGGAATGGAGGGAACGATGAGATATCAACGAGTGCGACCGTCGATCGAGATGGTTGCCGAGAGTATCGAGGAGACTCGGGCAATTGCGATCCAGCGATCCCGGGAGGCGGCGGAACGGTTGTGGGACGAGATCGTCCGGCTGCTCGCAGGCAATCCATTCGCTCCGGCGCGGGCGGTGCCGCCGAGCGTCGCCCGATAGCGACGCTCCCCCGGCGGATCAGGAGTCCAGCCGCATCTTCCTCAACAGCTCGCGAAACCTCGGGTCCGGGCGCAAGTGATCCCACAGCGGCTCGGCCCGGAGGAAAACCAGCCAGCCGGACCGCTGCCGGTAGGCGGCGTCGTAGAGCTCGAATGCCTCGTCTAAGTCACCCAACGCCGACAGGATCTGGGCTCGGTAGATGGTAGGCACGTACCGATGGGCGGCCGCCTGGCGCAGGTCGTCCAGCACGCCGAGCGCCTCGCTGCGCTGGCCGAGCTTTGCGTGCGCCAATCCCGCGTAGGTCAGGAACAGAGGCAAGCGCCCCACGAGGCTCATGCCCTGCTCGAGCTCGGCCAAGGCCTCCGGAAACATTCCCTTCGCGAGATACACCCGGGCGATGGCCGAATAGGTGAGAAAGAATCGGGGCTCCAGGTCGAGGCAGGAGCGGAACAGCGCGATCGCCTCATCGAACCGGCGCGCGAGATAGTGGCACCGACCCATTGTCAACTGATTGATCAGGGAGAGGGGATCGATCGCCTGGGCTCGGGTGATGATCTCCATGGCCTCGGTGTCGCGGCCCATCAGCGACAGAAAGATGGCGTGCCAGTTACTCACGCCCGTGACGTCGGGACCGAGGCTCGCCGCCCGGGCGAACTCGTTGTCGGCCAGCGCCCAGTCCCACTCGTAGAGGAACGCGACCACCGCGCGGGCGCCGTGGGCCTGAGGCAGCAGCGGGTCCAGCTCCAACGCCTGCTCGGCCGCCGCTAGTGCCTTCGGCATTGCCTCCAACGGCGGTACGACGCCGACCTCGTCGAATCCCAGCATGGCTTGGCAGTACGCGATTCCGGCGTGAGGCAAGGCGAACTGCGGGTCCAGAGCGGCGGCCCGCTCGAACTCCTCGATCGCGGTCCGGTAGCCTTCGTGCGTCCGCTTGTTCCAGGCGTACTGGCCCTTGAGATAGACCGTGTAGGCTGCGAGGTCGTCGGTCGGGCGCCCGACCAGCGATCCGCTTTCGCCCCGGCCAACCTTGCGCTGGAGCGCGCCGGCGATGGACCGGGCCAGCTCGTCCTGCACCGCGAAGACGTCCGCCAGCGTCCGGTCGTAGGTCTGCGACCAGAGGTGGTAGCCGTCGGCGGTGTTCACCAGCTGCGCGGTGATCCGGATCCGGTCCCCCGCCTTCCGCACGCTGCCCTCGACCAGCGCGCGCACGTTGAGCCGCCCGCCGATGTCGCGGACATCCATGTCCTTCCCCTTGAAGGCGAACGCCGAGGTCCGCGCCACCACCCTGAGCCCGGGGACCTGGGAGAGCGCGTTGATGATCTCCTCGGTCATCCCGTCGGTGAAGTACTCGGTCTCCTTGTCCGCGCTCAGGTTCGCGAACGGGAGCACCGCGATCGAGAGCTCCTCGGCGGGTAGCCGGGTCCGGCCGGCCACATGGGTGTACGGCCCCGAGGTGATCCCGGCGCTCGCCGCGGCGAGCGCCTCGGCGAACGCGGCCGCGGTGAGGAAGCGGTCCTCCGGGGCCTGGGCGAGCGCCCGGTGGACGGCCTCGTCCACCGCGTCGGGAACGTCCGCCCGCAGCGTCCGGACCCGCGGAGCCGGTTCGCTCCAGCGCTGCACCATGAGAGCGATGCTGCTCTGCGCGGTGAACGGCGGCTCACCGGTCAGCAGCTCGAACAGCACGCACCCGAGACTGTACACATCGCTCCGGCCGTCGAGCTCGCCCTCTCCCATCGCCTGCTCCGGACTCATGTAGGCCGGGGTACCCACGGTCAGGCCCACGCCGGTCAGACCTCGCTCCCCGGCAGCGATCATGGCGCGCGCGATGCCGAAGTCGGTCACGACCGCGTGGCCGTCCTCCAGCAGGACGTTCTCCGGCTTGATGTCGCGATGGACGATGTTCTGACGGTGGGCGTAGTCCAGGGCTTCGGCGATCTCCCGCGCGAGCCGGAGCGCGTCGGCCAGTGGAACCTTCTCTTTCCGGCCGAGGCGTTCACGGAGCGACTCCCCCTCGACGTATGGCATCACGTAGTAAGGGCACGCCGGCGCCTTGCGCGTGGCCTCGCTGGCCGCGACCGTGCCCGAGTCATAGAGCGGCAGGATGTGGGGGTGGTGGAGTTGCGCCGCGACCTTGATCTCGCGGAGGAAGCGCTGAACGCCGAGCTCCGCCGCCACCTCGGGCCGGAGCACCTTGAGGGCGACCGGCCGGTCGTGCTTCAGGTCACGCGCCAGATAAACCGTCGCCATACCACCCCGCCCCAGCTCCCGCACGAGCGTGTAGCGGGAGCGTAGGGCCTGGGCGAGCGACGGGGGGACAGCGGACACCTGGGGCACCGGCGGTGCGGGAGGTTCGAATCTGGGCGACGAACCCGCGTTATGCCAGCAGTTCCGTGGGGGGAGCGTCTCCCCGGGAATGAGCGCTCGTGCGAGTTGACACCGGAGGGACGACGCTCGCTATGTTCGCGCGGGGGCAGGAGGTTCGCATGAGCCGCGACCCAATCGCATCCCCGCATCGGTGACCCCGTCGCTCAAGGCCGCACCGGGGATCGATGCCGAGCCCATACCGGCGGGAGCCGCCAGAGAGGAATGCGCACGACGCCGGACGTGTTCGGATTCGGGCTCCTCGACGCCGTGCCGCAATCGACGATCCTCGCGCTCGCCGATCCGGAGGACGCCGACGGTGACGGCATTTCGCGACGGGTGAACCGGTTCTTCGACGGCCGGGTCGGGCGGTTCGGCCGCAAGGCGCTCACCCCCACGTTGGCCGAGTTCGCCGAGGGCGCGTTTCACTTCGAGCAGGGCGTGACGGTGCCGAACGTCCTCGGCGAAGGGACGGTCGGTGGCCAGCGGAATGGTGGCGCACACCGACGCCTACGTTCGGCCCCTGCACCCGCCGCACCCAGGAAACTGGACGATACGGCGAAGCGGGGACAGCAGAGATTCGCGAGCATCGGCTGCGCCCCCGGCCACGTTCCCACCCTGAGAACCGGCGATCACCCGATCGAGGCGCTGGTCGCGACCCCTTCCGAGTTCCGCACCGAGCCCCTGGTGGCGCTTCGGCTGGCGCGACGGTACCGGCACGACGGGCGCGCCGGCTCGATCGAGCAGGCGATCCGGCTGCACGGCGGCGAGGCGACCAGGTCGCGCGATGCGTTCGCGGCGCTCTCGGAGTCCGATCGCAAGGCGTTGGTCGGATTCCTCGAGTCGCTTTAGGGGTGGAGTTCCGTCGCGGGCGGACGCGCCCCCAGGCGCTGTGAACGCTCAGGGGATTCTACCCGGCCATAAGAAGCAACGCTGGGCAGATCGCGCACCCGGATTCTTCCTACGGCCCGTCTCATTCTCTTCCGCGGCATGAAACCGATGCGCGCCATGGTCCTCGAGACCCCGGGCCGCCCGCTCCGACTCGCGGAGCTTCCCCGCCCCACACCCGCATCCGGACAGGTGCTGCTCCGGGTGCATGCGTGCGCGATCTGTCGGACCGACCTGCACGTGGTCGACGGCGAGCTGCTCTCTCCCAAGCTTCCGCTCGTGCCCGGTCACGAGATCGTAGGGACGGTGCTGGAGGTCGGCGATGGCGTCGAGCGATTCGCGCCGGGCGACCGCGTCGGGGTCCCCTGGCTCGGATGGACCTGCGGGGACTGCCGCTACTGTCGATCCGGCCGCGAAAACCTGTGCGACCGGGCCCGCTTTACGGGCTACACGCTCGATGGGGGATACGCGGAGCACACCGTCGCGGACGAGCGGTTCTGCTTCCGGATCCCAGCAGCGTACGACGACGTGCACGCGGCCCCACTGCTCTGTGCGGGGCTCATCGGGCACCGATCGCTGGCGGCCGCGGGCGACGCCAGGCGACTCGGCATCTACGGCTTCGGGGCCGCCGCGCATATCGTGTCCCAGGTCGCGCGGCACCAGGGGCGGCGGGTGTTCGCCTTCACCCGCGAGGGCGACCTGGCCGGTCAGACGTTCGCGCGGGAGCTCGGTGCCGAGTGGGCCGGACCTTCATCCGAGCCGCCGCCCGAGCCGCTCGACGCCGCAATCATCTTCGCGCCGGTCGGGGCGCTGGTGCCCGCCGCTCTACGGGCGGTCGAGAAGGGCGGCACGGTCGTGTGCGGCGGTATCCACATGAGCCCCATTCCCGCCTTCCCTTATGCCTTGCTCTGGGGCGAGCGCGCCCTGCGCTCGGTCGCCAATCTCACACGCCGGGACGGAGAGGAGTTCTTTCGCCTTGCCGGCGAAATCCCGCTCCGGATCGCGGTCGAGCCGCTCCCGCTCGAGCGGGCCAATGAAGGGCTCGATGCGCTGAGGTCCGGCCGGCTCCGCGGGGCGGCAGTGCTGGTGACCGGCGGTCGGGGACCAGGAGTAGGTCTTGCCATGTTTACCTAACGATGTTAGGTTTGTCACCATGGTTAACCCGGCCGTGCGCCCCCAGCGGGGCAGCCGTGAGCGACGCGCCCGTGAGCGCGCGGAGACCCGCGAGAAAATCCTCGAGGCCGCCCGCGAGATGTTCGTGCAGCACGGCTACGAGGCCACGACTATGCGGGCCATCGCCGAGCGGATCGAATACACCCCGACGGCGATCTACCACCACTTCCGGAACAAGGAAGCGCTCCTCGCCGAGCTCTGCACCATCGACTTCCGCGCGCTCGCGGCGGCCTTCCAGAAAATCGGCCGGATCGAAGACCCGATCGAACGCCTCCGGAAGAGCGGGCAGGCCTACGTCGAGTTCGGCGTGCGGCACCCGATGCAGTATCAGCTCATGTTCATGACCCGGCACCCCAAGCAGGTGGCCGACGGGATCCACACGGGCGAGCCGAGCGAGGATGCCCATGCCTCTCTCCGGCAGACCTGCGCGGCGGCGATCGCCTCGGGCCGGCTCCGCCCCGAGTACCAGGACGCGGACGAGCTGGCACTGATGGCGTGGTCCGCGCTCCATGGAGTCCTCTCGCTCCGCATCGTCCTGCAGGACGCGAAGTGGATCGACTGGCGTGATCCGAAGACGACGGCGACCCGCATCTGCGACACGATGCTCGAGGGGATCCTGCGTGAGCGGCCGGCGTGACCTCTATTTTTGCGAGCGTACTTAACACTGTAATGTGATATGACCAGATTAGGTAACACACCGTCGCCGGCGCTGGCAGCTGTACAAGCTCTGGCCTCCATCGTGGAGGCCTGACCGCGGCGCGCGGCACGCGCCAATCGCAACCGAAGTAAGGAGTACGGCATCATGTCACGGATAACCCACACCTCGGCGATCCGGCCATTCGCGGTGGCCGCGATCATCACGACGGCCGCGCTCGCGGCACCCGCGGTCTCGCACGCCCAGACCGGCGGCTACGAGCGCGCACTGCTCAACCGCGTCGCGGTCCCCATCGGCGTCGCGCCATTCACCGCCTTCCGCACCACGGCGGGTAACCCGGAGTCAGCCGGCACCGTAACCGGTGAGCAGGCGCTTCTGGCTCGCACTCCGGCCGGCGACGCCGTTGTCTTGCTGGCGCGGGCGGACTCGTTCGCCGTCGCGCCGGTGGATGGCCGCCGCGCGCTGGTCGGCCGCCGATGAGCTCGATCGCGATCCTGGCGGGGTCGATCGCGGCGCCCGTGCTCGTTTCATATCTCGTGGAACGGGCACGGTCCGCCCCGTCGGCGCCCGGGCAGCTGCCCTGGGCACCGGAGATCCCCGTCCGCTGGGTGGACCTGGACGGCGTGCGCGTCCGCTACATCGTTGCCGGCGACGGGCCGACCATCGTCCTGCTCCACACGCTGCGCACGCAACTCGACATGTTCCAGCGCGTCATCCCGGACCTGGCGCGGCGATTCCGCGTGTACGCCCTGGACTATCCCGGGCACGGCTACTCCGACATCCCGAGGGCGGGCTACTCGGCCGAGTACTTCATCTCGGCCGTGGCGAGGTTCCTGGACGCCGTTGGGATCGAGGATGCAACGGTGGTGGGCGAGTCGATCGGCGGCACCATCGCGCTCGCGCTCGCGGCGCGGGCGCACCCGCGCGTCGGGCGCGTGGTGGCGGTCAATCCGTACGACTACGACGCGGGCCGCGGACTCCGCCGGGGTTCCGCGGTCGCCAACGTCCTCCTGGCGCTGGCGCGCGTGCCGGTCCTCGGCGAGACCGTGTTCCGGCTGCGGCACCCGATCCTCGAGCGGAAGATCTTCGAGGGCGGCGTTCATCGCGCCGCGTCTTTCCCGGCCGAGCTGGCCGGCGAGATGTCGCGGGTGGGAAACCGGCGGGGACACTACCGCGCGTTCCTCTCGCTCGTCCGCCACTGGCCGAGCTGGGAAGTTGCGCGGCAGGAGTACCGGCGGATAGAGCGTCCCGTGCTTCTCATCTACGGCGAGCACGACTGGAGCAGCGAGGCGGAACGGGACGCGAACCGGCGCGCGATCCCCGGCAACCGGAGCCTGGTCGTGCGCGAGGCCGGCCACTTTCTCGCGCTCGAGACTCCGGAGGCGCTGATTCGGGCGCTGACTAATCCGTGAGTGCGTGACCCGCCCGCGGCCAGCGCAGCTGAGGCGGAGATCGTCCGCCAGCACGCCGATGCGGCCGCTCAGGCCCACCTCCCGGGCGAGGCCGGCGGCATGGGTGAGAATCGCCTGGCCACGTGCGCGCCGCGCAGACCAGCTTGACACCGCCGCCTTTGCGCCCTATGTGAGTGAGCAGTCGGGCACCCCACGAGGACCACCACTACCGGCTCCACGACCCCTACGAACCCCGAGAGCCTGCCCTTCGTCCATTACGTCGCGCTCGGCGACTCGATGAGCAGCGACCACTACCCCACCTGCGACGTCCGCGGACTCGACCTCCCGCCCGCGCGGCTGGACCCGTTGGGGGCCGCCGCGCTGCTCCACCGCGACCTCGAGGGCCGCTCGCCCGGCATCGGGTTCACGAACCTCACCGAAGACGGCGCGATGATCGACGACGTCCTGACCGAAGAGCTGGCGCGGCTGGGGCGCGACTCCGACGATCCGCGCATCCTCGTCACGCTCACGGCGGGCGGCAACGATCTGCTCGATGCGGTGCTGGCCGGGCGGCCGCTCGACTCGGCCGTCGAGCACATCCGGCGCCGGTACACCGAGCTCGTCGCCACGCTGCGCGAGGAGCTCCCGCGGGCGACGCTCGTGCTCACGACGGTGTACGACCCGACTGACGGCACCGGACGGCTGCCCGGATTCGAGCCGTTGGGGCCGCTCCCGCTCGAGTACCTCGAGCGCTTCAACCTTCACCTGAGGGAGACGGCGCGCCGGACGCCCGGCGCGACGCTGGCCGACGTGCACCGGCACTTCCTGGGGCACGGGGTGACCGCGCCCGAGGGCGACCGCTGGTACTGGCAACGGAACCTGATCGAGCCAAGCGCGCGGGGAGCGAGCGAGATCAGGCGGGTATGGTGGCACGCGCTGGGATGAGGTGCAGTTCGGTGGTCGGGAGATCGGTGCAGAGCGGGCGCGACGATGCTTGACGGATCTTGCGCGGATGGTAGATCTCAACGCGTAGGCGCAGGGATCGAGCGCCGTAACTCGGGTCGACAGCAGAGGCTAGGATGTGCGGTACCCCGAAGGTCAACTGCCCGGGACATTGCAGGAAACTCGGTCTTGGCATCCATCTCCTCGGGGCGGTTTTCCTTCCCGCGGGCGGCTGTTCCGAGGGACGGACGATTGACCTCAATGTCATTTCGGCCGCCAACGCGACATTGCCTGTCGAGGGTGCGCCTGGCACCCGTATCCCGGAGGGCCAGGGCGATCACCTTCGGCTCGAAGGTGGTCTGGAGCACGAGGCGTCCATCGCGATCCTCGACGCCATGGCTGAATCGGAGCGCGGTTCGGAATGCAGGAACGACGCCGTTCTCGTAGGCGCCGGGCAGATCTCGATCGATTTCAACGCACTCCCGCCGCTCGACAATCCCGATTGTCCCGCGAGCACACTGGTGTTCTCCCGTGGCGGCGGACCCCTCTGGGTCGGTGACCCGTCGCGGCTCGCGTGGACCACCGCGAGCGGCGATGAGGTCGCGCTCACGCTCCCCGCTTCGTCGATCCCGCTCGCCATCCGATTCTGGATCAGCCTAGATCCGGCCGCGAACGTTCCGATTGATGCCAAAACGCTGGAGGAGGACATCCGAGTAGCGGACTCGCTTCAGCTGACGACGATCCTTCGGGACAATCGAGCCGGCATCGAACCCCGGGGCACGGCGCCGGATGGAAGTTTCGAGATCCGCTCGGTCGACGAGATCGACTCAACACCCGGGGATATAGACCAGCTGCAGCGGCTGATCAGCGGCTTCTGCGCCTCGGCCGCGCAGCTCCGGCGAACGCCTGCGGTGTACGACGCCAATGCGCTGAACGTCTACTACGTCTCCATTCTGCTTGATCCGCAGGGCACTCGGCGGTCCGGGTACTTCTGCGTGGTCGAGGGCGGACCGAACATCCTCTTTGTCGATGGCGGCCTCAAGCAGCCACACACGCTCGCGCACGAAGTCGGGCACGCGCTCGGATTGCTCGAGCCGTCCTGGGGACATGCGCACCTGATCGACGGGATGCCCGCGACCGAGGCCAACCTCATGTCGTACGGCGTCAGCACCCCGACCCGCCTCACGCTGGGACAGGTCGTGCGCCTCTCGATGTCCCCGCTCTCATGGCTGAATCGGGAGGGCGCGGGGCCCTCCAAGGCGTCGATTCGCGCCAAGTGGCTGGCGCAGGCTGGGAGTGCGGTGACCCCGCCTCTTCCATGCCCCTGCGCGCCGGGCCCTCCTCCCGGCGATGCAAGCGGATTGCTTTCGCCGCTGCCCTGTCCCCGGGTGACGCTCGACGTCGATCATCAGCCGCCGGAAAATCTGCCGGCGGCGGTCTGCCGGGCGAAGGTGACGCCCCAAGAACTGAAACTGAAGTGTGGGCGGAGCAAAACGCTCACCGCGACCTATTTCGACGAGACCAATAGCGTGGCGCTGGGCTCAAGAGGTGAATCCTTTTGGGAAGTGGACGACGTCACGACCGTGGATACGAGCGACGCCAACTCGACGGTCAAGGCCGGGAAACTCAGGGTGAGGGGTCTCCGGAAGGGCAAGACCGTGATCCGGCTGGTCGCCGGCGGGCCGTCGGCGACGGCCGACGTCCAGGTGACGGTCACGGGAGCCTGTCCGTGAGCTTCCGCGGCGAGCTTCGCGCGGCAGCCTGGGCGACGGAAGCGCATGGCCTGGCACTCGGCCTCGGTCTCTTGCTGCTCTACCCCGCCCCGGCGGAGGCGCAGGACACCACGCTCGCAGGCGTCGTGACGAGCTACCTCGAATGCATCGAATGCATGAATGGCGAGCTGCAGGCCGTCACCCTCCGCGGGGGCGCCGCCGTGTCCCTCCTGACTCGACGGCTTCGCGGCGGTCCCCCGTTGCCGGCCCTGCAGTCGCGGCGGCAATCTCTGTTCGCGCTCCAGGCGCGGGCGCCGCGTCCGGGACACCCGGACAGCCTCGCAGCCCCGTTCCGCCGGAGCCTGGACAACTACGTCGCCCAGTACCGAACCCGGGCGGCCCACGCGCTGCGCGTCCTCGGACCCATGGTCGCGCGCGACTCCCTGTGCGCCGTGTCCTGGGTGGAGTTTCGCAGCGATGTCCAAGTCGCAGTTCGGACCGCCCAGGCAGCCGTCGGCTGCCCCTAACCTGCCCTCGGCCCCCCAGATGACAGTCCGACCCGCGGCCGAAATCCTCGATCGGCTCAAGGGCGCTTTGGCCTCGCGCTACGAGCTCGGGGAGGAGCTCGGGCGTGGCGGAATGGCGATCGTCTATCGGGCGCGCGACCGCATCGCCGGGCGGACGGTGGCCATCAAGGTGCTTCGGCCCGAGATCGCGTCGGCTCTCGGGACCGCCCGGTTCATTCAGGAAATCCGAATCGAAGGGGCGCTGAGCCATCCGAACATCGTTCCCCTCCTCGAAGCCGGGGAGGTCGACGGCAATCCCTACTGCGTCATGCCGCTCGTAGAGGGGGAATCCCTCCGTTCCTTGATCTCCCGGGAGCGCCAACTCGCCATGCCCATGGCGGTTCGTATCGCGGCGGAAATTGCCGACGCCCTCGCGTGCGCGCACGGCTCCGGCGTCGTCCATCGCGACATCAAGCCGGAAAACGTGATGATCAAGGACGCTCGGCCCATCGTCCTGGACTTCGGCATCGCGCGGGCCGTCGCCCGGGCCGCCAACGAGGCTCTGACGAGCAGCGGCCTCGTGATCGGCACACCGAGCTACATGAGCCCGGAGCAAGCAGGCGGCGACTGGCGAGTCGACGCGCGGAGCGACCTCTACGCCGTCGGCTGCGTGTTGTACGAGATGCTGATCGGTGAGCCACCGTTCACCGGTCCGACCGCTCGGGCGATCATGGCCCGGCATGCATCAGAGCCTCTTCCCTCGCTGCGAGTCGTCCGGCCGAACGTGCCCCCTGCGCTCGAGGCCGCGGTTCACTGCTGCCTCGCGAAGGTTCCGGCCGACCGCTTCCCTTCCGCCGCCGCGCTCGCGGCTCGCTTGCGCGAGATCGATCTCACCGCTCCGCTGACTCCGAGCCGCTTCCGCGGGCAGGCAAGGGGCCGGACCCTCCGCATTGCGATCGCCGCTACGGTGGCTGCTGCATCGCTGTTGCTCTGGCTTGTAGGCCGCCCGCGGAAGGAGCCGGATTCAAACCGGATCGTCGTCTTTCCGCTGAACGAGGTTACGGCCCCCGGCAATTCGAGCCATCCGGGGGAGGGTGAGCGAACGGCGATCGCCATCGGCTCTGCTCTCGAGCATACCGAGCCGCTTCGATGGCTGGACGGCTGGTCACGCCTGAACGACACGGAGCGCCGCAGAGTCGGGGGAATCGACGTTGGGGTCGCCCGCCGCATCGCTGGTGCCGAACGTGCACGGTTCTTCCTCACCGGCACGGTCCTGCGCACCGAGGACTCCGTGCGAGTCGTGCTGCAGCTGCACGATGTCACCGACGACGCCGCTACCATCCAGGAGTCGGCCGCTGCTGCGGCAGCTGGCTCGTCTTCTATTGCGTTGGCCCTCGCGGCGCTGGTCCGCATCGCGCCGCGCATGACCGGGTTGGAGCAAATGGTCAACATCTCCCCCTTGGTCGGGAGGAACCCGGCGGCCATCCTCAACTGGCTACAGGGTGAGCAGGCCTATCGCCGCTCGCGCATGGACGAGGCGGTGAGCCATCTCCGCGCGGCCGTGGCCGTTGACCCCGAGCTCGCGGTCGCCGCGCTCCGCGGCGCGGAGGCCGGCGCCTGGAGCGGGGCGTCGAGCGAAGCTCGGGAACTGGTAACCTCGGCGCTTCGTCACGAAGCGCAGCTGCCCCCGAAATCGCGCGCCCTCGCCCGGGCCCTCCTCGCCTATCTGGTTGGCGACGCGGATGGGGCAGTGATCGCGCTTCGGCCGGCCCTTGCGATCGATCCCGCCTATCGCGACGCGTGGATGCTGCTGGGCGAAGTCTATTTGCATCTCCTCCCGACCATCGGACTCGACTCGGCAGCGCTCACCGCGATTCCCGAGCCGCTCACCTGGCCTCCGGATTCCCTCGCAGACGATGCGTTCGCCAGGGTGGAGCGGCTGGATCCGACGTTCACACCGGCGCTCCAGCATCGCATCGAGATCGCACTCAGACACTCCGAAGTGACCACCGCGACGGAAACGTTCAAGCGGTTCCGGGCGGCCGAGCCGGACTCGGTTCGAGAGCGTGCGGTGGCGCTCATGGTCGATTGCGTCAACAGAGGTCACCAGGCGATCGACTGGAGCGCGGAGGGCGAACGGGATCCGGAATCCGTCTACGACGTCGGGACTGTCCTGCTTCCGGGACCGGGAGCGTCGGCGCGTGCATGCGGTATCGAGGCGTTCCGCATGCTGTTCGCGCTGCCGCCGCGTTTCGGATATCGGTGGAGCGCCCTCATGGCGCTGCAAGGAGCGTCGGCGGCCTCGGGACGGCATGAGGCGGCTGTGCGTCTGGTGGACTCCGCCGTCACCTCCGGGATATCCGCTGCCCACGGTCTCTTCGTGCTCGACGCAACGATGGGCGTCGACGTCGGACCGCGGGCTGACGACTTCATCGCGCAGCTGCTCCCGACTCTTCCCGAGCGCCCGATCCAGTCACTCTGGCTGATCGCGAGCTGGGCGTCCCATACCGGGGATCGTGCGCTGCTTGCCCGCGCGACCAGCCTCGCTCAAGCACGACGGGCCGCACCGCACGCCACGCGGCTCGATTCCGTCCTTGCCCGGGCCATCGAGGCTCGGCTCCGGCTGGCGCTCGGCGATAGCCTCGGGGCCGTCGCGCTCCTCGAGCGACTTGCCCCCACCGCGCCGCGTGAGGACCTGACCTGGTCGCTCTGGGAGCCGCTGGCCGGCGAGCGGCTGCTCCTCGCCCGACTTTTGGTCGCTCGGCAACGGTACGCCCGGGCCCACCGGGTCGCGAGCGGCTTCGATCACCCTGGCATCGCTGTCTACGACCTCTTCCGGCCCGCGAGCCTGGACGTCCGTGCTGTCGCCGCGGAGCGTCTGGGCCAACCCGTGCTGGCTGAGGCGCACCGTCGACGTCTCGGCGAGCTCCGGGCGAATCGTTAACGCCCCGGGCCCGGTACTGTGCAGCCCGTTCACGGCAGCGGTCGTCAAACCTACTTCCCGGGAGGATTGCCATGCCTGCCCGCCAGTGTCCCGGTCTCTACCCCCAATTGGACCTCGACAAGCTGTGCGACTACATCAAGAAGGTCGAGACGTGGGCCGATCTCATGGTCAAGGACTACACCGACCTTCGGAAAGCCTTCTGCGAGGCGCAGCGCATCATCTTGGCCTGGGATGGTGAATTGACCGATCCACACACCCACTTCAAAATCAACAAGCAATGGAAGGCCTGCGGAGGCGGGCCGGGTGGAGATCCGCCGCCACCGCCGGCACCGCCCAAATGGTAGAACACCGACCCGCTGGTGCAGGGACGCTTCGGCCGGGACATTCGTCCCGGCTGTGAGCCCTCCCTCTATGGGGATGCGGCTGGCGGACGCTCGTACCGCGCCGCAGATTCGACATTTGCCCCCGTCGCAGGGAGGAAGTCATGCCGGTCCAGCAGCTCAAGGAGTTCCTCGACGCACATCGCGTGGAGTACATCGTCATTTCCCACTCGCCCGCGTTCACCGCGCAGAAGGTCGCCGCGTCCGCTCACATCCGCGGCCGGGAGCTCGCCAAGACGGTGATCGTGAAGCTCGACGGCCGCATGGCGATGGCGGTCCTTCCCGCCTCGCAGAAGGCCGACCTGAACCTGCTGCGTGAGACCGCCGGTGCCGAGAGCGTGGAGCTGGCGACCGAGTCCGAGTTCCGGGATCGCTTCCCCGGCTGCGACCTCGGCGCCATGCCGCCGTTCGGCAACCTCTACGACATGGACGTCTACGTTGCCGACAGCCTCGCGGAGGACGAGGAGATCGCGTTCAACGCAGGCTCGTTCACCGAGCTGGTGCGGATGGCTTATCGGGATTTCGAGCGTCTGGTGCAGCCCAAGGTGCTGAGGTTCGCGGTCGGCGTTTAGGGTTCGACCCGGGCGCACGCCTTCAGGGCAGCTGCACCGATTCGACTCGCTCGACGTCCGCGATCCGGCCCACCATGCAGATGCTCACCGCGTCGTCACGAAGGTCGAGGACCAGTGATACCCGGGCGCCGTCGACCAGGACTTTCGACGGCGCCTGGCCGGGGCGGAGCTCGTAGCGCGCCCCGTCATCGGCCCGGAGCTGCCAGCACCCGCCCTCGACCTCGACGAAGACCACGATGCCGGTCACGTGGATACCCCCGGGCGCGAAGGCATCGCCGCCGCTCGAGCAGCGGAAGTCGCCTGCCTGCAGGAGCACGAGCGCCGCAAGGAGGGCCGTGACACCGCGGAGCGGTCGGCTCACCACGGCCGCTCCGCCTCGAAGTACAGCGTGAACGCGTCGCCGCCCGCATCGTTCCAGCCGTCGAGCTCCACCCGCTCGAACGACCAGTCGCGGTCCCACGACCGTTCCCGGATCCAGGCGCGGCCGACGCCGCCGACCTCATCTCCGAACGCCTCGCGCAGCTCGAGTTGAATCGGACTGTGCCTGAGATCGCCGCGCCACACGCCGGCGAACTCCGCCCGCGCGTCGCCATCGAGCACGAGCACGAATTCGTCGTTGTCGCCGAGCACGAGCCGGGCGCGATCGAGCCGCTGCTCGCCGATCGTGGCGTCCTGCAGGCGCCCACCGCCGCGGCGGGTAACGTCCAGCACCGCCAGGTTGCCGCCCCACGGCGGCCAGTCTTCGTTCCCGGCGCGAGGCGGCGGCGCCGCGCCCGTTTCGAGCGGTTCCGAATCGGCGGGGGTCACGCCGGCCAGCGTGACGCTCGTGCTGTTCTCGAAGTGCAGTGTGAACGCGCGGCCGCCAGCCACGCCGCGCGCCTCCAGGTCTTCTACCGAGCCGTCCGGCCGGAAACGGACCGAGCCCGTCCCCTGCGCGGCGTTGCTGCCGAGCACGGTGTGCACGGCGAGGTGGGCCGTGCGGTCGCCGGTCATCCGCCACCGGCCCGTCAGAAAGGTGCGCGGCACGCCGGCGACGATGAATACGACGCTCACCGTGCGGTCGGCCTGGAGGAGCACCGAGCCCTGTCGGACGTCCTGGACCTGGTGGGGCAGCTCGAGCTCGCCCTGGCCCCGGAGAGGGAGCGCAACGGCCTGCGCGGGCGCGCGGTCCACCAGCACCGCCGCCAGTATCGATCCCGAGAGCAGGCCAACGATGGGAATACGCATGAGTGCCTCCTTGCGATGCCGACTCGCGATGCGGTGGCTCAGTGCCGGACGGCTGGCTCCGAGATTCGCTCCACCACTCGGCCGACCTCGCTGTCGGTGGCCGCGGCTTCGTTCAGGGCCAGGTCGGCCTGCGCGATCATCCCCACACAGCAACCCCGCGCATCCACGACCGGTACCCGGCGGATCTGCTGCTCCGCCATCACTCGTTCCACGTCCGCCACCTGGTCCTCGGGATGGCAGCAGGTCGGATTCTTGGTCATGACCTCGCGGACCGCGGTGTCCGGACCCTTTCCCGCGGCCAGACCGCGGCACGCGAGATCCCGGTCGGTGACGACACCGATCACGCGCTTGGACCTCGTGTCCTCCACGACCGGAATGCAGCCGCAGTCGTGTTCCTTCATCAGCTGGGCCGCGCGCTGTGCCGTCTCGTCGGGCGTGCAGCAGGCTGGTTGGTTGGTCATGAGCTCGCTGGCTTGCATCGGGTGCTCCCGCGTCTGGTGTTGCCCCGACGGTTCTACCGTGGCCACACTCCGGCGGTGACCCGCGTCACAATGATCTGAGCCGCCCCGCGGCCGACACCCACTGCTTGACACCTTCCCGGCCGCGCCCTATGTGAGTGGGGCACGCCTTCGAGGGAGTCCCCTATGCGACACATCGCGCGTCTGGTCCTGCCCATCCTCCTCTTTGCTGCGCTCGCTCCCGCCCTTGCGGCCCAAACCGGCACCGTCCGCGGCCGGGTCGCCGACAGCGTCGGCACCCCGCTCAGCGGGGCGTCGGTGACCGTCGAGGGCACCGGGCTCCGGGCCACCAGCGGCAGCGCCGGTATCTACGAGATTCGCGGCGTGCCGTCCGGCTCCCGTACCCTCCGCGCGCGTCTCATCGGGTACTCGGCCGCGAGGGCCGACGTCACGCTGCCGGAAGGCGGGGTGGTCGAGCACGATTTCGCCCTGAACCGGAGCCCGGTACAGCTCGCGCCGATCGACGTGGTGGTGGGCTCCCGCGCACGGCACACGGCCGCCGAGGAGCTGGCGGTGCCGGTGGACGTCTATACGGCGGAAGACATCCGCCGTCAGGGCACCACCGAAACCAGCCAGATCCTCCAGTCGGTGTCCCAGTCGGTGAACTTCCCCCGCCAGACCGTCACCGACGCCAACGACATCGTGCGGCCGTTCACCCTCCGGGGTCTGAGCCCCGACCACACCCTGGTGCTCCTGAACGGGTGGCGCCGGCACCAGATGGCCGTGGTCAACACCTTCTCCTACGGGATGGGGTCCGGCTCCAGCGGAGTGGACCTCAACACTATTCCCGCCAGCGCCATCGAGCGGATCGAGGTGCTCCGCGACGGCGCCTCCGCTCAGTACGGCTCCGACGCCATCGCCGGGGTGGTGAACATCGTGACCCGCGAGGGCCGGTTCAACCCGTTCGTCAACGCCACCTTTGGCCGCTACCTCCCGGACGATTTCCCGGACGACGGCACCAGCCTGAACGTGAATGGCGGCTGGGGGATCGGGATTGGCCGCGGCTCGCTCGCCATCTTCGGCGAGTTCCTCGACCGCGACCCCACCAACCGGGCCTGGGCCGATCCGTTCGAGACCACCAGCACCGGCCTGGCCGACGTGATTGACGCCGAGGGGAATGTGGTGGAGAAGCGGAACCCGGTGGACCAGCCCAACCACCACTGGGGGGACGGGCTGGAGAAGGACGCCCTCTCCATGGCCAACTTCCGCATGCCGCTCAACGAGGCGGGCACGGTGGAGGCCTACAGCTTCGGCGGGTTCAGCTACCGGGAGGGAACGGGAAACGGCTACCGCCGCTACGGAATCCAGGCCGATCCCGACGACAACGATCCCCGCAACTGGCCCGAGATCTTCCCGCTCGGCTTCCTCCCCGAATTCAACCCGGAGGTGCGGGACTACTCGGTGACCGGCGGGGTCCGCGCCGCGATCAGCGGCTGGCAATTCGACATCGGCGCCGCCTACGGGGTGAACGACTTCGAGTACAATCTGCGCAACAGCCTCAA
>JBOHSY010000214.1:0-5402 GCA_050733355.1 Gemmatimonadales bacterium | reverse complement strand
CCATCAGCCTCGAGTCGCGAGTCCAGGCGGCTGTCGGCGACGCCTACCGCATCCAGCGCGAGCTGGGAGGCGGGGGGATGAGCCGCGTCTTCCTCGCGGAAGAAACCCGCCTGGGCCGGCACGTGGTCATCAAGGTCCTGCCGCCGGAGATGGGCGCCGGGGTGAACGCCGAGCGGTTCGAGCGGGAGATCCAGCTCGCCGCCCGGCTCCAGCATCCCCACGTTGTCCCGCTGCTCACCGCCGGCGCCGCCGGCGACCTCCTCTACTACGTGATGCCGTTCATCCCGGGCGAATCGCTCCGGGTGAAGCTGGCGCGCGAGGGGGAGCTCCCGGTGGCCGACGCCGCGCGCATCCTGCGCGAGGTGGTGGATGCGCTCGCCTACGCGCACCGGCACGGCGTGGTGCATCGCGACATCAAGCCCGACAACATCCTGCTGGCCGAGGGGCACGCGGTGGTCACCGATTTCGGCGTGGCCAAGGCGTTGGAAGGCGGGCAGGCGGGCGGGCGGCCCGACGGGCCGATGCTCACGTCTCTCGGAGTGGCTCTCGGTACCCCGGCGTACATGGCGCCGGAGCAGGCCGCGGCCGATCCGCACGTCGACCACCGGGCGGACATCTACTCGGTGGGCGTGCTCGCATACGAGATGCTCGCCGGGCAGCCCCCGTTCACGGCGCCGTCACCCCAGGCGCTCCTGGCCGCCCACATCACGCAGACCCCCGAGCCGCTCGCGGCGCGCCGGCCCGCCTGCCCGCCTGCTCTGTCGGGCGCCATCATGCGCTGCCTGGAGAAACGTCCGGCCGACCGGTGGCAGACTGCGGCGGAGCTGGCGGCGCAGTTCGACGTGCCCGTGACGCCGAGCGGCGGGATGGCCCCGTCGGGCGCGGCGCCCGCCATCTCGTCGGGCACGGGAGCGGCGATCCGGCGGGCGCACCTGGGCCGGGTGGCGTTGCTCTTCGCGGCGGGGTCGGCCGTCGTGCTCGCGCTGGTGTCGTTCCTGATGTATCGGCTCGGGCTCCCCGACTGGGTGCTCTGGGGCGCGGGGCTGCTGCTGTTGATCGGCCTCCCGATCATGCTGGTCACGAGCCGGCACGAGCGCCGCCGCGCGCTCGCCCGCACGACCGCGGTGATCACGCCGTCGGAGCAGGGCCACTCGCGCTGGTTCACCTGGCGCCGCGCGCTGCTCGGCGGTGGGCTGGCCTTCGCTGCGCTCGCGATCGTCGCCGGGGGATACACGGCGATGCGCCTGCTCGGCATCGGACCCGTCGGCACCCTCGTGGCCTCCGGCGTGCTCGACCGGCGCGATGCGATTCTGCTGGCCGACTTTGAGAACCGCACCGCGGACTCGACCCTCGGCTCGTCGGTGACTGAGGCGTTCCGGGTCGATCTCGCGCAGTCGCCGACGCTGCGCCTCCTCGACGCGCAGGCGGTGCGCGACGCGCTCCAACGCATGCAGCGGCCTGGCGGTATCACGGTGACGCCGACGGTCGCGCGCGAGCTCGCGGAGCGCGAAGGGGCGAAGGCCGTGGTGACCGGCCAGATCGATCCTGTAGGTCAGGGCTACGTGTTGTCCGCCAACCTCGTGTCGGCTGCAAACGGGAGCGTGCTCACGTCGGTGCGCGAGACCGCCGCCGACCAGAGCGCCCTGCTCGCGGCGATCGACGGGCTCTCGGCCAAGCTGCGCGAGCGGATCGGCGAATCGCTGGTGACGATTCGTGCGACGCCACGGCTGGAGCAGGTCACCACGGGCTCGCTGCCGGCGTTGCGCAAATACTCGGAGGCGCTCCGGCTCGAGGAGGAGGATCGGTATGAGGCGGCGATCCCGTTGCTCGAGGACGCCGTCGCGCTCGACAGTGGCTTCGCCATGGCGCATCGCAAGCTCGCGGTGGCCCTGTCCAACCTGAACCGGGATCCGCAGCTCCAGCTCGAGGCCGCGACCCGCGCCTACGCCCACCGCGACCGTCTGCCGGAGATCGAGCGCGGGCTCGCGAGCGGCTATTACTACGGCACCGTGGACCTGGACCGCGCGAGGGAGGCGGCGGCCTACCGTTCGGTGCTCGCCCGCGATCCCGACAATCTCGTCGCGCTGAATAACTTTGCCATCAACCTGTTCGCCGGCGGTCAGTTGGCGGCGGCCGAAAGCCTGGCGCTGCGCGCCGCCGCCATCGGGCGCGGGCAGTCGTTCACGCTGAATGCGATGGTGGCCCAGATCGCCCAGGGCCGGTTTCCGGACGCGTGGGCCACGCTGGAGCGCTACGAGGCGAAGCACGCCGGCGGGGCCGGCGGCGCGGAGCTGCGTGGTCTGCTCGCCGCCGCGGAAGGGCGGCTCGACAGCGCCGACCGGGTGTTTCGCCGCATGCGCGATCAGGACAAGGCCGTTCCGGATGTCCAGATCCGGAGCGGTCGGGCTCTCTCCCGGGTGAGCCGGACGCGCGGCCGCCTCGCCGACGCGGAGCAGCATTTGCGCGCGCTCATGCAGGCCGCCGAGGCGGTGGGTGACTTCGGCACATATCTCGAAGGCGCGATCGACGTGGCAGACCTCGATCTCGAGTTCCGCAGTCGCCGTGACGGCGCGCTGGGGACCGTCCGGGCCGCACTCGCCCGGCATCCGCTGGAGAAGCTGGCCCCGCTCAACCGGCCGTACGCGCGCCTGGCTGAGTTCTATGCCCGCGCGGGCGATCGTGAGACGGCCCGCCGCCTCCTGCGTGAGTACGAGGCGAGCGTGCCCGACGGCATCCGCCGTGGCAACGTGTTCCGGCACTTCGCCTATGGAGAGCTGGCTTTGGCGGATCGCCGGCTGGAGGACGCGGCCGGGGCGTTCCGCGCGATCAGCGGCGAGTTCGCCGTGTGCGGGATGTGCGGCCAGTACGAGCTGGGGCAGGTCTTCGATCGGATGGGGGCGTCGGACTCCGCGCGCGCGGCCTACGAACGCGCCGTCGATACGCCCGCCCTGTTCCGCCTGATGGGCGACGCCTATGGCCTGGCGCCTTCCTACAAACGGCTCGGCGAGCTGTACGAGGCCAGAGGAGACCGGAAGAAGGCGGCGGACTACTACGGGAAGCTCGTCGATCTGTGGCGGGACGCGGATGCGGAGCTCCAGCCCGGGGTGGCGGAGATTCGACAGCGGCTGGCGCGGCTGGCGCAGGAGCCGGGCGCATGATGCACTCCGCGCCGTCCGCGGCGGGCATCGCCGCGGCGCTCGCCGACCGCTACCGGATCGAGCGCGAGCTGGGACAGGGCGGGATGGCGACGGTCTATCTCGCCGAGGATCTCAAGCACCGGCGCCGGGTGGCCGTGAAGGTCCTGCGGCCCGACCTGGCCCAGTCGCTCGGCCCGACCCGCTTTCTCCGCGAGATCGAGATCGCGGCCCAGCTGGCCCACCCGCACATCCTGCCGCTGCACGACTCGGGCGAAGCGGGCGGGTTCCTGTACTACGTCATGCCGTTCATCGAGGGCGAGTCGCTCCGCCAGCGGCTCGCGCGCGATGGCGCGCTCCCGCCGGCTGACGCCGCCCGATTCCTCCGCGAGATCGCCGATGCCCTGGCCACCGCGCACGCGCGCGGCGTGGTGCACCGCGACATCAAGCCCGAGAACGTGATGCTCACGGGCCGCCATGCGCTGGTGATGGATTTCGGCGTCGCCAAGGCGGTGAGCGAGGCCGCCGGCGAGGGGCTGACGACGGTCGGCATGACGCTGGGCACGCCGGCGTACATGGCGCCGGAGCAGGCGGTGGCCGATCCGAACATCGATCACCGGGCGGACATCTACGCGCTGGGCGCGGTGGGCTACGAGATGCTCACCGGCCGGGCGCTGTACGCGGGGATGAGCCCGCAGCAGGTGCTGGCCGCGCACATCACCCGGCCGCCCGATCCGATCCCGCCGGTGGTGAACGGCCGACCGGTGCCGCCCGCCCTCGCGGCGCTGGTGATGCGCTGCCTCGAGAAGCGCGCCGACGCGCGCCCGCAGGATGCCGGCGACCTGGTACCCTTGCTCGAGGGCGCCGCGACCCCGAGTGGCGGGACGGCCCCGGCCGTGCCCGCCGCCGACGAGGCCGCGATCCGCCGGGGACATCCCATTCGGGTGGCGGTGGTGTTCGCGGCCGCCGCCGCCGTCGTGCTCGCCGCCGTCGCGTTCCTGATGTTCCGGCTCGGCCTTCCGGCGTGGGTGCTCTGGGGGGCGGCGCTGCTGCTCTTCATGGGACTGCCGATCATGCTCGTCACCGGGCTTCAGGAGCGCCGCCGGGCAATGGCCCGGACGACGGCGGTCGCACTGACGCCGGCCGAGACCGGGATGACCCGCCACTTCACCTGGGGCAAGGCGCTGCTTGGGGGCGCCCTGGGGTTCGCTGGGCTCGCGGTGCTCGCCGCCGTCTATACGGCGATGCGGCTGCTCGGCATCGGTCCGATCGGCACCCTCGTGGCCTCCGGCGCGCTCGCGGAGCGCGACCGGCTCATCCTCGCCGATTTCGAGAACCGGACCGCCGACCCGACCCTCGGAGGCTCGCTCACCGAGGCATTTCGCGTGGACCTCTCCCAGTCGCCGACGGTTCGGCTGGTCGACGCGAGCGACGTCGGAGGTGCGCTGGAGCGAATGCAGCGCCCGGCGGACACACCGATCACGCCCGCGGTCGCACGGGAGCTCGCGGAACGGTCGGGGGTCAAGGCGATTGTGACCGGGCAGATCGATCCCGTGGGCGCGGGGTACGTGATCTCCACAAGTCTCCTGTCGGCCGCCGACGGGCGGACGCTCGTGGCTGTCCGGGAGACCGCCGAGGACGCGGCGGGCCTGCTCGGCGCGATCGACCGCCTCTCGGGCAAGCTGCGCGAGCGGATCGGCGAGTCGCTCGTGACCATCCGCGCGAATCCGCCGCTCGAGCAGGTCACCACCGCCTCGCTGGCCGCGCTGCGGAAATACTCCGAGGGAAGCCGCCTGATCGATCTCGGCAGTGCCGAGGCGGCGATCCCGGTCCTGGAAGAAGCCATCGCGCTGGACAGCGGCTTCGGCATGGCGTACCGGAAGCTGGCCGTGGCTCTCAACAACTCGTTCGGTTCCCTCACTCGACAGGTCACGGCGACGCAGCAGGCCTACGAGCTGAGGGACCGGCTTCCAGCGGTCGAGCGGGAGCTGGCGACTGCCTACTACTACAGCGCGGTGGAGGGCGACGCCGCGAAGGAGGCGGCGGCGTACCGCTCGCTCCTGAGCCGGGACCCGGACAACGGCATCGCCCTGAACAACCTCGCGCTGCTGGAGAATCTCGAGCGTCGGTACGCTGCGGCCGAGAGCCTCGGGCAGCGTGCCCTCCGGTCCGGCGGCGCGACGCAGTACTTCTTCCAGGTTATCACGGCTCAGATCGCGCAGGACCGCATCGGCGACGCGCGGAGTACCGTGGCACGCGCCGCGCAGC
>JBOHSY010000213.1:0-10198 GCA_050733355.1 Gemmatimonadales bacterium | reverse complement strand
TGGATGATACGGCCGCCCGGCTTCGACTCGACCCGGCGCTATCCGATCGTGTTCCACGTCTACGGCGAGCCCGCCTCGCAGACCGTGCTCGACCAGTGGGGCGGATTCCTCTATGGCTGGCACCAGGTGCTGGCACAAGCGGGGTACGTAGTCGTGAGCGTGGACAATCGCGGGACCCCGGCCCCGCGCGGAAGAGCGTTCCGGAAGGCGATTCACCGGAAAATCGGCGTGGTGAACGCCGCGGATCAGGCCGCCGCCGCGCGGACGCTGCTCCGCGAGCCCTGGGCCGACTCGAGCCGGGTGGCGGTATGGGGCTGGAGCAGTGGCGGCTCCACCAGCCTCAACGCGATCTTCCGCTATCCCGGCCTGTACTCGACGGCGATGGCGGTGGCGCCCATAACGGACCTCCGGCTCTATGATACCATTTACCAGGAGCGCTACATGGGCCTGCCGCAGGAGAACGGGGAAGATTACCGCCTCGGCTCGCCGATCACCTTTGCCGACAGCCTGCGGGGCAACCTGCTCGTCGTGCACGGCACCGGCGACGACAACGTTCACTATCAGGGCACCGAACGGCTGGTGAACCGGCTGATCGCCGCGAACAAGCGGTTCACCGTGATGTCCTACCCGAACCGCACCCATTGCATCTGCGAGGGCGGCAACACGGGGCGGCATCTGTTCACGCTGCTCGAGAGCTATCTCACCGGGCACGTGCCGCCGGGACCGAGATAGCGCGGGAGAACGACATCGATCCGCTCGCGCAGATCCGCCTTCCGGTCCTCGACTCGGTGGGACGGCTGAGCATGGAAGAGACGCTCCCCGCCGAGCCCCTGGGCGAAGGCCGCTGGCGCCTGCTCGCGTCGCCCGGCGTGGTCGAGGGCCTCGCCGCGGGCGATGAGATCGCGCTGGATCCGGCCGTGCCGTGCGGCTTCCGCCTGCTCAAGCGATCGGGGCAGCTCTGCATCTGGTTCTACCTGCCCAAGCCCGCGCCCCCGGCCGCCGACGCGCGCGTCATCCGCGCCGCCGGCCGCTTGGGCGGCTACCTCGACGGCGGGCGCGGGCAGCTCCGGGTGCTCACCGTGCCGGTGAGCTCCGGCTTCGACGCGATCGCGCGCGAGCTCGACCTGGCCGCCAAGGATCTGGAGGGCTCCACTTGGCTCTACGGCAACGTGTACGAGTCGCAGGACCCCGAACGCCCCCTCAACTGGTGGCTCGAACCCGAATGACCTCACAACGCCAACTCATCGTGCTCCTGATCGCCGTCGTCGGCTGCAGTCCCAGGCCCCCGGCCCAGGATGAACCTCCGGCCGGCGAGCCGCCGCGGGCTGCCGCGTTACAGCCCGCCGCCGCGCCGATCACCGATCAGGATTGGATCCTGGTGGCGCTGGGCGAGCGTGCGGCTCCGCTCGGCGCGGACGATCGCCCCCTTACGCTGCGGCTCGACTCGGGCGCGTCCCGCGCGGTCGGATTCGCCGGCTGCAACCGGTACAGCGGCAACTACACGCTCACCGGCGACAGCCTCAGGTTCGGCCCCGCGATCTCGACCAAGATGTCCTGCGGCACGAGCGATGCGGTGGAGCGGAGCTATCTCGCCATGCTCCCGCTCGTCGTCACCCATGCGGTCGCCGACGACACCCTCACGCTCAACGGGCCGGACGGGGCGCTGGCGCGGTTCCGGAGGCAGTAGTGCGCGATCTCCCTGCCCGTCGGCAGCGGCGGTTTTGTCGGATCAGTTGCCCGGTATTACTTGAGCGGCGCGGGCATCTCGAGGGCCTGGACGTTCCGGATCGCGCTCCCGCCAAGGCGATGGCCCCTTCGGGGCGCTGCAGAGCGCGACCGCCGGAACCCGGGGCCGCAAGAGCAGCCATCTTTGCTCTCCCCAACACTGCACCCGGTTTCCGGACGCGCGCTCTGATGCGCCCCTCCGGGGCCACCGCCTTGCCGGCTCGCGCGGCGCGCCTGTCGGACACAGCCTAAGCGCTCGCCCGCTGCAGCGCCTCTGCGGTGGTCCGGTCGGCCGGGAAGAACGACTCGATCGCGAGCTCGGCGAGCGTGATGTCCAGGGGCGTCCCGAGGATCGTGGTGGTGCTGACGAAGGGCGAGCGTGCCGTGCTCCGTCGGAGGCGGAGTTGCACGATCACGCCGCCGTAGCTCTCGTGCCGGGCCGGAGCCTCGCCATGCGGCAGCTGCTCGAGCTCGGCGAGCAGCTCGGCGAGTGTGAAGTCGGCCGTCGCCTCGATCTGGTGTCTGAGGCGAGCGAGCAGGTGCGCCCGCCACTCGGCCAGGTTGTCGATCCTGGGCGCGAGCCCGCCCGGATGCAAGCTCAGGCGGAGCACGTTGACCGGCGGACGCAGCAACTCGGGATCGACCCCGGCGAGCAATGGCCCTACACCGGAGTTGGCTGTGGCCATCGTCCAGTGGCGGTCGATCGCGAGCGCCGGGTACGGCTCGTGCCCGGCGAGCACCAGATCGATCGCCTTTCGCACATCCGCCATGGCCGCGTCGTCGAGCGCGCGCTCCGGATACTCCGGCGCGAGCCCGGCCGCGAGCAGCAGCCCGTTCCGACTCCGGAGCGGAATCTCCAGCCGCTCAGCCAGGTGCAGCAGCATCTCCCGGCTCGGACGCGAGCGCCCGGTCTCGAGGAAGCTCACCTGTCGGGTGGACACGTCGGCCAGGCACGCGAGCTCCAACTGGCTCAGCCGCCGACGTTCGCGCCAGCTGCGGAGCAGATCGCCGACGGCGCGGGTTCCGGTCATGGCTGAACCATAGACGACAGGCGACCGGCGACAATTACCCGCCGGGTAATCGACTTGCCGTGTGAGACCCCCGACATTGGCGCCACCAATCATTCGAGGGTGTCGCCAATGCACGCAGCCACCGCCGTTCCCCCCTCGACCCTTCTCCACCGGGCGCTCCTGGCCGACGCCGCCGTCAGCGGCGCTACCGGCGCGCTGATGCTCGTCGCCGCCGGCCTGCTCGCTCCTCTCCTCGGCCTGCCGGCGGAGCTGCTCCGGTGGGCAGGGATCGCGCTCATCCCGTTCGCTGCGTTCGTGCTGTGGGTGGCGCGGCGGAACAGCGTCTCGCGGACCGCCACACTGGCCATCGTCATCGTAAACGCGCTCTGGACCGTGGGCAGCCTGCTGCTGCTCCTCGCCCCGGGGATCGCGCCCACAATCATCGGCTATGTCTTCACCATCGGTCAGGCGTTGGCAGTCGCGCTGTTCGCTGAGCTTCAGTACGTAGGCTTGCGGCGCGAGTCGGCGGCGTTGAGGGCTCCGGAGAGGCGCATCCACGAAGAGCCGAAGAGCCGGTGGGAGCCATCTGCTCTTCGGCTCTTCGCACAGGCGCCCCGGGTTCGGGCGGTCGCGCTCTGCAGCGCCCCGGAGGAGCCCTCACCCCGCCGCGAGCGCCGCTAAGGTGACACGAAAGGGTTTTCGTCCGCCGACGGCCCGTAAATCGCGGGCACCGGCACGTCGAGCAGCCGGAGATAGACGCACAGCTCGCCGCGATGGTGGTACACGTGCCGGAGCATGATCGTCCGGATCAGCTCGATGCGCGGGACCGTAAATACCGGCTTTCCGCCGCGCGTCATCGTCCACGGAGCCTCGGCTCGCTCATCGCTCAGGTTGTGGAGGAACGCCTTGGCAGCCGAGAGCGACTGCTCGAACGCCTCGAGGACCTCGGCCCTGCTGCGCGGGGGCTCCGGATTCGCGAAATCGGGCGCCTCGACGCTGTCGGCCGCGGCGATGTGGGCAATGCCGGCCGGTGTGCGGGCGATGTGGAGCGCGAGCTGGCCCAGCGACATGGATTTCCGGTGCGGACGCCAACTCAGCTTGTCCTCGGGGATCCGGTCCAGCACCCGCCGGGTCGAGTCGGACTCCTGGTCCAGCTCCGCGATCACGGCATCCGCGAGATGCATCGTCGCTTCCATCGTTCCCTCCCGTGCAGTTGGTCAGAGTGTGGCGGCCAGCCGGTCGAGGCAGCCATTCCATCCGTGCATGTGATCCTCGCGCAGCTTCTCGTCGGTGAGCATCCGATGGGTGAGCACGAGCTCCGTGCCGCCGCCCTGCGATCGGAGCTCGACCGTCACCAGCGTGTCGCCCATCGTCGGATTGTCCTCCCAGCGCCAGGTGAACGCGATGAGCCCCGGCGGGCTCAGGTCACGGTACACGCCGCCGACGACGTGTCGCGCGCCCTTCGGATGCGTCAGCTCGAGCCGGTAGGCTCCGCCGATCCGGACGTCCAGCGCGTGTACGGTGCAGGTGTATTCGTCGGTCGGCCCGAACCAGCGGCTCAGCGCCTCCGGCGTCGTCCACGCCCGGTAGACCGCCTCGACCGGCGCGGTGAACGTCCGCCGGATCTGGAGGGTGTCGGCGGCGTGCTCTGTGGTTGCCATGCGGGGTCCTCCCTGTGTTGCTGCTCGTTGAGGTAGCGCTCGAGCGAGTCGAGCTGCCGGCCCCAGAAGCGGCGATACCGGGTAATCCAGTCCCCGGCCGCCGCCAGCGGCTGCGCCGCGAGCCGGCACCTCCGTTCCCGGCCGACCTTCCGATCGGAGACGAGCCCCGCCCGACGAAGCACACCCACGTGCTTGAGGAACGCGGGCAGCGACATCCGGTACGGTCGGGCCAGCTCGCTCACCGTGGCCTCGCCGTCCCGGAGATGCTCGAGCACCGCGCGGCGCACGGGGTCGGCAAGGGCGGCGAAGGTGCGGTCGAGAGCCGGAGAATACTTAACCACTTGGTTTACCATCGACGGGATACTACGCCCGGGTCCGCTGCGCGTCAAGACCGGCGTTGCTTGACACCGCCGGCGACTGGCGTGGTCTCGTCCCCACGCTCAGCTTCGAACGACGGTTCGAGCTCAGGACGTGGCGTTCCGCGCGATCGGTATCGCGCCCGGCACGCCGCCGGCGTCGGAGATCCGGGGTCGCGGACACCGCGGTGTTGTTGTACGACAACTCAGCGGAGGAGGTTCGTCATGCGATTTCACCCAGCTTCGATCGCCTTGGTCGCGCTCTGCGCGCCCGGCTGCGAGAGTCGCCCGGCCGGCGACACCGCCCGCGCGGACGCCGACTCCGCTACACATGCGGCGCGCTCCGCGGCCCAGCCGCCTTCAGGCCAGGCTCCACGCGACACTGGCAAAGTGGCGCAGGCGCTGAGTGCCGCGCCTCCCTCGATCACCCAGAATGCCGCGGTCATGGACTGGCCCGCCCGGCAGGGGGATCAACCGCTGCAGCTTCGCGCCGGCTCGAACGGCTGGACCTGCTTCCCGGCTACGCCGCAAGCCGCGGGAGCGCAGGGTGAGGATCCGATGTGCCTCGACGCACGGTTCGCCGACTGGGCCACGGCATGGGCGGCCCGGACGCCGCCCAAGGGGACCGGCGTCGGCATCGGCTACATGCTCCGCGGCGACGCGGGGGTGAGCAACACGGATCCGTTCGCCACCGGCCCCACGCCGGACAACCAGTGGGTCAGGAGCGGTCCGCACGTGATGGTCGTAGTGCCGAACGTGACCCAACTGGCGGGATTGCCGAGCGATCCGAAGACCGGCGGACCCTGGGTCATGTGGAAGGGCACGCCCTACGCGCACCTCATGGTGCCGGTGGAATAGCAACGGGGAAGCGTTGGCCGGGCGACGGGCGGCCTGCCGACAGGCTAGCCCGGAATGGAAACCCGCGTGGTGACCGGCCGGTGCGCATCCCACCACCGGTGCGCGCGCTCCGCCGTCCATTCCCTGTGGGTCACGATCTGCGAAAGCCGCAGGGCCAGCTCATCCGCCGTCCGCGGACGATCCTCCGGCTCCTTGGCGAGACACGCGAGCACGAGGGCTTCGAGATCGGGAGGAATGGGGCGCTCGGTGCGGACGGACAGCGGCTCCGGCTTGCGGTGGACGTGCATCATCATCGTCTCGATCGGCGTCCGTCCCGCGAACACCGGCGTGCCGCTGAGCAGCCAATAGGCGACACACCCGACGCTGTAGAGGTCGCTCCGCCCATCCACGTCGTCGCCGCCCACGGCCTGCTCGGGCGACATGTACGCCGGCGTGCCTCCCGCCGTGTGCTCGGCGGTGAGCTTGTCGGCTCCCGGCTCCGGCACGCCGCCCTGTTTCACCAGGCCGAACTCCAGCACCTTGATGAAGTCCACCTCCCGGCCGTAGCGGCACGCGTACACGTTGGCCGGCTTGATGTCCCGGTGAATGAGACCCGCCTCGTGTGCTTCCGCCAGCGAGTCGCAGATCTGGCGGAGGAAATGCAGGGCGCGCTCCGGTGGCACCGGCCCGAATTTCTCGACCAGCTCGTCGAGATCGAACCCGTCCAGCAGCTCCATCACGTAGTAGAAGGTGCCGTCGTCGGCGACGCCGAAATCGTAGAGCTCCAGGGTGTGGGCGGACCGCATGAGCGATGTCGCCTGGGCCTCCCGCTCGAACCGCCGCTGCACGTGGCGGCTGTCCCCGGCGGTCGCGCCGAGCACCTCCGGGCGGATCAGCTTGATCGCGGCGGGGCGCGCGAGCATCCGGTGCTGCGCCCGCCACACTTCGCCCATCGCTCCCTCGCCCAGGCGCTCTACCAGGCGGTAGCTTCCCATGTCGCGCGCCTTCCGGACCTCCGACCCCAGCCCGTAGACGACCCGCGAGCCGACGTACACCATGAGGAGGATCACGGAGTAGGGAAAGATCAGCGTCAGGAAGAACTGGACGGATTCGAGCGGCAGGTTGACGCCGCGCGCGACACCGAGAGCGTAGGCAAGCGGCACGCAGGCGATCGAGAGGACCGCCGTGATCATCGTGATCCTCGGCGGGGTGGGGACCGCGACGCTGAACAGGAGTACCCACGGGGCCACCCACGAAAGCCCGAAATTGCCGGGGCTGGGCATCGTGTACTGGATCGGCGCGGCGATGTACTGGTACTCCACGGCTGCGATCCCGAAGCTGGCGAGCACCTCGAACCCGAGGCCGACGTGCGTCTTCACCCGGTCGGACAACCCGGGTCGTGACACGATCGCCGCCACGAGGAACCCCACGACGATCGAGACCGTCGTCGGGACCCAGTAGCTCGCCTTGGAGAAGAGGATCGCGCGGGATTCGGGGATGAGGAGCGACGGCAGGAGTCCGGCCACGAAGTAGCCGATCGCATACACCAGGGCGACGGCGCGCAGCCGGCGCACGGCTTCGGAGAGGAGATCCGGCGGCAGGCTCCACGCGCTGCTGCGCCCGTCGGCGGACCGAGTCCCTTCGCTCCGGATCAGCGTCTTCTTGGAATCCGCGTCGCTCGGCATGGCGTATCCGGCTGCCCTCTGGAAGAGTATACGGAGGCCCTCACATGGACGAGTTCATGACCGCCGCCTTCGACGAAGCGCGGCAAAGTCTCAGCAAGGGCGGCATCCCCATCGGAGCGGTCCTGGTTCATCAGGGCCGGATCATCGGGCGCGGCCACAACCGCCGGCAGCAGGCCGGAAGCGTGGTCCTGCACGCTGAAATGGACGCGCTGGAGAACGCGGGGCGGCAACGCGCCGACGTCTACCGGGAGTCGACGATGTACACCACGCTCTCGCCCTGCACGATGTGCAGCGGGGCGATTCTCCTGTACGGCATATCCGGCGTGGTGATCGGCGAGAACCGTACCTTTCAGGGCGAGGAAGAACTGCTTCGGAGCCGGGGCGTGGCGGTCAACGTGCTTGGCGACCCCGCCATCGAGCGCCTGCTGGCTGATTTCATCCGCTCGCATCCCGACCTCTGGGACGAGGATATCGGCCGCTAGCCGGCGGTCGGTGCAGGCCCCACCATTCGCGCGCGCGCGCCGGTGTCCACTCGGTCCCCGGGCGCACACTCGACAGCCGCTCCGCCAACTCGTCCGCCGTCTGGGGCCGCGCGTCCGGCTCCTTCGCGAGGCACGCGAGCACGATCGCGTCGAGATCCTGCGGAATCGGACGGCTGGTGCGCGATGACGGGGGCTCGGGCATCCGCTGCACGTGCATCATCATCGTCTCCAGCGGCGTCCGCCCGGTGAACAGCGTCGTGCCGGTGAGCAGCCAATAGGCGATGCAGCCGACGCCATAGAGATCGGCCCGTGCATCCACGGTCTCGTCGCCGATCGCCTGCTCCGGCGACATGAACGCGGGCGTGCCGCCTGCAATCACGAGGTCGGAGCTGAGCTTGTCGCCGCCGTCCTCCGGCACCCCGCCATGCTTCACGAGCCCGAAGTCGAGCACCTTGATGAAATCCACCTCCCGGCCGTGCCGGCAGGCGTACATGTTGGCCGGCTTGATGTCGCGGTGCACCAGTCCCGCCTCGTGCGCCTCCGCGAGCGATGCGCAGATCTGCCGCAGGAAGTGCACGGCGCGCTCCGGCGGCACCGGACCGAACCGTTCCACCAGCTCGTTGAGATCGAACCCGTCCAGCAGCTCCATCACGTAGTAGAAAGTCCCGTCGTCGGCCATGCCGAAGTCGTACAGCTCCACCGTGTGGGCGGACCGGAGCAGTGCCGTCTCCTGCGCCTCCCGCTCGAAGCGCCGCAGCACCTGCGAGCTGTCGGCCGTCGTGGCGCCGAGCACCTCCGGGCGAATCAGCTTGATCGCGGCTGGACGGGCCAGCATGCGATGCTCGGCCCGCCATACCTCGCCCATGCCGCCGGTGCCGAGCTGTTCGACCAAGCGGTAGCTCCCCATCTCGCGCGCCTTCCGGACTTCCGCCCCGAGGCCGTACACGACGTGAGAGCCGCCGTACGCCGTCAGAAGAATGACCAGATAAGGAAAGACGAGGCTGAAGAAGAACGGGATCGGGTCCACCGGCACGTTCGAGCCGAGGGCAACACCCGCGGCGTAGGTGATCGGCACGGCCGTGATCGAGAGCGCCGCCGCGGCCATCGTAATTCTCGGCGGCGTTGGAACCAGGACGCTGAACAGCAGCACCCACACTCCGACCCACGAGAGCCCGAAATCCCAGGGCCCGAGGTCCGAGTACCGGATGGGCGCGACGATGCCCTGGTACTGGATCGCGGCGATCCCGAAGCTGCCCAGGACCTCGAAGGCCAGGCCGACCCGCACCTTCAGGCGCGCGGAAAGGCCGGGATGCGAGGCGATCGCCGCGACCGCCAGCGCGCTCACGATGCAGACCGCTGCCAGGAGCCAGCGGCTCGGCTGGGCGAAGAAGCTGGTGCGGGCGCCGGCGATGAACAGGGGCGGCAGCAGCGCCGCCAGCGAGTAGGCGATGGCGTACAGGATGGCGGCGGCGCGAAGGCGCCGCACCGCTTCCGCGAGCAGGTCCGGCGGGAGGGTCCACGAACGGGTCCGCCGGTCGGCGGTGGCCCGGCCCTCCTCGTTCCGGATCAGCGTGGGATGGGCCTGGGGTTCGCTGGTCATGGGCGCCTTGAGCTTGTGGCGGTCCGCACGAACGCGCCAGAGTGCCGCCTTGCCGGGTCAGCGCGACGCGGGATATCCTAGGCTGTACCCGACAGGCCGGATCTTGTCGCGCTCCCACCGGGGTGAGAGCACTTCGGCGCGCTCACCCGCGACGGCTCACGCGACCCGGCCGGTCGGACGCGGCCAGTCGGTCTCGTGCTCGGCGGAGGTTCTCTTGGGCGCTTCGATCAGCGTCAGCCTGACCGTCAACGGCACCCGCTACGAGCGCACTGTCGAGCCCCGCCTCCTGCTCAGCGACTTCCTCCGGCACGAGCTCGGCCTCACCGGCACCCACGTCGGCTGCGAGCACGGCGTCTGCGGCGCGTGCACGGTGCTGCTCGACGGCGACCCGGTCCGCTCCTGCCTCCTCTTCGCCGTGCAGGCCGACGGCCACGAGATCAGCACCGTCGAGGGACTGGCGCCCGCCGCCGACCAGCTCAGTCCGCTCCAGACTGCGTTCCGCGACGCGCACGGGCTCCAGTGCGGCTTCTGTACGCCCGGGATCCTGATGAGCATGACCTCCTTCCTGCGCGACCATCCCGATCCCGACGAGCCCCAGATCCGCGAAGCCCTCTCCGGACACCTGTGCCGCTGCACCGGGTACCGGCACATCGTCGACGCCGTACGGCTCGCCGCGACCCGCATGGCTTCGGCCGGCACCAGCTCGTGACCAGACCCTTCGGCGCCCGCATCCCACGCAACGAAGACGCGCGGCTCCTCACCGGTCGGGCGCAGTTCGTGGACGATGTCCGGCTGGACGGGATGCTCCACGTGGCGTTCCGCCGGAGCGAGTACGCCCACGC
>JBOHSY010000212.1:0-56761 GCA_050733355.1 Gemmatimonadales bacterium | reverse complement strand
GTCACCAGCCTCGGCGCGGTGGTCGGCCCCGCCTGCGGCTCGGCGGCCGTCGCGCTCGGCGGCCGTCACGCGCCCGGGGTCGCCGCGGCGGTGCTGTCGCTGCTGGTCGCCGTGTTCGCCTGGATGTACCTCCAGGAACCCAAGCTGGTCACGGCCACGAGCGGCGGCAACCCCGCCACCACGCGCCTCACCAGCCGCCAGGCCGTGACACGCGTCCTCACGCACTGGAGCGAGCCAGCGTCGCGGCTCATCTGGATCTATGCGATCGGGATCGGCGCGTTCTACGGCACCATTCAGATTGCCGCGCTCCTCCTGATGGAGCGGCTCGGCGTGACCGAGCGGAACGTCGGCTACTTCGTCATGTACCTCGGCGGGATGGGCGTGATCGTCCGCACGCTGGTGCTCGGCCGCCTGGTGGATGCGCTCGGTGAGCCCCGGCTCGCGCGACTCGGCATCGTGCTGCTCGCCGCTGGGCTCGTCGCCACGGGGCTCGCGCACGGCCCCCTGCTCCTCTTCGTAGGGTTCACGTTGATGCCGCTCGGTACCGCGTTTCTCTTTCCCTGCGTAACCGGCCTTCTCTCGGGCGCGGTGCGGACCGCCGAGCGCGGGCTCTTCATGGGCGTGCAGCACACGTTCGGCGGCGTGTCGCGCGTGGTATTCCCCGTCGCGGCGGGGCTCCTCATCGACCGCTTCGACGAGGGCGTGCCGTACTGGGTCGCCGGCCTGTGCGTGCTGGCGATGCTGCCGCTCACTCGCGGGATGGCCCGCGCCGCCGGCCCGATGAAGAAGCGGGCCGCCGAAGCGGCGCTTCAGGTGCCGGCGGCACAGGCCACCGGCGAGTTCCCGGTTCCGCCACCAGCCGGCCGGTGATCCGCTCGAGGATGTCGGCCGCCCGGGCGAGGTGCTCGACGTCGGCCGGCTCGAGGGTCGCGAGCTCCCCGGCCAGCGCGGCGACCCGGCGCCGCCGACCCGCGCGAAGCAGGCGGCCGCCCTTTGGGGTGGCGCGCAGCCATACGACCCGCGCGTCACGGCTGTCGCGCTCGCGTTTCACGAGCCCGTCGCGTTCCATCGCCCCCGACAGCCGCGTCATCGTCGGCGCGCTGACCTGCTCCGCGCTGGCGAGCTGACCGATCGTGACCGGCCCCCCGAAGACGACGACGGAGAGCGCCGAGAGGCGCGCGGCGGTGAGGCCGGTCGCGGCGTCGTGCTTGCGCAGCCGGCGCAGCAGGTGGATGGCGGCCGAATGCACCCGGTCGGCAATGGCCGACCGGTCGGTCCGCGGGGGGCCCGGCGGCTGGACGAGGGGGCGGCTCACGGCAGTTGACGCTGATAGTTGTTCAGGCTAAGCTTTTTATTTAGCTATGCTAAGTGTAACCGCCGCGACACCGCACGGCAAGGAGGCATGTCATGGGACGCGGGAGTGACCTGTCGGACTCGACGGTGGCGCAACTGCTCATTCCCGTCGAGGACCTGGATCGGGCGATCGCCTTCTACCGCGACACCCTGGGCCTTCGGTTCCTCTTTTCGGCGCCACCCCGGATGAGTTTCTTCCAGGCAGGGAACGTGCGCCTGCTCGTCGGCGTCCCGGAGGCGGCTCGACCTCGCCAGCGGGGATCCATGGTCTACTTCCAGGTCGCCGATATCCATGCGGTATGGCGGACGCTGGGAGAACGGGGCGTCGGGTTTGCGGCGAGCCCGCAGGTCGTGCACCGTACCTCCACGACCGACCTGTGGTTGACCGAATTCCGGGATCCTGACGGAAATGAACTGGCTCTGATGAGTGAAACGCCCACGCAGGCGTGATGGCGGCGAGCCCGGGCGGCGCGCCGGGAGTCGGGTCGGGCCGATGACCGCACGCGAGCTGCTCCGCTTCTGGCTCACCTTCGAGCAGCCGGTGGGCCGGCGGGAGTATCTCGTCTGGGGGGCGCTGCTCACCCTGGTGAAGTTCGCGGGCGACGCGGCGCTCGTGTGGCTCGGCGCGGGACAGCTCTGGACGCCCGCCGACTACCTCCGGTCGGTACCGCTCCTCCTCGCCACCCGGCTCGAGGGCGCCCCGCCCTGGCTGATGCCGGCGCTCGCGCTCTGGACGCTGCCGTTCCTCTGGATCGGCGTCACGATGACGCTCCGGCGCGCACTCGACGCCGGGCTCTCGGCCTGGACCACGCTGGGCTTTTTCGTTCCCTACCTCAACTATGTGCTGATGGCGTTGCTCGCGCTGCTGCCGAGCCGCCCGCAGCCGGCGGTGACGCGGCCGGTGCGGGCCTACGACCATCGGCTCCCGAGCGCGCTTCTCGCGATCGGCGTGGGACTTGCCCTCGGGCTCGGCATGCTCGCGCTCAGCGTCGCGACGTTCGAGCGCTACGGCGTGGCGCTCTTCTTCGGCACCCCGTTCGCGGTGGGCGCGCTGACGGCGTTTCTGTTCAACCGCCGCTACCCGGCCAGCGGTCGCGAGACCGTCGAGGTTACCGCGATGACGTTCGCGGTCCTTGCCGGAGCGATCTTCCTGCTCGGGACCGAAGGCGCGGTGTGCCTTCTGATGGCGCTGCCGCTCGTGCTGGTGGTCGGACTCATGGGCGGCGTGCTCGGCCGGACGGTGGCGCTCCGCGGCCAGCGGTCCGTCGTGCCCGCCGCGTTCGCCCTGCTCTCGCTGCCGACGTCGGCGGCGCTCGAGCCGCCGAGCGGGCGCGTGCTGCACGAGGTGCGCTCGAGCGTGGACGTGAACGCGAGCCCCGATCGGGTCTGGCGACACGTGATCGCGTTCGATACGATCCCCGAGCCGCGCGATCTCGTCTTCCGGCTCGGGGTCGCCTACCCGCGCTATGCTACGCTCGAGGGCAGCGGCGTGGGCGCCGTGCGCTACTGTGGCTTCTCGACCGGCGAGTTCGTGGAGCCGATCACCGCTTGGAACCCGGGGAGGCGCCTGGCTTTCGACGTCGAACGGGCGCCCGCGCCGCTCCGGGAGCTCTCGCTCCACGGCGGCGTGGCGCCGCCGCATCTCGCCGGCTATTTGCGCTCCCGCCGCGGCGAGTTCCGCCTCGTGCCGCTGCCGGGCGGGCGCACCCGGCTCGAGGGCAGCACGTGGTACGAGCTGTCCATGGCGCCGGAAGGATACTGGCAGCTCTTCGCCGACTACCTCATCGGCCGGATCCACGGCCGCGTGCTCCAGCACATCGCGCGCGAGGCCGAGACGGCCGAGGCAACGTTATCGGAAGCACAGTGAGCATGACCGCACAGATCCTCGGACTGCACCACGTGACCGCGACGGTGGGCGACGCCCAGGCGGACCTCGATTTCTGCCTCGGCGTGCTCGGCCTCCGGCTGGTGAAGAAGACGGTCAATTTCGACAACCACAACGTCTACCACTTCTACTACGGCGACGAGCAGGGTTCGCCGGGAACGATCTGGACGACGTTTCCCTACAAGGGTTGGGGCGTGCCCGCCGGCATCCATGGCAAGGGCCAGATCACCGTCACTGCTTTCTCGGTGCCGCGCGCGTCGCTCGACCTCTGGCGCTCGCGGCTTTCGGGGCGGGCGGTGAGGTTCGAGGAGATCACGTCGCGATTCGGCGAGCCGGGCCTGCGCTTCCGCGATCCATCCGGACTCGTCTTTCACCTTGTGGGAAGCGAAGCCGATGCGCGCGCACCCTGGACCGGCGGCGGGGTCGGTGCGGAGCACGCGATTCGCGGGCTGCACTCGGTCACGATGCTGGTGCGCTCCTCCGCCCGCACGCTCGAGCTCCTGACCGGCGTGCTCGGCTGGCGGGTGGTGAACGAGGTCGAGCGGGCGACACGCGTTGCGACGGGAGGCGATGGCCCCGGACACATCATCGACGTCGTCCAGGCGCCCGAGGTGCCGGTGGCGCTCAACGGCATCGGCACGGTGCACCACGTCGCCATGGCCGTCGGAAGCGCGGACGAGCAGCTTCGCCTTCGCGCGGAGCTCGTGAAACTCGGCGTCGCCGTTACTGAGGTGCGCGACCGGCAGTACTTCCAGTCGATTTACTTCCGCGAGCCGGGCGGCGTGCTGTTCGAGGCGGCGACGGTGTCGCCCGGATTCACGGTGGACGAGCCGCTCGCGGAGCTGGGCGGGGCGCTCAAGCTGCCGCCGTGGGAGGAGCTGGAGCGGCCGTCGATCGAGGCGGGGCTGCCGCACGTGGCGTATGCGTGACGCGCCCACCCTCCCGCCGACTCCGGCGGTCGGCTTACATAGCGAACGCGGCGAGCAGGCCTCACCCTTGCGTGGAGCGAGCGACCATGACCGGTACTTCGCGTGATCCGGTGCCGCCCCCGGAATCCGAGCCGAGCGGGCTGCCGAGCCTGCTCCGGCTGATGGCGGCGCTGGCGATCGCGCTGCTGGCGGGCCTGGCGGCGCTGGTGGTGCTGGACGTCGTGCCGCGGGAAATGCTGACCCAGTGGTCGGTGAAGGTCATTCTGCTGACGGGGATCGCGGCGCTGGCGATCGTGGCCATCACCTTCATCATGGGCTGGGGGCGGCGGGGCGACCGGGGGTAGCGGAGCGCGCCGCGACCGGCCGCGCCGGAATCGCCGGCGACGGACCTGGAAATGCACGCATGCAGCGCCGCATCATTGGCTTCCATCAAGATGAGGCGCACGACTGGGTCGCCGAACTGGAGTGCGGCCATACCCAGCACGTTCGGCACGACCCGCCGTGGCAGGTGCGCCCGTGGGTGATCACGGCAGCGGGCCGGGTGAGTCGGCTGGGCACCATGCTCGAGTGCCGAGATTGCGAACGCGCCGCCTGACAAGCTCATCCAGCTGATGCGCGATCCGCTAGGCAGCCGCGCCCGGCCCTTGAGCCTGGTAGACTTCACCCACCGACCAGCACGCGATAGCGCATGGCCCTTCGATTCTGTCGCGAATGCCACCAACGCGTAAGTACGGAGGCACGCGCCTGCCCCCACTGCGGCGCAGCGCGCCGGTGCCTGCCAACGACCTCCAGCAGTGCCTCACGCCGCACTGGGCACTCCTGGTATCGGCGTAGTGCTGTTCGCGAGCGCGCTCGCGCTGTTCCGACAGGAGGCGAGGTGGTTGAGCGGTCCCTCCTTGCCGCCGGCATACCGGCGGCAGGCCGAATTCGAGCGCGACTACGTGCCGCTTACCATGGGCTTCGCGTTGGTGCGGCACTCTACCACCGCCAGGACACAACCTACGCGGGTCGGATCACATCGCTGCTCTGCCCCTCCGACTGGCCCCGGCGGCCGGGGATCATGGGTCTTGAAATCGAGTTCCCGAGCGGCCGCCGTGCTTGGGCCGCCTGGCCCGGCGCCGAGCAGTTGTTCATCGCTAAAAGGCCGTAATACACGGCGGGCGCGTCCGTGGGGAGCGTCCGGCCGCATCGAAGCGCCGACGCGGGGTGGATCATAGATTCGTATGCGCGGATGTTACGCCCGCAGCTGTTGCGCATCCGTTCGGTCGCCTCGCGTTTACCAAGGTTGCTCTACCCACCCCCTGCTGAGGCGTGTGCGATGATTACCGGCGTCCATACCATGTTCTACGCCTCGGAGCCCGAGGCGCTGCGGGCGTTTGTCCGGGACAAGCTCGAGCTCCCAGCCACAGACGTCGGCGACGGTTGGCTCATCTTCGACCTTCCCGAAGCCGAGCTGGGCTGTCACCCGGCAGATGCCGCCTCAGACCCGCCCGCCGGCACTCATAACATCTCGTTCTATTGCGACGATATCGATCGCACCGTGGATGAGCTCCGACGCCGCGGGGTCGAGTTCGCCGGTCCCGTTGAGGATCAGGGCTACGGGCTGGTTACCCAGTTCCGCATGCCGGGTGGCGTGGAGGTGCAGCTGTACCAGCCGCGCCATGCGAAGCACCCCCGAACTACCTGAGAGCGGCTTACGGACCCGCGGCGTCAAGCGCCGATGATGCTCTCTCCCCAGACGATCACGTGGAAACCCTGATGTTCGCCCCGCAGTCGATTGTAACCTCGCGTCGCGATCCGCCGTACTATCGTTGGGTGACGACGCGCTGGAGATCCGACGGATGACGACATACGCGCCCGGCCCACGCACGGTCGCGCTGCTGCTCCTTGCCGGATCGGCCTGCGCTCCCGCCGCCCGGGCGCCGGCTGCCTCGGCGCCCCAGCCTCGAGCCTCCTCGTCCGATGCAATGGCCCAGGCCGACAGCGTGCGACGGTCGTACACCGCCGCCGACGTGCAATTCATGACCCACATGATCGGTCACCACGTCCAGGCGATCGAGATGGCGCGGTGGGCGCCGACCCACGGGGCGAACCCTTCCGTGCGCATCCTCGCCGAGCGCATCATCAACGCCCAGCAGGACGAGATCGCGACCATCCAGCGGTGGCTCCGCGACCGGAAGCTGCCGGTGCCGGAGGCCGAGCCCGTCATGCTCATGCCCGGGATGCTCACCGGGGACCAGATGCAGCAGCTCGATGCGGCCCGCGGCCCGGCGTTCGACCGGCTCTTTCTGACCTTCATGATCCAGCACCACAACGGCGCACTCACCATGGTGGAGCGGCTCTTCGGCTCCCACGGCGCCGCCCAGGAGGACACCATCTTCAAGTTCGCGTCCGACGTGAGCGCCGACCAGTCCACTGAAGTCGCCCGCATGCAGACGATGCTTGCGGCGATGTAGCCTGAAACCCGACACGCGCGGTGACCGTCTGTGCGCGGGTTCGCTCGTGCCCCCTTCCCTGGAATCGCTCATGGCAACCGTTCGGCCCTCGGTCCGTTCGCTCGTGCTCGCTCTCGGCGCTGTCACCGTCGCGTCCTGCGCCTCGTCAACCGGTGGCAGCGCCCCATCGCCGGCGCCCAGAGCGTCGAGCGCGGCGCCCAACCCCGACCCGCGCGTCGGCCTCCACGCGGGCGTATGGGACGCCGGCCAGGCTGCCTGGAACTTGCGTCTGGTATCGACCACCCCTCCGCCGGAGGGCTTCGTCGGCGTCACCAACTCCGATCTCGCCTTCCTCGGGAACTACGTGATCCAGGGGAACTACAACGGATATCAGGTCTGGGATATCTCGAACCCGGCCAGGCCCACGCTCAAGACGGCGTATCTCTGTCCGGCGTCACAGAGCGACGTGTCGGTGTACCGGAATCTGCTCTTCGTCTCCGGCGAGGGGCTGACGGGCCGCATCGACTGCGGCGCACAGGGCGTGCCGGATACAGTCAGCAAGGAGCGGCTCCGCGGCCTTCGCATCTTCGACATCAGTGATATCACTCGCCCGCGAAACGTCGGGAACGTGCAGACCTGCCGCGGCTCCCACACGCACACGGTGCTGGTGGACCCGAACGACCACGCCAACGTCTACGTCTACATCTCGGGCTCGGCCCCGGTGCGGTCGTCGAGCGAGCTGCCGGGGTGCTCGGAAGCATCCCCGGAACGGGATCCCAACTCCGCACTCTTCCGGATCGAGGTCATCAAGGTCCCGCTGGCCCATCCTGAGCGGGCGGCGATCGTCTCCTCGCCGCGGATCTTCAACGATCTGGCGGCCGCTCCCACTCACGGCGAGGCGCCCGAGGACATCGCCGCGCAGGAGGCCGCCCTTGCCGCAGCGCGCAAGAGCGGCGGGTTCATCGTGAAGATCCACGGTGAGGAAACGGTCCTGGGGCCAGCGTTCACGGGCGCGCTGCTCGACAGCATCGTCGCGGCTCGCCGCGGCACCGGCGCGCCCACCGCTGCCGACAGTGCCGCGCTGCGTGGGGGGCTCCCCGCACTGATGGCGAAGATGACCGGTGCCCCGGCTGACGGATCCCCTCCCGTGCCGACCGGCCCTACCCAGTGCCACGACATCACCGTCTACCCGGCCATCGGGCTGGCAGGCGGCGCCTGCGGCGGCTACGGGCTGCTGCTCGATATTCGCGACCCGGCCAATCCCAACCGGATCGCTGCGGTGGCCGACTCGAACTTCTCGTACTGGCACTCCGCGACCTTCAGCAACGATGGCACCAAGCTCCTCTTCACCGACGAGTGGGGTGGCGGCACCCAGCCCAAGTGCCGCGCCACCGACAAGATGGAGTGGGGCGCCAACGCGCTCTTCACGCGGAGTGGAAACCAGCTGACATTCCGGAGCTATTATAAGATGCCGGCCGCGCAGACGCCCCAGGAGAACTGCGTGGCGCACAACGGGTCGCTCATCCCGATCCCGGGGCGCGACGTCATGGTGCAGGCCTGGTACCAGGGCGGCATCTCGGTCTTCGACTGGACCGACCCGGCGCACCCGCGGGAGATCGCCTTCTTCGACCGCGGCCCGGTGGATGCGACCACCATGGTGAGCGCCGGATCGTGGTCGGTGTACTGGTACAACGGCGTCATGGTGAGCTCCGAGATCGCCCGGGGGCTCGACATCTTCGAGTTGACGCCGAGCGTGCTCGTCTCGCAGAACGAGATCGACGCGGCGAAGACCGTGCGCTTCGACTACCTGAACACGCAGGGGCAGCCCAAGCTGATCTGGCCGCCGAGCTTCGCGCTGGCGCGAGCGTACCTCGACCAGTTGGAGCGGTCGAATGGCATGGCCGCCGAGCAGATCTCCGACGCACGCACCGCGCTCGCGAACGCCGAGCGGCGCTCCGCGCAAGAGCGGCGCGATGCCCTGACTGTGCTGGCTACGTGGCTGAATGGAAACGCGTCGCGCGCCGGCGATCAGGCCAAGGCGCGGATGCTGGCGGCAGCGATCGCCGACCTGGCGAACGTGAAGCGCTGATCGCCAACTCCAGCTCGCACCCGCCATGGATACCATGTTGTTCACCGAGCGCAGTATCTGGACGATGATCCACGGTATTGCCCTGGGTGGAGCTGCGCTGATGGCGCTATCCGCCGCGCTGTTCTCCTTGCGGGCCATGCGTTCAGCGGCTGTTTCGGATGTGGCTGCACAGAATCAGGCGCGCTACCTGGTATGGCTTATCGTGTTCATCGCCGTGGCGCTGTGGCTGACTGTGCTCGTGGGCACCTACGTCAACTTCCCGCCATACCGTGCCACGCCGCCCGAGGGCCTCACCGATCTCAGTCAGTATCCGAGATCCCTGATTCAGTCGAACCCGGATACCGTGTGGCTGCATTCCCTTGCGATGGAGATCAAGGAACACGTTCCCTGGATCGCTGCAATGCTGGCGACGGCGGTCGCCGTCGTCGGCGTACGTTACCGATCAAAGCTGCTCAGCGATCGGCAGCTGAATGGCATGGCGACGACGCTGTTGGCAATTTGCTTCCTCCTGGTCTCGCTCGTAGGAGTACTGGGCGTCTTCATCAATAAGGTCGCTCCACTCGAGTAGGGCTAAGGAAGGGCACGAACATGGCCACGGTTGAGGGCAAATATGAAGAACTCCCAAAGGGAGCGGCTCTGGCCTCGTTCCTGGCAGCCGGAATCGGCGCGTTCGCGGTGGGCGTTGTCGTAATCCTCAACGAGATCGGTCTCTTCGTTGCGCCGGCCCTGTACACGCCTGCCGGCGGAGTGTCGGGCCGCACGACACTGGCCGCCGTGATCTGGTTGATTGGGTGGGCAGTGTTGCACAGCCGCTGGAAGCATCGCCAGATCGAGGCGCGGCGGGTGCACGCCATCACTTTGATTCTGATAGCCCTGGGCGTTCTGCTTACCTTCCCCCCGGTCTGGAAGCTCCTCTGATCGAAATGGCGGCGGCACCGGGGTTGCGCGGAAGCCGCCCTCGCGACGGCGAAGTGACGATCTACGTAATCGTGGATCACCAGAATCCCGGACGGGCATGATCCGGCGGGCACGCAGATAGGCGAGAGGTTAGAACGCGGGCAAAAGGCCAGCAGGAGGACACTCCCATGCCCAAAGTGAAAGCCAACAAGCTCACCATGAACTACGATCAACAAGGGACAGGAGAACCCATCATCCTCATCCCCTACCTGGCTGCCGATCACGCGTGTTATGCCTTTCAAGTGGCGGAGTATGCCAAGCATTTCACCTGCATCTCACTCGACCTCCGGGGCACAGGTGAAACGGACGAACCTGAAGGCGCTTATTCCACCGAGCTTCTCGCGGACGATGTCGCCGCGTTCATGCAGGCCGTGGGGTTACCGAAGGCTCATGTCTCCGGCTTATCGCTCGGCGCAGCCATCGGCTTGTGGCTGGCGGCCAAGTATCCCGACAAAGTCAAGTCTCTGTCGCTACACGGCGGTTGGACCAAGACCGATTTCTTCCTGAAGACCGTGGTCGAAGCGTGGCAGGTGATGGCCAGAGCGTTGGGGAGTGTGCCCGAGACCGTCATCCAGGGGATCTTCCCCTGGTGCTTCACGCATGAGCTGTATGCGACGAAACCGGACTACATCCAGTCATTGGCCGACTTTGTGCGGGGTCGGCCAGCGCAGCCTCTGGCCGCGTTCGTCCAGCAGTCGAATGCCGTAATTGCGCACGATGTCGAGGCACAACTCGGGCGGATCAGGGCGCCGACGCAGATAACATACGGGCGTTACGACATGCTGACGTCCAAGCGATTTGCCGATCGGATGCAGCACACCATCCATGGCGCGGAGCTGGTAGTGTTCGAAGAGTGTGCGCACGCGCCGATGTATGAGAGGGTGGACGAGTTCAACCAGCAAACGCTGGGGTTCTTGAAGCGACAGGCAGACTGAGTGAAGCGCCCGAACGACCGACGCGGGCACGGGCAGAGCGAACGCCGACGGGGGGACAGGGCAGCGTACACCAGGATGTGGCCGACCTGGCCGCGCTGATGACCGAAGTTGGCTTTGGCGATGGCAGGCCCCGCGCAGTACCCTTGATGGTGCACCGCCGAGCGGCGCGCTTGCCGGTCGATCCAGGCCAGGCGGCGTGCCGCGAACTAGCTGTCCGGAGCCCAGCCCTATGCTGACGACGCTCAATCGACCCGACCCGGTCGTTCCCCCGTGGTCGCCGATCCCCCCTGCCCCGGTTCCTCCCCCGCACGTGGACGTCCACCCCCCGCTGGTATTCATCCCACCGGTCTGGGAGTACAAGCACTTGGTCCGAGCCGCCGCCGTCGATCCGGAGACCGACGAGGTCGAGCTTGGCCGGCTCGGTGCGGAGGGGTGGGAGCTGGTGAACGTGGTCTTCGATGGTGTCGCGCAGCACCTGTATCTGAAGCGGCAGCTTCGCTAGGGAGCCAGGGAGGGAAGGCCCCATGCTGACCTGGATCAGGTCGCTGTTGTCCAGCCCCAGGCCGGCGGGGCCGCCGCAGGTGCTGCGAGCCTTCGCGCCCGACACGCCGACTATCACGCAGGGTGACATCCGCACTGAGCAGGGCGGGTGGCGGATCGACGCTACCGCGAACCAGACGATCCGACTCTTTGAGGTGGAGAATCCCGCCGTGGACCAGTGTCTGCTGACCTATCGCGCTGAACTCAAAGCCGAAGGGCTCAAGGGCCGCGCCTTTCTCGAAATGTGGTGCCGCCTGCCAGGTCGAGGCGAGTTCTTCTCCAAGGGCTATCAGCAGGCGGTATCGGGTACGGCCAACTGGGCCCGGTACGAGATCCCCTTCTATCTGAAGAGGGGCCAGAAGCCGGACCTCATCAAGCTCAACCTTGTGATCGAGGGCGCGGGCACGGTGTGGCTCAGAAACATCGAACTGCTCCAGACCCCGCTCGCGTAAGGACCATTCGCTTGTGCGTGGGTGGGCCCGTCGCCGGCGGTTCACGCGCCATCCGTTAGCTGGCTCGCATCCCGCGCTGTAGATTGGAGCATGGCCGAGTACGGCGGCATCGATGCGGCCTGCACCTATCATCGTGGCAGCCGCACCCTGGTCGACGCCAGCGCCGGTCTCACCGTGGTCGAAGCCCCCCCCGCCTTACCGGCGGCGATCAGCCTGGACTCCACGCCCGCGCCTTTGCCGACCTGGGCCATTGCGGCAACGCCCCTCAGCATCAGGCTCGATGCGTTCTACAACCGGCTGACCACCGGGCCGCAGACCGTCGGGTTCGTCGACGGACAATTCGCGCCCACCGCCCGGGTCGATCGCACCCTCGGACTCGCCGGCAGCCTGGTGGCGGCAACCAGTCACTCCGCGGCCGTCGCACCCTACGTCAGCCTCGGGGCCGGATTTTTCGTCTCGCACCTGAATGGGGACGTGGCGGGCTCCGGCGCGGGACTGACGCCGGTGACCCTCGACGCCGTGGGACTGGGTGTGGCCGCTGGCGGCGGCGTCGCGCTCCGGTTCTGGTCCGGTCCGCAGGTCCTGGTGGACTGGCGCTACCATCAGGCGCTCACCAACACGCGAGGCGGCGGGTTCATGCCGCTGTCGATCGGCCTCCGGTTCTGACGAGGCGAGCCGCCGAACGAATCCACCGAGCTAGTTGCGCATCCTCTCGCGCATTCCGACAAACCGGCCGCTCCACCCTCGCCCTCAACTACCACATTGTGCCACGCGGGACTAAAGCCAAGATGGCCCGCGGACCCTAAGGACCCTGAGGTCTCTTTCCGGGGCGACCCAGGCGACCCCCCGCCAAACCCGCCGCGCGGGGCGCTTCCACCGACTGAGACTCATGGCCCGCCGCGGCCGCTGAGGGCGAGCCGCCGAGGATGATGGCGGCGTAGGTGGAACCTGTCTCGCGCGTTGAGCGTAGGGACGCGCAACTCCGTGGAGGCGCACGATGAAACGGTTGACCGCTCTCGGCTTCCTTGTCTCCCCCGTACTCGCGGCGAGCGCACTCTGCGCCCAGAACGCGGCTCCAGATCTCGCACGCCAGGTCGTCGCGGCGGAAAGCAGCTTCGCCGCAACGCTCGCCCACCACGACGCGAGCGCCTTTGCGGCGTTTGTGGCACCTGACGCCGTCTTCTTTGGTGATAGCGGTGCCATGCGGGGCAAGGCAGCCGTGGTCGAGGGCTGGCGGTCGCTCTTCGCGGGTCCGAGCGCACCCTTCTCCTGGAAGCCGGAGGTGGTCGAGGTACTCCCATCCGGAACCCTCGCCTGGAGCAGCGGACCCGTTCAGGATTCCACTGGCCGCCGAATTGGAACGTTCAACTCCATCTGGCGCCGCGAGGCCGATGGCAAGTGGCTGGTCATCTTCGACAAGGGCTGTCCGGTCTGCGACTGCGCTCGCGCTCCGTGACCGGCGCGGGCCGCTGGGCCTGCGCGATGAGATCGCTCCGCGCCCACGCCGGCTCTCCTGCCGACCGACATGAGGCTGCGAACCGCCGATCCAAGCGACGCCGAGGCAATCGCCGCCACGTTGCGGGACGCCTTTGCCGAGTTCGAGGCGCTCTACACGCCGCCCGCCTTCCGGGCCACCACCCCCACCGGCGAGGAGGTCCGGGCGCGCATGGCCGAGGGTCCGATCTGGGTCGCAGAGCGCGAGGGCATGGTGGTTGGGACCGTCTCCGCGGTCCCACGCGGTACCGAGCTCTCCATCCGGAGCATGGCGGTCCGGCCCATTGCGAGAGGGCAGGGCGTCGGTGTGCGCCTGCTCCACGCCGTCGAGGTCTTCGCTGCGGCACAGCAGTATCGCCGGCTGGTGCTCAACACGACACCCTTTCTCGCCGCGGCCCTGCAGCTGTACCAACGGGAGGGGTTTCGCCTCACCGGCGCCCAGCTCGACCTGTTCGGGACGCCGCTCCTGACAATGGCCAAGGAGGTGCCGGCCGAGGCGTAACAGCGGAGCCGCCGCCTGGCTGATGCGCAGAGTCCCCCGCGGGGGGCTACTTGTCGGTATGTGAACCGACGGCAACAACATCCGGTTCGTCCGCGGGGGTGATCTCTGAGAGGGTTGCCGAATGAGGGGCCGCAGGCCAGCCTACATGGTGGGGCAGTTCAGCGTCGACCTCGGCACCGATCCCACGCCGCAATCAGGAGCACTGTATGGATCCCGAACTCAGCGGCTTCGCCTTGGGCCTCCTCTTGGGAGCGGCCAAGGTCGGGCTCATCGGCACGGTGGCATTCGGCATCGCGTGGTGGCGCGCACGGCGGCGGCTGCGTGCTCTCGAGGCCGAGCAGACCCGACCGGCGCTCACGGACGAGCGTCTGGAGCATCTCGAGCAGGGAATCGATTACCTCGCCAGCCGGCTCGACCGTCTGGTCGAGGGCCAAAGCGACGGGCGGCAGCTCAGCGCGGGGGCCGCGCGGCGGGCCGACCCGATCACGCCTCATTGAGCCGAGGCCCTACACGATGCCCAACGGTAAGCCAGGTGATCATCCGCTGACGGACATCGTCGTCCACAGGCGACGGGTCTACTCGGCGACGATCGACGGGCTGGTTCGCGACATTGTCGAGCTGGGGGGCCGTGAGGAGATTGCCGACTTGTTGCTCATCCAGTTCAACAACCTGCAACAACCGGACCTTCAGAAGCTCGAGCCGATCCTCCGATCGATTCGCGAACGGCTTCGCCAGCCCGGGGCCCACGAGTGAAGGCGCCGGAGCATGCCCTGACTGCGCCACAACGCGCGATGGTGAAGATGTGGGAGCGCCACACGGCCGCCGAATTCACGACGAAGAGCGTCGAGGCGACCATAGCGACCATGACCGCCGACCCGGTGGTCAACCACGTGCCCGTGATGACCGGTGGCGTCGGCTATCGAGCCGTTCGCGAGTTCTACGGCAGGTTCTTCGTGCCCGCGCAGCGGGCGGATGTCGAGATCGTCGCCCTGACCCGCACGGTCGGGGCGGATCGGCTGGTCGGCGAGCTGATCTAAAAGTTCACTCACACGATCGACATGCCTTGGCCGCTCCCTGGCGTTCGCCCTACGGGACGACGCATCGAGACCGCGCTCGTTGTGGTCGTCGAGTTCGAAGACGGGAGGATCAGTGCCGAGCGAATCTATTGGGATCAGGCCGCCGTGCTGATTCAAGCGGGTCTACTCGGAACGCACCAACTCCCGGCGGCGGGCATCGAGGCCACCCGAAAGGTCGTCGATCCCGCTGGGGGGCCCTCGAACCGCTTGATCACGCGTTAGCCACGAACGCTCACATGCGGAAGGCAACGCCGGCCGCCGTCGGGCAGCTCGTCGGACTGATGGCCGAGTTCGATGCCGAGTCCGCCGAGCCGAACGGCGGCCGAGCCTTCGTCGGTCGCGTAATCCCCGGCCGGCGCGTTGGGCGCCCCCCCACCTCTGCTGCTGATGTAGTTTGGATTTCAGAACGGGGCGGTATCGGAGCGACGAGAGATGGCAGAAGGGGGACCTATGTCACTCGACGGGAAGTTCGCGCTCGTGACGGGGAGCTCGCGGGGCATCGGGAGGGGCATCGTACTGAAGCTGGCAGCGGAGGGAGTAAAGGTCGGCGTTCACTACTACCAGAACGAAACCGCTGCGAAGGATACGTTGGCGAGCGTCCGGCGCGCCGGATCAGATGGGGTCCTGGTCCAGGCGGACGTCACCCGAACCGATGAGGTGCGGGGCTTGTTCGATCGAATGCGAGCGGAGTTTGGCGCCCTCGACATATTCGTCAGCAATGCTCGTCCGGAAGCGCCGGCGTTCTTCGAGGCTCCACTGACGATCACGCTCGACCAGTGGAATGCAGCATTCCATTCGCAGGCCACCGCCTTCCTGGTTGGCGCTCGCGAGGCGGCGAAGCTGCTGGGCGACGGCGGACGCATCGTGGCGATCACCTACGCGCCTGGCGGTCGCACCGGAGGCTTGCAGCCCTGGGTTGCCATGGGCGCCGCCAAGGCGGCGTTGGAGACGCTGGTCCGCTACTTCGCGGTGACCCTGGCTCGGCGCGGAATCACGGTCAACGCGGTCAGCCCGGGCTGGACCGAGGATAGCGTCCTCAACTCGCTGCCGGCGGCAGCGCAAACGGCGATCCGGGAGTGGCACCTGCAAGGGTGGACGCCGATGGGTCGCCTGGGAACGCCCGCAGACGTTGGAAACGTGATCGCACTCCTCTGCCAGGCGGAGGCGGCCTGGATCACCGGCCAGCTCATCGTCGCCGATGGCGGAGCCTCGTTGATGAATCCGGAGATGCCGGCAGCGCTGCAGCTCGGCTAACGGCTGCCGAGCGCCAAACGGCGCTCTCGATCACGCGCAGGCCATGCGTAGCGCGCGCTGGTGACCTCGGTGGTAAGCTTTGTGGACCGATGACGGACGATCGGCAGCTACGCCAGCAGCTGGCACGGCTCCTCGATTGGGAGGAGGCACACGTCGGATTCGATGCCGCGGTCGGCGACATCCCCGACGCGTTGCGCGCCACGCAGCCTGCCGGCCTCCCTTACTCGCCGTGGCAGCTCCTGGAGCACATCCGGCTTACGCAGAGCGACATCGTCGAGTTCTGTCAGGGTGGGGATTACCGCGAACGGCAGTGGCCTGACGACTATTGGCCGCCCGGGGCGGGCCCGCCAGATCCTGACGCCTGGGAAGCGAGCGTTGCGCAGGTGCGGCGGGACCGTGAGGCGCTCAAAGCGCTCGCGACCGATCCCGGGTTCGATCTCCTGGGCACGATTCCACAGGGAAGCGGCCAGACCTATCTGCGCGAACTGCTTCTCGTGGCGGATCACACGGCCTACCATGTGGGGCAGCTCGTGGTCGTACGCCGCCTGCTCGGGAACTGGGGTGCAGCCTGACCAGCGCGTGAGGCGCGTCCGTCGGGCGTCACCGGGGAGACAGAAGCCTCTTGCTGCGTTCCGTGGAACAGCGGCTCCGCGAGATGCCGCCCCAACTGCAGCCGCTCGTGGCCGCGGTGCGCCAGCATTACGCCCGCGGCGCCAACCTTACGCCGGACGGCACGCTCCAGGTCGGGCCCATGCCGTGGGTGGGACCCGAGGGATTCGCACTCGTGCTCTATGCACCCCCGGGGCCGGGGTGGCTCGCAGGCTTTGCCGCACGCGCGGGTCGCGCGGTTCCGGAGCCCTATGGAGCTGTGCTTGCCGCACTCAACGGGTGCTTCGCGTTCGGGCTGGCGCTCTACGGCCTCCCCCCGTCACTGCATCAGCGACCGGTGCGCCCCGACCGGCGCGTGCTCGAACCGCTCGACCTGGACGCGGCAAACCGGTACTGGGCCCAGCGGTACCGGGCCGCGGAGGGGGCGTTTCACTTCGGTGGCCGCACCTGGACGGCCACGGAGAACCTTGGCTACTTCATTACGCCCGGCGGAGGCTTCCAGAGTCGCCGCGACGGAGGCGAGCTGGTGCGCGAATGGAGCTCCCTCCGCGACCTGCTTGCCGAGGAGCTGGCGGCCGCCGAGGAGCGCGACCGCGAGAGTCGGCCCTCGGCGAGATGGCCGTTGCGTTGAGGCAGTGACGAAATCCTGGGACGGCGATCCTGACCTGCTACGCGGAGGCCCGTCCGGCCGATCTCGGCGATGCGGGAGAGGTGCTCGGCTACATCGTCGGCTTCTGGGCATTCCTCTTCAGCCCGACGTATCGGGCCCACGTCCTGCGCACCTGGCATGCGGCCGGCTGGCCGAAGCGCGGCCTGCTGCTGCTCGACGGCGTGGTTGCGATCATCGTGGGTGTGGGGCTGCCACTGTTCCTCGGGTGGCTTCTCGTCGCCGAGCTGCGAGCGTAGCAGCTAACCCCTGAGGTGCCCATGACCATCGGTAACATCACGTTCGTGGCCGGCGTCCTCGCGGCCCTGCTTTTGCCGCTCGCCGGCGTGGGCGTCCGACTGGGGCTCTGGACGTTCCGGACCGGCTTCGGCGTCATGCGCTGGGCCGGCTATCTTGGTCTCGCGGTCGCGGCGATCTCCCTGGTGCAATTGCTCGTGGCGCAGTGGCGGAGCCCGCGGCCGTGGCGGCTCGGCGTGGCGCTCGCTTTCGGGCTGCTGGCGGCCGGCGTGCCCTGGTACTGGCGGCAGCGGGCTCGCCAGGTGCCGCCCATTCACGATATCAGCACCGATACGCAGGATCCGCCGGCGTTCGTGGCGGTGCTGCCGCTGCGGGCGGACGCGCCGAATCCCGCGACGTACGAGGGGGCAGAGATTGCGGCCGCACAGGCCCAGGCATATCCGGACGTTCGCCCGCTCGAGTTGCCTGCCACGCCGCCTGCTGCGGCCTTCGGGCGCGCGCTCGACGCCGCGCGCGCGGAGGGCTGGGCCATCGTCGCGGCGGACTCGGCCGAGGGACGCCTCGAGGCCACCGCGACCACCGGCTGGTTCGGCTTCAAGGATGACGTGGTGGTGCGGATTCGCGCGGCCGGTGCCGGGAGTCGGATCGACGTACGAAGCATGTCCCGGGTCGGCAGGAGCGACGTGGGCACCAACGCCCGACGGATCCGCGAGTACCTGAGCCGTCTCGCCGACTAGTCTCACCCATGCGCCCCTTCCACTTCGCCTTCTTCGTGCGTGACCTCGCGTCCACGCGCCGGTTCTATGGCGACGTCCTCGGCTGCCGCGAGGGCCGGAGCACCGACGCGTGGGTGGACTTCGATTTCTTCGGCAGCCAGATCTCCGCCCACGTCACCGGACCCGTCACTCCGACCACCGACGCGGGCGTGGTGGACGGGGTCCGGGTCCCGATGCCCCACTTCGGCGCGCTGCTCGAATGGGAGGAGTTCCAGCGGGTCGCGGAGCGGATCCGGCAGGAGAGCGTCCGGTTCATCATCGAGCCGCGGGTTCGCTACGCCGGGCAGCCGGGAGAGCAGATGACGATGTTCCTGCGCGACCCGAGCGGGAATGCGCTCGAGTTCAAGAGCTTCCGACACGCCGAGCACGTCTTCACTCCGTGACCGCGCCGGAGGTGGTCATCCTCGGCGCCGGAATCATGGGCGCGAGCGCGGCGTGGCACCTGGCGCGCCGCGGGGTGCGCGGGATCGTGCTGCTCGACCGCGGCGAGGCGCCGGGCGCCGGGAGCACCGCCCGCGCGACCGGCGGGTTCCGCGCCCAGTATGCGACCGCGATCAACGTCCGTCTCTCGCTGCTCTCCCGCACCAAGCTCGAGACCTTCGAGGAGGACACCGGGATCGATGCCGGGTATGCGCCGCACGGCTATCTCTGGCTCGCCGGCACCGAGCGGGAGCTGGCCGCGTTGGCGGAGGCGCGGCGAGTCCAGCACGACGCCGGCCTGCGTGAGGCGGTCGCCGTGACACCGGACGACATACGGCGGCTCAATCCGGCGGTGTCGGACGAGGGGATCCTCGGCGGCGCCTGGTGTCCCACCGACGGGTTCGTGCGCCCGCTCGACCTTCTCGCGGGATATCTTGGCGGGGCCGAGCGGCTCGGCGCGCGGGTCCGCTGGGGAGTGGAGGCGACCGGGCTCGAGCTGGGCGACGGGGGGCGCGTCGCGGCCGTGCGTGCCGGCCGCGACCGCATCGCGTGTGGTGCCGTGGTCAACGCGCTCGGCGCGTGGGCGGCCGGGGTCATGCGCGACACCGGCTTCGCGCTTCCGGTGACGCCGCTCCGGCGGCAGGTGGCCGCGACCGTCCCCACCGACGCCCTGGCGGCGACGATGCCGATGACCATCTTCGTGGGCGACGGTTTCCACCTTCGGGTCCGCGACGGGCGCGTCCTGCTTCTCTGGCCCACGCCCGGCAGGCGGGACCATCCGTTCGACGACCGGGTCGAGCCCGACTGGGTGCGCGCGGTGCTCGCCAAAGCGCACCGGCGCATCTCCGCGCTCCGGAGCGTGCCGGTGGACGGCTCGGCCTGCTGGGCGGGACTCTACGAAATGTCGCCCGACAAGCACGCCATCTTCGGCTCCACGCCGGGCGTGCCCAATCTCTATCTGATGAACGGATCGTCCGGCCACGGGGTCATGCACGCGCCCGCGCTGGGCCAGCTCCTCGGCGAGATCGTCTGCGATGGGCGGGCATCGACACTCGACGCCGGGCGGCTCCGGCCGGAGCGGTTTGCGGAGGGCGACCTCAACCCGGTCTCCGAGCTCCTCTGAGACGACGCACCAGTTGCAGGCTCGGCCAAGGAGGCCCAATGTCCCATCATGTCTACAAGACCATCGAGCTCGTCGGCTCGTCCACCACGAGCATCGAGGAGGCCGTCGGGACCGCCATCGCCAAGGCATCCCAGACCGTGCGCAATCTGCGCTGGTTCCAGGTGACGGAGACGCGCGGTCACATCGAGGATGGGCGCGTTGCCCACTGGCAGATCACGCTGAAGGTGGGCTTCACGCTCGAGTCATGATGCGGCGCCTGGCACTCGAGATCTTTCGCAAGCGCCTCCTGATCGAGGGCTTCTTCCGCCGGGCCGAGCTCGATGCGCAGACGCTCCGGGACTACTTCGCGTTCATCGCAAGCCACCTCGGCCTCCGTACCTATGGCGAGCCGATCATCCACCAGACCAGCGGGCAGGGCAAGGCCGTCAATCAAGGTTACGATGCCTTCGTGCCGCTCATCGACTCGGGGCATCTACGTGTGCGTGTGGTCCGGGCCGCGATTCCTCTCGGTGATCCTGTACCCATGCGCGGAGTTCGATGGAGGCACCGCGACGGAGCTGACGCGCGGCTTCTTCGAGTTGACGGAGTGGGAAACCGCGCTTTTCCAGACAGCCACCTTTGGAGCCCGAAGCAGATGAGCAGGCAGAGCTACAAGCCTCAGGGCTACAGCACGGTCTCCCCGTACCTGATCGTCGACGGGGCCGCCCGGACGATCGACTTTCTCGTCCGCGTCTTCGACGCCGTCGAGCTGCGGAGGTTCCCGATGCCCGACGGAACGGTGATGCACGCCGAGGTGCGCCTCGACGACACCGTCATCATGCTCGGGGATGGCGGCGGCGAATGGCCGCCGGTCCCCGCCAACGTGCACGTCTACGTGCGGGACGTCGATGCCGCGTACCGGCGCGCCCTTGCGGCCGGCGCGGCGTCGGTGCAGGAACCGGTCAAGAAGGAGGACGCGGACAAGCGCGGGGGCGTCCGGGACAGCGGGGGTACGACGTGGTGGATCGCGACCCAGGTCGAATAGGCCGCGGCGCACAGCGATGGGCAGAACGCCGATCCACTCGAAGCTCTTCGAGGTGCCCGCCGACGCCATCGATCAGCAGGGCCACGTCAGCAATCTCGCCTACGTCGCGTGGATGCAGGCCATCGCCATCGAGCACTCGGCGGCAGCCGGCTGGCCCATGGAGCGCTACCTTTCCCTGGGTGCCGGCTGGGTGGTGCGCTCGCACTTCATCGAGTACCTCCGGCCGGCGTTCGCGGGCGACCGGCTCGCTCTGCACACCTGGGTGCCGCGATTCGATCAGCGGTTCACGCCGCGGCGCTATCTCTTCGTGCGGGAACCCAGGCGCCAGATGGTGGCAGAAGCCGAGACCCGGTGGGTGTTCGTCGATCTCGGCAGCGGGCGGCGGCGGCGGCTGCCACCGGAGCTGCTCGATGCGTTCGCGGCGCAGCCGGATGAGCGGATCGTCCGCCAGACGCTTGGCCTGGCAGGCTGACGCCGATGCGTCCTTGGGCAGCGCGCGACCCCGTACGCGTGGCGGTGTCCGCCGTGTCCGTCAACTGTTCGCCCTACGTTCACGAGTATCAGCGCGTGGCGTTGTCCCGGTACGATCCGCGGGCCGGCTGCGAGACGCCGTACGCCGAGGGGAAGCGCATCGATCCAGTGCAGGAGGCGCTCCCGCCCCGCGATGCCGGCCGGACCGCACGGGCCGGTGGCACGATCAGCCAGGCCGAATAAGAGGCGAAGCTCGCCGCCGGCGAGGCGTGACTTTCATGCATCGCGCGTTCCGCCTCGCCGTCGCGGCACTCGCCGCCGGCTCGGCCGCCTGCGGTCCGCCGGCGCGCCCGGTGTCGGGCGCGTCGGCCCCGGATGGGACACCGCGCCGGCCGGTCGCGACCTATTCGATCGTCGCGCGAGACTCGGTCACCGGCGAGATCGGCGTCGCCGTGCAGTCGCACTGGTTCTCGGTCGGATCGGCCGTGCCCTGGGCGGAGGCCGGGGTCGGGGCCGTCGCGACCCAGTCGTTCACCGATCCGAGCTACGGCGCGCTCGGCCTCGAGCTGATGCGCGGAGGCCGGAGCGCGCCCGACGCGTTGCGCGGGCTCGTCGCCGCCGACGCCGACTCCGCGGTCCGGCAGGTCGCGATGATCGATGCGCGCGGTCGGGGGGCGGCCTTCACGGGCCAACGCGCGATCGCCGCGGCGGGCCACCGCGTGGGCGCGGGCTACTCGGTTCAGGCGAACCTGATGAACAAGCCGACGGTCTGGCCGGCCATGGCACGCGCGTACGAGGGCGCGACGGGAGACCTGGCCGAGCGCCTGCTCCAGGCGCTGGAGGCGGCGGAGCGCGAGGGCGGCGACATCCGCGGCCGACAGTCGGCCGCGATCCTCGTCGTCGCCGCCGCCGGCACCGGGCGTCCCTGGGCCGATCGGCTGGTGGACCTGCGGGTCGAGGACCACGCCGCCCCGGTGGCCGAGCTTCGGCGGCTCGTCACCCTCTCACGGCTGTACCGGCGGATGAACGAGGGCGACGAATGGACCACCAGAGGTGACCTGGCCAGGGCCGTCGCGGCGTACAATCGGGCGATCGGCCTGCTCCCCGACTCCGCGACGAACGGCGAAGCGGTCTTCTGGACCGGGATCAGCCTCGCGGCGGCACGACGCGAGCGCGAGGCCATCCCCTACCTCGCGCGCGCTTATGCGGTGCACCCGCAATGGGCGGACCTCATCCCGCGACTGCCCGACGCCGGGCTGCTCCCGCAAGACCAGGCGCTCGTGAAGCGACTCGTCTCCGGAATGCAGCGGAAGGCGCCCTGACGCCGGACGCGCGCGATCACACGCCCTCTGGCGCCGTGCCCCCGCGCAGGGTATCACTCTCCCAGCACCGCTTCCCCCCGCCGCACAGGAGAATGCCCATGTCCGCGGGCGCCAGCTTCCTCGATCAGGTGAACCGGGCTTTCGACCGCGCGGCCGGGTTCACCCCGCACGATCCCACGCTCCTCGCGAACATCAAGGCTTCCAAGAGCCTCTTCTATACCAGCTTCCCGCTGAAGCGGGATGACGGCAGCATCGAGGTGATGCACGCGTGGCGGGCTGAGCACAGCCACCACAAGCTTCCCTGCAAGGGCGGCATCCGGTATGCCCTCGCCGTGGACGCGGACGAGGTGCAGGCCCTCGCCGCGCTCATGACCTACAAGTGCGCGCTGGTGGACGTGCCGTTCGGCGGCGCGAAGGGCGGCATCCGCCTCGCCCCGAAGCGCTATTCGCCCGGCGAGCTCGAACGGATCACCCGGCGCTACACCTTCGAGCTGGTCCGCAAGAACTTCATCGGGCCCGGGCTCGACGTGCCGGCGCCCGATGTCGGCACCGGCCCGCGCGAGATGGCATGGATCGCCGACACCTACGCGCAGATCCACCACGGCGAGGTGGACGCGCTCGCCTGCGTCACGGCCAAGCCGGTGAGCCAGGGCGGTATCCGCGGCCGGATGGAGGCCACCGGGCGCGGCGTGTTCTACGGCGTGCGCGAGCTGGTCAGCATCGCAGAGGACATGAAGGCGCTCGGGCTCTCGCGCGGGCTCGAGGGCAAGCGCGTCGTGATCCAGGGACTGGGCAACGTCGGCTACTTCACCGCCCGGTTCTTCCAGGAGGGCGGCGCGATTCTCGTCGGCCTCGCGGAGTCCGAGGGCGCCATCGCCAATCCCAAGGGGATCGAGATCGAGAAGGTGATGGCGCACCGGCGCGAGCGCGGCTCGCTGCTCGACTTTCCCGGCGCGACCAGACTGCCCCGGCGCGAGGATGCGCTCACGCTCGACTGCGACATCCTCATTCCCGCCGCCCTCGAGCGCCAGATCACCGCGGAGAACGCCCCGCACGTGAAGGCGAAGATCCTGGTCGAGGCGGCCAACGGCCCCACCACGCCCGAGGCGGACGAGATCCTGTTCGGCCGTGGCGTCATGGTCGTGCCGGACGCGTACATCAACGCGGGCGGCGTCACGGTCTCCTACTTCGAATGGGTGAAGAACCTGGGGCACGTGCGCTTCGGGCGGATGCAGAAGCGGTTCGAGCAGGGGGCGTTCGCCCGGGTGCTCAGGGCGGTGGAAGGCGCGACGGGCCGGCAGTTCACCCCCGAGGAGGTCGATCGGGTGACCCATGGCGCGAGCGAGGAGGACCTGGTGAACTCCGGCCTGGAGGAGACCATGATCGGGTCGTACCACCCGATCCGCCAGCTGTGGAAGCAACACCAGGGCAAGCTCGATCTGCGAACGGCGGCGATGATCGTCGCGATCGACAAGGTGGCGCTGAGCTACGAGCAGCTGGGCATCTTCCCCTGAACCGGTCGCGGGCGCCCAACCGGTCTGGCGGCTCGCCAACCAGGCGGTACGTTTCTCTGTCTGCGAACCAGCTGCTTTCGAGCGCGCCATGGCGGAGGATCACACGATGCCGGACCGGGCACTGATCTACTGCGCCACCCCGCCCGTCGATGTATGGAACACCCTCGGGCTCTTCCAGAGCCCGCATCATGCGATCTGGTATCCGCCGACCGCGCGCGGGCTGACGCCGGCCGCGGGCGAGCGGGTGTGGCTGGTCTGGCGGGAAAAGCCGGCGCTTCCGCCGGCGCTGCTCGGCACCGGCCGGTTGCGCGCGACGACCACGGGCGACCTTCTGTGGACCAACCGGAGCGCGCCCGGTCTCCGCGACCTGGCACGGCAGTTCGGCTATCGCGGTCCGAGCAACATGGCGTTCCTTCGCCTGGAGGAGACCCGCATCGCACCCGCGAGCCTGTCACTGCCCGGCCTGGGCCCCGTCCCGTTCGGGCTCTCGGAGGCCTCCGACCAGCAGCGCGAGATCCTCGAAGCCGCCTTTCGCCTGACGGACCGGCGCGCCAACCTGCTGCAACCGAACTAGCCGTTCCTCCCGTACGTCGAGGACCCTGCCATGACTGCCGCTACGCTACCCGACATCCGCGCCGCCGTCGCCGCGGGCAACCAGCGCTTCCTGACCGCCCTGAGCCGAGGCGATGCGGCGGCCATGGCCGCCGTCTATTCGTCCGATGCGAAAGTCCTGCCGCCCGGCGGCGAGCCGGTAGCCGGCGCCGCGGCGGTCGAGGTGTTCTGGCGCGGTGCGCTCGAGCTCGGGATCAAAGCCGCCCGGCTGGAGACCGACGAAATCGAGCTTCAGGGCGCCCGGGCCATCGAGATCGGACGGTACACCCTCGAAGGCGAGGCCGGCCGGGTGCTGGATCGCGGCAAGTACCTGGTCGTGTGGCGCCAGGAGGGCGGCGAGTGGCGCCTGCACCGCGACATCTGGAACAGCAGCGGGTCGACCGCCACGAGCTGATTCGCGCATGCAGACGCTGTCGCGCCGGGAGTTCGTGGCGCTCCTGGCGCTCGCGCCGTTCGCGCTGACGACCGGCGCCCGGACCGACGACGAGTACGACGCCATCGTCGAGTCCGACATCATGGTCCGGATGCGCGACGGCGTCCGCCTCGCCACGGACGTCTATCGTCCGGCGCGGAACCGGACGGCCGTCGAGGGAGCGTTTCCGGTCATCCTCGAGCGCACACCCTACGGCAAGACCGTCACCAGCCGGGCGGAGCTGACCGCGACGCACGCCCGGGCCCGTTCGCGGCGTGACGTCGCGGCCTTCTTCGTCCGCCACGGCTACGTCGTGATCTACCAGGACTGCCGCGGCCGGTACGGCTCGGAAGGCGAGTTCGTGAAGTATCTGAGCGACGCCGCCGACGGCCGGGACACGATGGCCTGGATCGTCCGGCAGCCGTGGTGCAACGGGAAGGTGGGCACCAAGGGACTCTCCTACGCCGCCCACACCCAGGGCGCGCTCGCCTGCCTCGACCCGCCCGGACTCGCGGCGATGTGGCTCGACTCCGGCGGCTTCTCGAACGCCTATCAGGGCGGCATCCGCCAGGGCGGCGCCTTCGAGCTCAAGCAGGCGACCTGGGCGTACCGCAGCGCGCTCGAGAGCCCCGCGATGACCGCCGACCCCGCCAGGCGGGCCGCCCTGGAGGCGGTGGACATCAAGGCATGGTTCCGTCGGATGCCGTGGAAGAAAGGCGATTCCCCGCTGACGCTCTCGCCCGAGTACGAGGACTATCTCTTCGAGCAGTGGCAGCACGGCGAGTTCGACGACTACTGGAAGCAGCCCGGGATCTACGCGGAGGGCTGCTACGATCGCTACGCCGATGTGCCCATGGCCCACATGTCGTCCTGGTACGATCCGTACGCCCGAACGGCCACCGACAATTACCGTGCGCTGTCCCGCCGCAAGCAGGGCCCGGTGCGTCTGGTGATGGGGCCCTGGACCCACGGGAATCGCTCGGTCACCCACGCGGGAGACGTCGATTTCGGCCCCGAGGCGACGCTCGACGGCAGCCTCGCCGACGACTATTTCGCGCTGCGGCTTCGGTGGTTCGATCGCTGGCTCAGGGGCGTCGACAACGGCGTGGATCGCGAGCCGCCGGTGCGCATCTTCGTGATGGGCGGCGGCAGCGGTCGCCGGAATCGTGCCGGGCGGCTCGAGCACGGCGGGCGGTGGCGGGCGGAGCGGGACTGGCCCCTGCCGGGGACCAGGTTCACACCGTTCTACTTCCACGTCGGCGGGCTGCTGGACGCGTCACTGCCCGACGCCGCGGCCGCCTCCCGCAGCTACGACTACGATCCGCGGCATCCCGTTCCCAGCATCGGCGGAACCATCACGTCCGGCGCGCCGGTCATGGAGGGTGGCGCCTACGATCAGCGGGAGTCGGCGAAGTTCTTCGGGTCGGAGCCCCCGTATCGGCCCCTCGCCGAGCGCGCCGACGTGCTCGTGTTCCAGACGCCGCCGCTCCCCCACGATGTCGAGGTCACCGGACCGATCGCGCTCAAGCTCTGGGTGACGTCGGACTGTCCCGACACCGATTTCACGGGAAAGCTGGTGGACGTGTACCCGCCGAGCGCGGATTATCCCGACGGGTTCGCGATGAACCTCACCGACGGGATCCTGAGGGCGCGGTACCGGAATTCGTGGGAGGAGCCGGAGCTGATGGAAGCCGGAACGATCTATGAGGTGACGATCGATCCGTTCCCGACCAGCAACCGGTTCCAGCAGGGCCACCGCATCCGGGTCGACCTCTCGAGCAGCAACTTCCCGCACTTCGATCTCAATCCGAACACGGGGGAACCGGAGGGGGCATGGACCCGAACCCGGATCGCCCGCAACACGGTCTACCTGGACCGGCAGCGGCCCTCGCACATCGTGCTGCCGATCATCCCGGCCGATCGCCCCGTCAGCGCAGCGCCATGACGATGGCGACGGCTCCGCCCGCGACCAGCGCGGGCAGCAGACGGCGGATGACAGAGAGCGGCGGCGCGCCCACCAGACCCGAGCCATAGACCACCACCGCGGAGACCGGGGACATCGTTCGGCCGAACGCGCCGCCGAGGCACGCGACCGCGCCCAGCGTCACCGGCTGGTCGGCCGCGCCCACCCGGGTGAGAAACGTCTGCGCGAACGCGAGAACGGGGCCCGAGCCCGAACCGGAGAGGGCCGAGAGCGCCCACGGAAACCCGGCCGCGAGCGGCACCAGGGCATCGCTCGCGCTGGCGAGCCGGAGCAGTGCGTCCGCCAATCCGATCAGCGCCACGCCCGCCCCGAAGCACTGCGCCGTGATGGTGAGCGAGATGATGCTCGCGTAGGCGGAGCCCATTCCCTCGAAGGACGCCCGGGTGAGCGCGAGCACCTCGCGCCAGGCGACCGCCAGCGCCAGCACCGCGCCGATCAGCATGGCCCGGACCACCGGCAGCGCGCTGGCCAGCGGTTGCCACTCGTCGCCGGGCGGCGGCGCCACCAGCCACGCGAGCGGACGCCATCCCGCGTAGCCCGCGAGGAGGAGCGCGATCGGTACCAGCGGGATCGCCGCCCTGATCGGATTCAGCCGGAGCGACGGCTCATCGACGGGCGTCGGCACGACCGGCACGGTTTGACGCTCGGCCTTGCCGCGCCGGTTCGCGGTGCCGGCCACCGCCTGGACGTCCTGCGACCCCGGGTTCAGCAGATCGCCCCCGAACGAAGCGCCCAGGACCAGTGCGGCGCCGGCCACCGCGGCCGGGCGGCAGCTCGCCAGCAGCAACGGCACCAGGATGGGGCCGAGCGCGGCGGCCGTGCTCGCCTGACTCGGCACCGCCATGTTGACGAGATGGGCGGCCAGGACGCCGCCCGGTACCATGAGCCACGGGAGGCGGCGCACCGGGGCGAGGAGCGCGTGCACCAGGTGGCGATCGCAGCCCGTGGCGTTCATCAGGGCGGCGAAGCCCATCGAAACGCAGATCGGCGCGACCATCGCCGTCACCATCGCCTGGGTGAACGTGTCGGCGATCGCGAGCGGCCGGCCGGCGAGCAGCGCCATGGCGAGCCCCGCGCCCAGGAGTACCAGGCCGGATCATCAACCCGATCGCCCCGGCGATGTTGAGGCCCGCGGGGATCAGGATTTTCAGCGGATTCCGCGGAGCAGCGGCACGAAGCGAACCGGCAGGAGCTCGCGGGAAGAGAGCTTGCCGGTCCGGTCTTTCTCGACGAGCACCAGCGCCTGGGTGCGGGACTGCTCGCCGACGGGCATCACCAGCCGGCCGCTGGGCGCGAGCTGGTCGAGCAGCGCCGGGGGAATGGAGTCGGCGGCGGCGGTGACGACGATGGCATCGAACGGCGCCTCGTCCGGCCACCCGGCGTAGCCATCGCCGTGGCGAACCACCACGTTGGTGTAGCCGAGCCGGGCCAGCCGGGCGCTTGCCTCCTTCGCGAGCGCCTCGAAGATCTCGATCGTCCAGACGCGGGCGCCGGTCGCCGCGAGCACGGCGGCCTGATACCCGGATCCGGTGCCCACCTCGAGCACGCGCATCCCCGGCCGGGGGCGGACCAGCTCGGTCATCATGGCGACGACCGCGGGCTGCGAGATGGTCTGGCCGTGGCCGATCGGGAGCGGGATATCTTCGTAGGCGTAGGGCTGCTCGCGCGCCGGGACGAACTCGTGGCGCGGCACCGACCGGAGCGCGGCGAGGGTCGCCGGGTCGCTGATACCCGCGGCAACGATATGCTCGTCCACCAGGCGCTCCCGCTCCCGGCGCCGGTTGTCGGGGTCCGGCTCCTCCTGGGCGGCGGCAGGCGCGGTCAGCGCGAGCGTGAGGAGCAGAGCGCGGCGCCACATGATCCATGGAAGATACAGGGAAAACCATTCACCGACGGACGCCCCATGACGACACGCCTGGCCAAACCGATGAAGCGCGAGATCGAGATCGACGGCAAGCTCTACACTGTCACGCTCACCCCCGAGACGGTGAAGATCACGCCCAAGGGCGCCCGGACGGGGCAGGAGATCTCCTGGCGCGACCTGTTGAGCGGCGCGACCGCGCTCCGCCGCGACCTCAACATATCGCTCGATGCGTACGGCGGGACCGGCGGTGAGAACGGCTCATGACCCGCGTGACCGGCATCGGCGGCATTTTCCTGAAGGCGCGCGATCCGGACGCGCTCCGGGCATGGTATCGGGACCATCTCTCGGCGTCGCCGTGCAGTCATGGGGTGGGGCCACCTTCCGCTGGACCGACCCGGCGTCGCTGGACCGTGAGGGCGCCACCGTCTGGAGCGTCTTCCCCAGCACGTCCGACTACTTCGATCCGAGCAGCGCGCCGTTCATGGTCAACTACCGCGTGGCGGACCTCACCGCAGTGCCGGCCGCGCTCCGCGCCGAGGGATGCACGGTCGACGACCGCACCGAGGAGTCGGAGTACGGCAAGTTCGGGTGGGTGATGGGCGGGGAGGGCAATCGGGTCGAGCTGTGGGAACCGCCGCCGGGCCGGTTCCCCGGGTGAAGCTACTGCTTCACCCAGGTGGGCCGGAGGTCGCGGGTCACGCTGGTCACCAGCGCGTTCAGGACCTCGCCGTACGCCTCGTCCGGATCGCGCACGGCGATCGAGGGTCGCCGCGCCGAGAGCGCGACCTGCCCCACCGTGCCGTTCGCGGCCGCGCTCGAGCGCCAGACGGTGGCTCCGGTCCGCGTGGACAGGAGCCGCACGGTCAGCTCGGCGTTCACCGACGCCCGGACGTTCACGTTTCCCGCCCCGCCGATGCTCCCCCGCGGCTGGACCCCCGACACCTTGAGATGCCCGACGAACACGGCGGGCACGTCCTTCTCCCGGCCGAGCGCCTGCGCGAGGGCGGCGGGGTCGGCGCTCGCGGCACCACCCCCGAGGGACGAATCCGTGATGCCCAGCTCGAGGAGCTCGACGCCGGACTGACTCGCCAGCAGCGCCTCGGCGAACCGCTGGGTCGCGAGCGTGCTCAGCTCATCGTGGGTCTGCTCGGTCGAGAAGGCGACGAGCGCCACCCGGCCGTACGGCTCGAGGTCGAGCCGGGCCGGCACCTGGGCGTACTTGGAGGCGCAGGCGGACAGCGTCAGGGCGCCGCAAACGGCGAGCACCCCCTGCATTCGGACAGGCCGGTTCGCACGGTTCCACAACATGTTGGCGGCGCCTGGAAGGGACGCCTGGCGGAAAGGCAAGACGCGCGCCACGTCGTCATGTTACGGATATGGAGAGGATCCGAGCCGGGCGCGCCCACTGCGCGCTCTGCGGCGACGTCATCCGGCCCGATGACGACGCCTTCGTCACTCCTGACTTCCTCGCCGACGACGCCGACCCGTTCTGGCGGTTCTCCGACGCCGCCGTGCACCGCGCCTGCTTTCTCGTGTGGGATCGGCGGAAGGCGTTCGTGGCCCGCTACAACCGGCTCGCCCTACGCTGGGCCGCCCCGGACGGGGCATATTTGCACATGACGAGCGAGGGTGACCTCGTGCGCCGGGATCCGCCCGAGCTCGGCCGGTCCGAGCCCCGCCACTGAGAGGTCGTCTCACCTCATCATCGACCCATGGAGGAATCGCTGCCCTGACTGGTGCCGTCCGGTGACCTCCGACGACCTGGACCGGGTGGAGCGCGAGCTCAGCCTCCGGCTGCCGGGCGACTACCGCGCGCTGGTGCTGGCATATCCTGCCGGGCTCGGCGCGGCCGGACCCGACTACGAGCTCCTCGACGATCCGGACCAGCTCATCGCCGTCAACCGCGGGCTGCGAGAACATGGGTTCTTCGGCCTGCCGTGGCCGGCGCACTTCTTCTCGTTCGGCGGCGACGGCAGCGGCAACGAATACTGCCTCGACATCCGCCGGGATCCCTCACCGGTCTGGTTCGCCGATCACGAGGGAACCATCTACACCGAGGAGTGGCCCTCGCTCGAGGCGTGGCTCGCCGAACGGAAGCAGGAACAGATCGAGTGGGAGGCGGACGAGCGGCGTCGGGCCGAGCGGAAGGCGGGCAAGCGCTGGTGGCAGTTCTGGATCTGACGGGGACACGCCCGGGCACCGCCGATTGGGGCGGCGCCCGTGGCTCTTTCTCATGGAGGGTGGTATGGCTCGTTCGACGGCACGGGGCGCGGAGCGCCAGATACAGGTTCGTCAGGTCACGCACGTGCAGGCCTCCTGGACCGAGCAGGATCGCGGTGCGCCCGGGGCGTTCACGTTGCAGCTCATTCTCGACAACGGCGCCGCGGAGTATGTCCTGCGCTCCACCGCCGAGGACACCGACGTGCTGGTGACCCTGTTCGCCCGGAGCGCGAACGCCAGCTTCGACGTCGATCGCAAGGTGCTCATGTTCGGCAACCTCGCCGTGAAGTAGCCGGCGATGCCGCGCGACGTCGGCCTGATCACCACGATCGCCGCGGCGCTCGGGCTGGCGCTGGTGCTGGGCTTCCTCGCCACCCGCCTGCGCATCCCGCCGCTGGTCGGGTACCTCCTCGCGGGGGTCGTCCTGGGGCCGGCCACGCCGGGCTTCGTGGCGGACGTGGAGCTCGCCGGCCAGCTCGCCGAGATCGGTGTGATGCTGATGATGTTCGGTGTCGGGCTGCATTTCTCCGTCGCCGACCTCATGGCCGTGCGCCGGATCGCGGTGCCTGGCGCCATCGTGCAGACATCCGTCGCCACCGTGCTCGGCGCGGCCACGGCGCTGCTGTGGGGATGGCCGCTCGGCGGCGCGGTCGTCTTCGGGCTCGCGCTCTCGGTGGCGAGCACGGTCGTGCTGCTGCGCGCGCTCGAGGACCGGGCGCTCCTGAATTCGGTCAACGGCCGCATCGCGGTGGGCTGGCTGGTCGTCGAGGATCTGATCGTGGTCCTCATCCTGGTGCTGCTGCCCGCGCTGGCGGGCGTCCTTGGCGGAACGCCCGGGGCCGCCGAGGCGAGCGCGGTACGCCGCCCGCTCTGGGTGACGGTGGCGATCACCTTCGGCGAGGTGGCCGCGTTCGTGACCCTGATGATGGTCGTGGCCCGCCGCCTGTTTCCCCGGCTGCTCTGGGCCGTGGCGCGCAGCGGCTCGCGCGAGCTGTTCACCCTGGCCGTCATTTCGGCCGCCGTCGGCGTGGCCTACGCGTCCGCCCGGCTCTTCAGCGTCTCCTTCGCCCTCGGCGCGTTCTTCGCCGGCATGATGATGCGGGAGTCGGCCCTGAGTCACCGGGCGGCGGAGGAGTCGCTCCCGCTCCGGGACGCGTTCTCGGTGCTGTTCTTCGTCTCGGTGGGCATGCTGTTCGACCCCGACGCCCTGATCCGCGCGCCCCTGCAGGTGGTGGCGGTCGTCGCGATCATCATGATCGGCAAGACGGTCGCGGCCGTCGTCCTGGTGCTCGCGTTCCGCTATCCGCTCAATACGGCGCTCACGGTCGGGGCCAGCCTGGCGCAGATCGGCGAGTTCTCGTTCATCCTGGCGGGGCTGGGGGTGTCCCTCGGACTGCTCCCGCCCGAGGGGCAGAGTCTGATCGTCGCCGGGGCCCTCATTTCCATCTCGCTGAACTCACTCGTGTTCGCTGCCATCGAGCCCGCGCAGGCCTGGATCCGCTCCCGGTCGAGCCGGGCCCGCGCCCTGGAACGGAGCGCCGATCCGCTGGCCGAGCTGCCGGCCACCGTGGACCAGACCACCCTGACGGGGCACGTGCTGCTGGTCGGCTTCGGCCGGGTCGGGAGCCGCATCGTGGAGATCCTGGCCGAGCAGGGCATCCCGTACGTAGTCGCCGAGCAGAACCGGGAGATCGTGGAGCGGCTCCGCGCCCGGAACGTTCCGGCCGTCTCGGGCGACGCGGGCGACCCCGGGGTGCTCATCCAGGCACACGTCGCGCGGGCCGGCGTGCTGGTGATCGCTACGCCCGAGACCCGTCAGGTGCGCAAGATGGTGGAGGTCGCGCGCATGCTGAACCCGAAGATCGAGATCCTGCTCCGCACCCACAGCGACGAGGAGGCCGCGCTGCTCGAGCGCGAACAGCTCGGGGCGGTCTTCATGGGAGAGCAGCAGCTCGCGCTCGCCATGGCACGGCACATCCTGGCCCGCCGGGCGGAGCGGTCCGCGCAGTCTGCCCCGGTGGCCTCCGCCCCGTGACCGCGCTGCCCGCGATTCTCGCGCTGGGTTTCTTCCTCGGGATGCGGCACGCCACCGATCCCGATCACGTCGTCGCGGTCGCGACCATCGTCGCGCGCCAGCGGAACGCCGGCTCGGCCGTGCTCGTCGGGGCGGCGTGGGGCCTCGGACACACGCTGACGATCCTGGTCGTGGGCAGTGCGATCATCCTGTTCGGCTGGGTGATTCCCGACCGGGTCGGCCTGTCGCTCGAGCTCGCGGTGGGCGTGATGCTCATCGTGCTGGGGCTCACCAATCTCCGGGACCTGTTCCAGCTCGTGCGCCGAGGCACGACCTGGACCGCCGACCGCGCGCAGATACACTCGCACGCCCACAGCCACGGCGACTACGTGCACACGCATCCGCACGGCCACGACCCAGAGGCGCATCCCCACGAGCCCGACCGCACCCCGGTGAGCTGGCTCGATCGGCACGTCGGCGGCGTGGCCGGGTATCGGCTGCTCCGCCCGATGATCGTGGGGGTCGTGCACGGGCTCGCGGGGTCGGCGGCGGTTGCGCTGCTGATGCTTGCGGCGATCGGCGAGCCCGCGTGGTTGATGCTCTACCTGCTGCTCTTCGGCACCGGCACCATCGCCGGCATGATGATCGTCACCGCCGCCATCGCCCTGCCGTTCCGCTACGCCGGCGGCCGGCCGGGCCGGTTCGCCCGCGGCCTCCGGGTGGCCTCGGGCCTGGTCAGCGTGGGGTTCGGGTGCTTCGTCGCCTATCACATCGGCTTCGTGCGGGGTCTCTTCACCGGGTCGCTGCAGTAGCGATTTCGCGCTAGCTTTTCGGGACCGTTCCCGGAGTCCCGCCGTGCCGACCAGCAAATTCCAGCGCTTGACCATGCGCGGGCGGACGGCGTTCTGGGCCGGCGTCGCGTTGGGCGCCGCGGTCGTGCTCGGCACCATCGACCAGCTGCCCGGCACGATGGCCACGCGCTTCGACGCGGCCGGCCGTCCCGACACGTGGTCCTCACGCACAGGGTACCTGGTGTTCCTCGCCGGCTTCGGCGTGGCGCTCCCCCTCGCGATCGTGGCGATGGTGGCGCTGTTCGCCCGCCGCGCGCCGGAGTGGATCAGCCTGCCTCACCGCGAGATCTGGCTCGCCCAGCCGCGCCGGGCCGAGGGCCTCGCCCGGGTGCGGGCGCAGATGTGGTGGCTCGCGTGCCTGCTCGCGCTCGCCGCGATCGTCGTGCATCTTGGCGTGGTCCGGGCGCACGCCAGCGATCCCCCGCGACTTCCCCTCGCGGCCGCCCTGGGCACCATCGGCCTGGTGCTGGGTGGTATCGCGATCTGGATCGTGGCCTGGCATCGGCTGTTCCGGCCGCCATCCGGGAGTAACTGATGACTGGAAGACATTCGGTCGGCCTGGCCGATCTCGACCTGCTCGCCCGGCGCATCCTCGAGGGCACGCTCGAGAACCGGCCCGGCTGCGTGCTGGAGATCTCGAATCTCGCCTGGAGTCAGAACTCGCTCGAGGCGCAACACCGCTTCGAGGACGCGTGCGAGGGGCACGGCATCGTGTTCCGCGTGGTTCAGCAGCTCACCGCGGTCGACTGGGTGTGCCCGCCCTAGGCGGGTGGCGCCGGCAGGGTCACGCGTGGTCGGTCCGGAGCATGGCGCACAGCACCACGTCCTCGAACCGCCCCCACTTCCGCACCTCTTCGCGCAGCAGGCCCTCCCGCCGCATGCCGATCCGCTCCAGCACCTTGCCGGACGCCGGGTTCCGGGCCAGGTAGTGCGCGTGGATCTTGTGCAGGCCCAGCTCGTCGAACCCGTAGCGGACCACCGCGCCGGCGGCCTCGGTGGCGTAGCCCCTGCCCCACCACGGCACGCCGATCCAGTAGCCGAGCTCGGCCTTGAGCTGGTCGCGGTCGATCTGGTGCAGGCTCACGACGCCCACCAGCTCACCGCCGTCGTGCCGTACGGCGAAGCGCACCGCGCCGCCGGCCGCCCGCTCGGCGGCATCGAGCGCGAGGAACATGCGCGCGTCATCGGGGCCATACGGATGGGGAATGGCTGCGGTGGTGTCGGCGATCTCGAACGCGCCCGCCAGCGTGACCAGCGCCTCGGCGTCCCGGCCATCGAGCGGTCCGAGCACGAGCCGCGCGGTGCGGAGCGTGGCCGGGGCGCTCACGCCCGGGGCCTCCATTGCACCACCGCGAGCCGCACCCGACCGCGCGCGTCGAAGCGGTGCCCCTCGCGTTCGAGCAGCATGCGCTGGCTGAGCTCGGCACCGGGCCGGGCGCGCCGGCTCACCTCGCCCCGCGCGTTGATCACCCGGTGCCACGGCACCCGGCTGCCCGGTCGGAGCGCGCTCAACGCGTAGCCCACCTGGCGCGCGTGCCGGCCGAGCCCGGCGAGCCGGGCCACTTGCCCATAGGTGGCCACGCGCCCGCGGGGAATCCGGCACACGACGGCGTAGACGCGTTCCCGCGGCGTACCGTGCACGCTGGGATCTCCTCGGCAGAATGCCGAGTAAGGTGTCGCCTCGGTGGACGTTGCAACAGGGGAGCGGGCGATCGCTCAGCGCGTCGCGGGTGCGGGTGCGGCACTGTCCTGGCGGGACAGCAGCGCATCGATCGCCACGGCGGCCTCGGCACCCTCGGCGGCCGCGACGATCACCAGCTGCGCGTCCTTCGATGCGTCGCCCGCGACGAATACGCCGGGCACGTCGGTGCGCTCCGCCGTCCGGGTCTCCACGGTCCCCTTGCGATTGAACCGGCAGCCGAGCCGCTCGGCCAGCGCCGAGCCCTGGCGCTGCTCGGTGACCACGAACAGCGCACTCCGCTCCAGGGGGGGTGCGTCCTCGAGCACGATCCGCTCCAGCCGTCCGTCCCGGCCTTCCAGCCGCCGCACGCGCTCGGCCCGCACGGTCACGCCCGCGGCGGCAAGCTGCGCCCGCAGCTGGTCGTCCACGCCCGCCTGGCCGTCGGCGCACCACACGATGTCGCCGGACCACTGCCGCAGCCTGAGCGCCAGGCGCGCCCCCGCCTCGCCGTGACCGTGAACGGCGATCGGAGCGTCCCGCCGCTCCCAGCCGTCGCAATGGGGACAGTGGTGCACGCTCCGGCCGTAGAGCGGCTCGATGCCGTCGATCGGCGGCAGCTGGTCCACGACGCCGGTCGCCACCAGCACCGTGTGGCTCCGTACCCGGTCACCACCCTCGAGCTGGACCTCGAAGAAGTCGCCCTGCCGCACGGCATCCTCCACCCGGGCGCGTCGGTGCTCCACCGTACCGTAGGGCGCGAGCTCCGCGCGCGCGATCGCCAGAAACGTCTGCGGTGCGATGCCGTCGCGCGTGAGGAAGCCGTGCATGGCCTGGGCCCAGTGGTTCCGCGGCTCGCCGGTGTCGCAGATCAGCACCCGGCGCCGGGCCCGCCCCAGCAGGAGGGCCGCGCTGAGGCCCGCGGGCCCGCCCCCTGCGATGACGCAGTGCCATGGCTCGTCGTTCACGCCGGAGGCGCTGCCGCGACTTCGCCCGACTCCATCACCTGCTTGAACCGTCGGAGATCCTCGTCCACCTGCCGGTGCGGCTCCTGGCCGAAGAGCCTGGCCACGGCGGCACCCAGCCGGCCGGCCGGGGGCTGGTAGCTCAGCACCACGCGGACCTCGGTACTCTGGCCGCCCGGCACCGGCGTGAAGCGCACCGAGCCGGTGTTGGGAACGTCCGATCCGGGCAGCGACCGCCACGCGATGAGCTGGTCGGGGATCTGGTTGTGGATCTCCGCATCCCAGCTCAGGCGGGTGCCCGCCGGTCCCCTCGCCGTCCAGCGCGACCGCTGCGGCGTCAGCACCGTGACGGACTCGAGGTGCTCCATGAAGCGGGGCAGGTTCTCGAAGTCGCGCCAGAAGGCGTACAGCTCCTCGGCGGGGCGGTCGATCGCGACGCAGCGCTCGACCTCGATCCCTTCGCCGCCCCCGACGCTGGCGACCGGTTTCGCGACCTGCTCACGCCGGGCGGAGTTGCGGCCGATGGCGCGGTTGACGGCGCAGCGCCCGGTGATGCCGCGCGCGATGAGGCTGCCGCTCAAGGGCATGAGCAGGCGGCGCACGCGGCCCCGTCGGAGCGAGAACATCATGAGCGCGGTGCCGGCCAGGGCCGAGGCCACCCGCTCGACGGTGCCGACGTTCACACCGTCTTCGGTCGAAGGAGGGATGCGCATGGCGCTGAACGTCGTCGGGAAGGGTGGGAATCGCGGTGAGGCGGCTCACACGGACGTATCGACCTCCGCGCCGTCATCCACTGCGTCGAGCAGGACCTCGAGCGCGCCCGACTGCCGCGCGTGCGCCACGGCCGATGGCGTGACCGCTTCGCCGCGGTCGAGAATCAGGCGGCTGTCCGGACTCACCACCTGGCGTGACACCCGCCGTCCCAGCGACCGATTGATCCGGAGGCGCTCCCACTCCTGGTCCATGCGGGCCTGGAGATGCCGCACCTTCTCCCGGACCTTCTCCCAGAGCCGCCGCGGCCTCGGGACCGCGCGCCGCTCCACCCCGTCTCCATCCGTCTTGGCCATGAGGAGCTCCCTGGGTTCCGCGTTCAGGCGCGCTGCACGGCGCCCGGCCGGCGCCGGTCGGGCTGCTCGGAGTCGCGCCGTTCCGGGCCCTCGTAGGGCCCGAACTGCTCGAGCGCTTCGACGATCTCGGTGGGACCGACATCGGCGCCGTTCTCCCGCAGCAGCATCAACGCCTCGGGCGCACGGGCGCCGGCCCGTACCGTGATGAGCGCGCCTCCCTGCTCGAAGCCCCGCCCGAAGCGGCGGGCCTCGTGCTCGGGAATGCCCATGCCGATCAGCGCGCCCACGAGCCCGCCGGACGCCGCCCCGATGCCGGCGCCCGCCATCGCCGTGCCGCCGGCGATGCCGAGCGCGGTGGCCAGCGCGCCGCCCGCCACCACCGGACCGACTCCGGGAATGATCAGCGCGCCCACGCCGACGAGAAGCCCGACCACACCCCCCAGGATCCCGCCGCCCACCGCCCCCTTGATCGCGCCATGCGCCGCCCGGCTGCCGCCGGCGTCGCGCACCAGCTCGCCTTCGGCGGTGCGCTCCCGCATGGCGATACCAATCACGTCGCGGCGAAAGCCGGCGGAGTTGAGCGCGCGGACCCCCTGCTCCGCCGAATCGGGGTCGGGAAACAGTCCAACGACGACGGTGCCACGTCGGCGGTCCGCCAAGCTGCGTGCGTCAGCCACTGGGTCGATCCATGCGTGCTGCTCCTGATGGGGTTGGAGGGGGAGCGGGCGGGATGCGAAGGTCGGGCCGTACGGCGTCGAGCGGCGGTGACGCGGATCACATCGCCCGCCGAGTCGCACTCGACGGCGTCCGAGCGTCAGGCGACGTGGCGTTCTCCGCCCAGGGCGCGGTCCGCCGCGCCCTCGACGGCGGCGCGCGCCGTCAGCGCCTCGCGGATCCGCACCACCTCACCCACGACCACAATAGCGGGCGGCCGCACCGCCGCGGTCTGCGCGTCCCCCACGAGCTGACCGAGTGTGGAGACGACGACCCGCTCCGTCGCGAGCGTGCCATTCTCGACGATCGCCGCGGGCGTGCCCGCATCGCGACCATGGGCGAGAAGGTGCTCTACCACCTGGGGCAGCCGCTCCACGCCCATGAGCACCACCAACGTGTCCATCCTGGCGAGCGCGCCCCAGTCGTGGCCGTCCTCCTCGCCGGCGCGGTGCGCGGTGATAACGGCGAATCCGCCGGCGTGCCCGCGTGCGGTCACCGGAATCCCGGCCGACGCGGTGGCGCCCAGCACGCTCGACACGCCGGGAACGACCTCCACCGGGACGCCCGCCTCCACGCACGCCAGCGCCTCCTCCGTTCCGCGGCCGAACACGAACGGGTCACCGCCCTTGAGCCGCACCACGGTTTTGCCCCGTCGCGCCTCGTGCACGAGCAACGCGTTGATGCCCTCCTGCGGCAGGCAGTGTCCGCCGGGCGCCTTGCCCACGTAGACGCGCTCCGCATCCGCCGGGACTTCCCGCAGCAGCGCCGGGCTCACGAGGCGGTCGTATACCACGACGTCCGCGCGCTGGAGCAGCTCGAGGCCGCGCGCGGTGATCAGCCTGGGGTCGCCCGGCCCGGCGCCGACCAGGTAGACGGTTCCGCTATCGCACCCCGGAGGCGCGGAGAACCCGGACGCTTCCTTACCCGAGATCGGGTCCTTCGTGCCCTCCGTGTCTCCGCGCTGAGCACCTGCGACCGGGATACCGGTGATCTCCCGAACGCGGGCACGTGCGCGACGCTCGTCACCCGCCCGGAGCAGCGCCAGCACATCCGAATCCACCAGCCGATACCAGATCGCCTTCCGCTGCTGGAAATCGGGCACGGCGCGCGCGAGCGGCGTCCGGAGCTCGGCGGCGAGCTCGAGAAACCGCCCGTATTCGTCCCCCAGCTCGCGCTCGAGCCGCTCCCGCACGCGCACGGCAAGGGCCGGCGCATGCCCGGCACTCGACACCGCTACCGTGAGATCGCCGCGGCGAAGAACCGACGGCAGGATGAACTGGCAATACGGCACATCGTCAGCAACGTTGATCAGCGCGCCGATCGCCGTCGCCTCCGCGTGCACCGCGTGATTCACGTCCGCGCTGTCCGTCGCACCGATGACCAGGAACGCGCCGGCCAGATCGCCGGGCTCGTAGGTCCGCGCCACGTGAGCAAAGCGGCCGGCCCGGTGCTGCCTAGCGAGCCCGGTACCCAGCGCCGGCGCGATCACCGTCACGCGGGCGCCGGCGGCGACAAGTGGCGCCACCTTACCCTCGGCGATCGCGCCGCCGCCCACCACCACGCAGTGGCGGCCGGCGAGATCGAGCAGCAGCGGGTAGTACCGCATCAGGCCCCCACGCTCAGGTCCCGGACCGCAACCCCACCGGGGCCGATCTCCAGGGTGAGCCCGGCGACCGGCGTCTCGATCGACAGCGTGTAGCTGCCGGGGCCGCGCGCCGCGAACATCAGGCGGTCCAGCGGGTGGCCCCGGAGCGCGCCGAGAGCGCGGTTCACCTCGGCGAGCGCGCCGGCCAGCGTCTGGCCGGCGGGCGTCGCGTGGAACACCTGCGCGACCGCCGACTCCGCGTGGGGGCCGTGCACGCGCCGCACCCGTCCGGTGCGGAGGCCGAGGTCGAGCAGCCGCTCCAGCGAGGGGACCAGCTGGTCCTCCACTTCGCCGTCGGCCACCGCCGCGGCGAGCGCGAGGTAGCCGTCCCGGACCTCGGGGTCGGTGATCGTGTCGCGGAGCGCGGCCGCCTCGGCGGCGAGCACTTCGCGCGCCTCCGCCTCAATGCGCACGGCCAAGCAGCACCTCCGCTTCGTGCTCGAAGCCACCGGTCTCGATGGTGCAGTGCATCCCGCATTCCTTCGGCGCATTGGTCTCCCACCACCAGCGGCCCGCGCGGGCGTCTTCGTCCGGTCCCGTCTTCCGGGTGCAGGGGTCGCAGCCGATGCTGGTGTATCCCTGCCGGTACAGGGCGTGGGACGGCACGTCATGCGCGCGGATGTAGTCCCACACTTCCTCGTGGGTCCAATCGGCGAGCGGGTTGATCTTTGCGATCCCGCCGTGGTCGTGGTCGACCTCGATCTTCCGGATGTTCGAGCGGCTCGCCCAGGTCTCGCGGCGGAGCCCGGTGATCCAGCCATCGAGACCGTCGAGCACCCGCTGGAGCGGCCGGACCTTCCGCACCTGGCAGCAGAGCAGCCGGAGCGGCACCGACTTGTAGAACAGGTTCGCGCCGTACTCGCGGGTGATGTTGACGACTTCCGCGGCTTCCGGAGCGTGCACTTCGATCGCGATCCCGTAGCGCTCGCGCACCGCGTCCATCAGGTCGTGGGTCTCCTGGTGCAGCCGGCCCGTGTCGATGGTGAACACGCGCACCTTCGGATCGATCCGCCACGCCATGTCGAGGAGCATCATGCCCTCCGCCTGGAACGAGGTGCAGAGCGCCACCCGCGACCCATACCGCTCGAGCGCCCAGGCGAGCACCGCCTCCGGCGGCCGGTCGTCGTACTCGACCGCCAGCTCGCCGGCTTCGACGTCGTCGAGCAACGCGTGATCGTCACGCATCGGCGAGCTCCGGCTTCCGGGCACGCGGGCGGAGCTCAGCGCGCACCTCGTCGATGGGGCGCAGGGTGGCGGCCGCCACCAGCTCGTCGTCGCCCTTCCGGTCCGTGAAGGCGCGGAAGTCCTCGCCCTCGGTCCGCGCGGTGATCCAGAACCGGACCAGCCGTTCGACGTGCTCGTTCAGCCCCTCGGCGGGGACCCGCTTCACCACGGGGAGTCCGATGGCCGCGCGGCTTCCCTGACCGCCGCGAAGGTAGATGTCGTAGCCTTCCTGTTTGTCTCCCGTTGCGGTGCGTTCGCGCAGCGTCGTACCCTGGAGCCCGATGTCTCCCGTCCAGTGGTGCGCGCACGCGTGCGGACAGCCGTCCAGGTGGATGCGGAGCGTGGATGCCTCGGCGCCGAACGTGGTCTCGAGGTGATCCATGAGCTGGACCAGGCGCGGCTTCGTGAGCGCCACTGCGTAGTTGCAGAGCGGCGATCCGGTGCACGCGATGCTCACCGCGCGGAGCCGGCCCGCCCCGAGTGGGAAGCCGATGCGCTCCACTTCGCGCACCACCGCATCGGCCCGACCGGCCGGGACGTGGGTGAGTATGAAGTTCTGCTCCCGGGTAAGCCGCACCCCCGCGCCCTCGCGCTCGGCTACATCGGCGATGCCCTGGAGCTGGTCGCCGTTCACCAGCCCGGCCGTCACCGGGAAGCCGGCGTAGATGAACCCGGGCTGCCGCTGCGGGTGCACGCCGGTGAGGTGCTCGCCGCTCCGCGCGACGGGCGGTGGGAAATCCTCCAGCCGGCGGCCGAGCCGCTCCTCAACCAGCCCGCGATAGGCCTCGGGGCCGACATCGTCCATCATGAACTTGAGCCGCGCCTTCACCCGCGACATCCGGTACTTGGGCGTCTCCTTCCAGACGTCGATGATCGCGCGGAGCACTTCGATCGTCTCCGCCGCTGGCACGAACACGCCCAGGCTCTTCGAGAGCCGCGGCACCGTGGAGAGCCCGCCACCCACCCGCACGGCAAAGCCGGAACGGCCGCCGTGCACCGCGCCAACGAGGGCGATGCAGTGCATCTCGGGGAGATTGCAGTGCCAGGGGCACGCGGCGAGCGTGATCTTGTGCTTCCGCGGCAGATCGGAGTACTCGCGATTGCCGTAGAAGAACCGCGCGACCTCGCTCAGAAGCGGCTGCACGTCGAACAGCTCGGCGGCGTCGACCCCCGATACCGGGCAGCCGGTCACGTTGCGGACCGTGTCGCCGCAGCCGCCCGCCATCGTGAACCCGGCCTTGCCGAGCACCTCGAACACCGGCGGCAGGTCCGCCAGCCGGATCCAGTGGAGCTGGACGTTCTGCCGGGTAGAGAGCTCCGCATAGCCGCGGCCGTAGTCGGCCGAGAGCCGGCCGATGGTGCGGAGCTGCGGCGCCGTCAGCACGCCGCCCGGGATCTTCACCCGCATCATGAAGTACCCGGTCTTCGGCTTGTCGTGGTACAGCCCGTACCACTGGAGGCGGACGATGTCCTCCTCGGCCACGCTCTCGTAGCTTCGTTTCGCGAGCTCCGGAAATTCGTGCACGATGTCGAGCGGGAACTTCTCGGCCTTGAGCCGCTCGATCGAGTTCCGCTTGAGGACCTGCTCTCGCGTGGTCGCGTCGATCATCCTGGTGCCTGCGCCAAAGAAAAAAGACCCGGGAGCGTCAGCTCCGGGCCTTGAAAACGATCGGTCCCGACGCCGCTCCGCTTACCTGCTCGGAGCCCGTCGGGACAGGTTTACGTGAGCCGCCTGCCTGTCGCTAGGCGCGCCCGCCGCACGCGGACCCGGTGGGGCTCCACGGGCGACAACAACACTGCGCGAAGAAAAGGTGGCTCGGCATAACTGTCCATAGTTGGCGGGTCCGGCGCGGTCTGTCAAGTACGGGGGGGCAGCCGCTCCCAGGCGGGTCCAGCGAACCGCGCCTCCGAGCCGCGGATCGCCTGACCCGATGTGCCCCCGGCGCGCCCCGCGGCCACGCATTGCGCCTCGAACGCCCAAAGTACCGCTGGCCTTGATCTTGCCCGTTCGGCACTTCGTGCCTCCCGTCCCACCCGCCGACTCGCCGGCTTCCTCCGCCCTCGGGCGGATACCGATCGGGTTTCTCTGGCGGGCGCCGCTTCTCGCCTGGCTCGGCTACACCGGCTTCCGCCATCTCGCCGACCCCGACTACTTCAGCCTGTTCTCGGGGATCATCTTCGGCGCGCACGAGTTCGGCCACCTCGCCTTCGCGTTCTTCGGCGAGGTGCTCGCCGTGGCGGGCGGCAGTCTCATGCAGCTCCTCGTGCCGCTCGGCGCGGCCGCGCTGCTCGCGCACCGGCGCGACTGGTTCGGGGTCGTCTTCGCCGCGTGCTGGCTCAGCGTCAGCATGGTGGATCTGGCGCGCTACGTCGGGGACGCGCGGGCGCAGGAGCTCCCGCTGGTGAGCATGAGCCCCGACGGCGGCGACCACGACTGGTACTGGCTGCTCGATCGCTTCGGACTGCTTCGCCACGACGTGCGCATCGCGTCCGCGGTGAAGCGGGCGGCCGCGCTGCTGCTCGTGCCTGCGCTCGCCGCCGGCACCTGGATCTGTCTCCGCCTGCTGGCGCGTCCCGAACCCATCGCCGCCCGTCCCGAGTCCGCTTAGCTTTCCCACTCCCGACAGCCGAGGGAGTGGCATGATCGTCACGTTCATCGTCATCGGTCTTCTCGCGGGCGTTCTCTCCGGCTTGTTCGGCATCGGCGGCGGCCTGGTGATCGTTCCAGCCCTGGTGTTCGTCGCCCGCATGCCGATCCAGGTCGCCACCGGCACTTCGCTCGCCGCGCTCCTGCTGCCGGCCGGACTGCTCGGTGCGCTGGTGTATTATCGCGCGGGGAATCTGAACCTGCGCGCGGGGCTGCTCATCGCCGGCGGGCTCTTCGTCGGCGCGTACTTCGGCGCCCAGATCGCGCATGAGCTCAAGAGCGCGACGCTGACGCGGCTCTTCGCCGTGTTTCTCGTATTCGTCGCCGTGCGCCTGTGGTTCGAAGCCTGACCCACGCGGATGGAGCAGTTTCGATGATCCGGATCCTCCCGGTTGTGCTGTTCGCTCTGGCGGCCGGATGCGCCGGCCGCGCCGCGGAACCGGCCACGGTGGCGGCCACGCGCACCGCCAGCATGCTCGATTCCGCCGGTACCGCCGTGGGCAGCGCATCGCTGCTCGAGTCGCGCCGCGGGCCGCTGCTCGTGCTCAAATTGCAGGGCATCTCGCCCGGCACGCACGGGCTGCACGTGCATGCCGCCGGCAGCTGCGAGAAACCCCGATTCGAATCGGCCGGCGCGCACCTCAATCCGACGAATCGGAAGCACGGCGCGCGGAATCCGGCCGGCCCCCACGCCGGCGATCTGCCCAACGTCCGCGCCCGCGCCGATGGGACGGTGGACACCACGCTCACGCTCTCGGGCGACCTCCTGGCCCCCGCCGCCCTGGGTACCGGCGCGCCCGCGCGTGCCCTGGTGCTCCACGCGAAGGCCGACGATCTCATGACCGACCCGAGCGGCAACTCCGGCGACCGGATCGTCTGCGGGGTGCTCGGCAAGTGAGCCGCGCGTGCGGGCTGGCCGCGGGCGTGCTCGCCGCGGCCGGTGCGCTCGCGGCCTGCGCGCCAGAGCGAACCGCGTCCGAGCTGCCCACGGCCGCGGCCATGCTCGCCCTGCTCGGGCGGGGCGGCGGACCCAACGTCGAGGTCACGGCGCCCGACGCCGACGATCCGCGCCTCCGCCCCCACACGTACGCGGGGCGCGCCAGCGAGGTCGCGCGCTTCACCGAGCGGACGATCGAGCCGCTGCCGCGCTGGGAGGTGATCGCCGGGCGCAGCGGCGTCATCTGGCTCACGCGCCGCACCCGGCTCGGCTTCGTCGACGACATCCACCTGCTGCTGGTTCCCACCGGCGACTCGACCGTGATCTTCGCGCGGAGCGCTTCGCGCGTCGGGCGCTACGATTTCGGCCAGAACCGGCGCAATCTCGGCGAGCTGTGGGGCGCGTTGGAGACGGAGACGGGGGAGGGAGAGGGCGGGAGAGGGCGGGCGGAGGCGAACCCTCCGGCGCCACGGTAAGCCGGTCGTCGGGAAAGCGCCTGAAGGGCCGCGTCGCTCCCGCCCGCTCCCTCCCTCTCCTCGGGGGTCCCGTCATGCCTGCTTTCATCTGCACCACCTGCGGCACGCAGCACGCAGACTCGGCCCGGACGCCGGCGCACTGTGCCATCTGCGAGGACGAGCGGCAATTCGTGGGATGGAAGGGCCAGCGCTGGACGACGATCGACGAGCTGCGCGCAAGCCACCGGAACGAGATCCGCCCGGAAGTGCCTGGCTTGATCGGCATCGGCACGGACCCTGTGTTCGCCATCGGCCAACGCGCCTTGCTCGTCCCGCACGCGACGCTGCCGATGCTGTGGGACTGCGTCTCGCTGGTGGACGAGGCGTCCGTGGCCGCGGTGCGCGCCGGGGGCGGCGCCCGCGCGATCGCGATCTCACACCCGCACTATTACTCCGCGATGGTCGAGTGGAGCCGCGCGCTCGGCGGAGTGCCGGTCTATCTCCACGAGGCTGATCGCGCGTGGGTCATGCGGCCGGACCCGGCGATCCACTACTGGAGCGGCGACGCGCTCGCGCTCGCCGACGGCCTCACACTGCTCCGGCTGGGCGGACACTTCGAGGGGGCGACGGTGCTCCACTGGGCCCGGGGCTCAGAGGAAGGCGCGCTGCTGACCGGCGACGTGATCCAGGTGTGTGACGACCGCCGGTGGGTCAGCTTCATGTACAGCTACCCCAATCTCATCCCGCTCGACCCCGCCACCGTGCGCCGAATCGTCGAGGCGGTGGAGCCTTACCCGTTCGACGCGCTGTGCGGCGCGTGGTGGGACAAGGTGATCCCGTCGGGAGCGAAGCAGGCCGTGCGGCGTTCGGCGGAGCGGTATGTCAGCCACGTCCGGCAACCGGGAACCACCGAGGGCACAAAGGTCAATTGAACCGCGGAGCGGCTGAGAGATCGCGGCAGCCTTCGTGGTCTCAGGTCCAGCCAGTTCGAAATACCCGGACCCGAGACCACAAAGAACCATCACGACGTTCCTCGCGTCTCCGCGTCTCTGCGGTTCGATTGACCCCCTGGCTGGGCGTTCGCCCAGTATCCCTACCTGCTGCCGCCGAATCTGACGTACGCCGAGGCGGCGGCCCGCCATCACCTTGAAGCTCGTGCTCGGCGCGCTCGCGCTCGGCACGCTCGTCCTGGTTCCCTCGCTGTATTATCTCTTTCGCATCTTCAAAAGCCGACCGGCCTGATGCTCCAGCTCGAGACCGAGCGATTGCGGCTGCTGCCGCTCTCGTCCGCCGCCATCGATGCGCTGCTCGCGGGCGACGGCGCCCGCCTGCGCGAGCTGACCGGAGCCACCTTCCCCGCCCCGGTGCGTCCGCCGCCGCTCACCGAGGATCTGCTGCCGATGGTGCGGGATCGCGTCCGGTCCGACGCCGGGCAGGAGGGCTGGTGGACCTGGGTCGTGGTGCGAAAGGACACCCGTGAGGCGGTCGGATCCGTCGGCTTCGGCGGCGGGCCCGACGCCGAGGGGGCGGTGATGGTCGGCTACGCGACCTATCCGGACGTGGAGCGCCGGGGCTACGCCACCGAGGCGGCCGGCGCACTGGTTCAGTGGGCGCTCGGCCACCCCGACGTTGTCCGCGTGTGCGCCAGCATGCCGCCCGACAACGCCGCCGCCATCCGCGTGGCCCAGAAGGTCGGCATGCGCCTGCTGGGGACGGTGTGGGAAGAGGACCTCGACGACGTACTGCTCTACGGCATCGAAAAGGGTTGAACCGCAGAGACGCAAGAGACCGAGAGAACTGCGAACCGCTTGTGGTCTGCGGTCCGATGTTCAGGCAACGGTCGCCCTGGACCGGAGACCACAGGCAATCGAGCGCGATCTCTCTGCGTCTCTGCGGTTCAACGCTTGATTGATCGCAGCCAACGCCAGTCAGTCCACCCGCGCCAGCATTCGACCGATCGGTTTCACGAACAGCGCCAGCACCATGCCCGCCAGGATCGCAAACCCGCCCACTGCGCCGAAGAGCGTCGGCAGCGGGATCGCTTCGTATTGGGCGGCGACGCGCCCGCCGAGATAGTTCCCCACCGCGAGCGACAGGAACCAGACGCCCATCATCAGGCCGACGACGCGCGCCGGCGCAAGCTTCGTCGTGGCGCTCAGGCCGACCGGACTCAGGCACAGCTCACCGATGACGTGGAGCAGATACGTGAGCACCAGCCACGTGGGGCTCACCTTCACGCCGCTCCCCGCCAGGCCGGCAGCCGGCACCAGGATCACGAACCCCAGTCCCACGAACACGAGTCCGAGCACGAACTTCGCCGGGCTCGACGGCTCCCGGTCGCCCAGCCGCACCCAGAGCCATGCGAAGACGGGAGCCAGCAGCACGACGTAGATCGCGGGCAGCGACTGGTACCACGCGGCCGGGAACGCCCGCCCCACAATCCGGTTGTCCGTGTCCCGCTGCGCGAAGAGGTTGAGGGTGGAGCCGGCCTGCTCATAGACCGCCCAGAACAGGACCGACGCGACGAACAGCACCGCGATCGTGAGCAGCCGTTTCCGCTCCGCGGCCGTCCAGTCGCCGGAGCCGAACAGGCGGCCGAAGAACACCACGGTCACCCCGAGGAGCGCGATGCCCACGGCATTGCCCACGCCTTCCGGTGTGATGCGGAGCGCGCCGGCCATGGCGAGCGCCAGCACGACCGCCACCAGCGCCGCGATGCCGGCGGCCCAGCGGCGCAGGATGCGCCGATTCCGCTCGCGCGCCGCGGCATCGCCCGCCCCGCCCGGCTGCATGCCCGCGTCGCCCAGATGCTTCCAGCCGGCGAGGTACTGGGCGAGTCCGAACGCCATCCCGATCGCCGCCATCGCGAAGCCCCAGTGCCACGCGCTCTCGGGCGCGACGCCCGCGGACGCCAGCACGGCGCGGAACTGGTCACTTTGCGCCAGCCAGCCGCACACGAGGGGCGCGAGGAACGCGCCGAGGTTGATTCCCATGTAGAAGATCGAGAACCCGGCGTCCCGCCGATGGTCCTCGTCGCCGTAGAGCTGCCCCACCATCACGCTGATATTGGGCTTGAGCAGGCCGGTGCCGCAGATGATGAGCGCCAGCCCGGTGTAGAACGTGGCGAGCGCGGGAACCGCCAGGCAGATGTGTCCCAGCATGATCAGCACGCCGCCGTACAGCGTCGCGCGCCGCTGGCCCAGGAAGCGGTCGGCGAGCCAGCCGCCCGGCAGCGCCGTGAAGTACACCAGCCCGACGTAGGTGCCGTAGATGATGCCGGCCTTGCCCGTGTCGAAGCCGAGTCCACCCGCCGCGAGCGGCGCGGTCATGAAAAGAATGAGGAGCGCCCGCATACCGTAGTAGCTGAAGCGCTCCCAGAGCTCGGTGAAGAACAGCGTGGCGAGGCCGCGCGGGTGTCCGAAGAACGTGGTGCCCATTCAGTTAGAGTCCTTGCCGAATTTCCGCTTGAGGTAGGCGAGCTGCCGCTCCACCGCCTCGTCCATCAGTCGCCGCTCGGCCTGCATCCGCTTCAGGTCGTCTTCGAAACCGTGCCGGGGCTCCGGTGCCGGACGCGGGCCGGGCGCGGCCGCGGACCGGATCTCCTCTGCGACGTCCCGCCGGCCGAGCTCGGCCGCGTGCGTCGCGAGCTCCTCCATCTCGCGCTCGGCAAGGTGCAGCTCGTCGCGCTGCACCGCGATCTTCCGCTCGAGCAGCACTACCCGCTCGCGGTGTCGGGCGGCGAACCGCGCCGCGATGGCCGCGGTCTCCGCGTCGGGCACCGCCGCGGCGAGGCGTCCCCGCCGTTCGGCGTCGTCGAGCTGGCGGCGCTCCGAGACGAGCATCTGCTCGGTCTCGGCGACCCACGCCCGCAGGCGGACCAGCACGGCTTCCGCCTCACGCGTCGCGTCGCGCAAGGCGTCCGCGGCCGCGCCCGCGCGCGCACCTGCCGCGCCCTGATTGGCGAACAGCCGATCGAGCCGTTGTCGCAGCCCGTCGAACACACGGTGCTCCTTGGCACTGAGAAGCCGGCCCGAGAGGCCGGGAGTCCGGGAAGGCTTCAGGAATGTGGATTATGTTTGGGCATGCGCGCAACCTCGTGTGCCCTCGCGCTCGCCGGTGCTCTCGCGCTCGCCGCCTGCGGCAAGAGCGACCGCGCCGTGGCCGAGGCGTCCTGCGGCATCGCCGCGCTCGCCGGGCCCACCGTGCTGCTCGGGGAGTTCGGCGTGCCGCGACAGACCCTCTCCACGCCGCCCGAGCGCCTGCCGGAGCAGCTGGTGGTGCGGCTGGTCGCCGGTCCCGCGTACCGGGCCATCGTCGGCCGCTCGGACTCGCTCGTCATCGTCGGCATGGACGGCACGCTGCCCGGCGGAGTGCGTCCGGGGTTCGGGGTGATGGTGGTTGACCAGTCCGGGACCACCCGCGGGGTGCTGCTCTACGAGGGGGCGCCGGTCGAGAACGCTCCCCACATCGGCACCGTCTCCATCGGCAGCGCCACCATCCCGCTCATCGGAATCCAGCTCGATCCCGCGCGCATCGAGGACCCGCGCTGCCCGTTCTTCCCCGACTCCGTCATCCGGTGACCGCCCCCCGGATCGGCGTGAGCGGCGTCGTGCGCCGGTGGCAGGATGCCGACCGCGCGGCGGTGAACGCGGCGTACCTCTACTCGGTGGTACAGGCCGGCGGCGTCCCGTTGGTGCTCTCGCAGGTGATGGGGGCGGACCACGCCGGACCCGCTCTCGAGGTCTGCGACGCCCTCGTGCTCACCGGCGGCGAGGACGTGGACCCGGCACGGTACGGCGCGCGCCCCGCGCGGACGATCGACGCGGTGGACCGGAGCCGCGATGCGTTCGAGATCGCCCTCTTGCATGCCGCGCGCGAGCGCGGCCTGCCGGTGCTCGGCATCTGCCGCGGCATCCAGGTGATCAACGTCGCGATGGGCGGTACCCTCTGGCAGGACCTCCCGAGCGAACGGCCCGGGTCAGTGAGCCACGACCCCGGCGGCGCGCGCGACGCGCGGACGCATCCGGTGCGCCTCACGCCGGGGAGCCGCGTCGCCGACGCGCTCGGCACCGCCGCGCTCACGCCGAATTCCTTCCATCATCAGGGAATTCGCGATCTCGCGCCGGGACTGGTGGCAAGCGGCTGGGCGGCGGACGGACTGATCGAGGCGGTCGAGACTGAGGGGGACGACGGCTGGCTGCTCGCGGTCCAATGGCACCCGGAGGAGATGCACGCCGACGCCGAGGCGCCGGAACGCGGCCTGTTCGCCGCGCTGGTGGCCGCGGCCGTCAGTGCATCGGGAAGAACACCCGCTCGCTCACCCCGTTGAGGGCGGTGCGCACCGACGGAAACTGCTCGGCGGCGGTGCGGAACACGCCGTCGAGGCCGAACTCGTCGGCCAGCCGGTGATCGGAGGCGAGCTCGAAGCCGCGGCGGCCGAGCGCGTCGTAGTAGCCGAGGTCGGGGCCGCCTTTACGCAGATGGCGCGCCGCGATATAGTCGGGGAACAGGCCCGCCAGCCAAAGCGCGTAGTTCCCGAGGTGCACCATGACCTTGAAGCGCCGGGGCCCGTCGCTCGCCTCGAGGTCCATCAGTATGTCCACGAGATAGCGGTGGCGCTGGTCGTCGTTCCAGTCCACCCGCCATGCGCGGTCGCGCCGCCCGAAGTCCAGCAGCATCGCGGCCAGATAGTCGGCGAGGTCGCGGTCGTCGATGTCCGCCTGCCGAAGCGCGTACCGCACCACCACGTAGAGGAACAGCGGTTCCGAAGGGACGAGCAGCGTCCGCACCGCGAGCAGCCGGTCGGCCAGGTCCGGCGCGTCGAGCAGGGCGTCCGGGCCGTCGAGCGCGAGGCGCCGCTCCAGCCAGGCCCGGCGGTGCGCCGAGCCGCGGCTGAGCAGGAGGAGGACGAGCTGGAGGTCCGCCGCGGTCAGGCGGCTCCGCGTGTTCGCACGAATCATGACCTATCCCTCATCGGTCGATCGTCCGGGGTCCGCCGCGTCCGGCGTTGAGGCCGCCCTGCGGCAGGTCATCGCGCTGGGGCGGAGCCTCGCGGGCGTGCGCCGCTGCGAGGCCGTGCTCGACTTTCTCCTGGACCACGTGGAGGATGCGTGGCGGCCGCTCGAGTGCGCCGTGTTGCACCTTACGTTCGATGGGGCGCCATCGGTAGTCCGCGCCCGTCCTTCCACTTCGCCCCCGCGTCCCGCCCTGCTCGAGCTCGCCCGGAGCCGGGGCCCGCTCCTGGTCGACAGCGGGGCCGCCGCCGACCTGGCCGCGGTCCTCGACGCTTCTCCTCATAGTGTCGGCAGCTGGATGCTGGTTCCACTGTCCCTCGGCGATCAAGTCATCGGCGCCCTGACGGTTCGGGCGCCGGTCGGGCGTCTCGGGCCCGCCGACCTGCGCCTCGCGGAGGCATTCGCGGCCCAGGCGGCCGGGGCGCTCGAGAGCTCGTCGCTGGTCGAGAGCTACGATGCCGGCCGGCGCTCCTGGCGCGACGTGGTCGATGCCATCGCGCCGGCCCTCTGCATCGTGGATGACGACGGCAGCATACGTCGTGCCAATCAGGCCTTCTCGGAGCTGGTCGGGACGGCGCCCGTGGCCGTCGTGGGCCGCCCCTGGCGCGAACTGCTGCCCCTGGAATGGCGGCCCGACGTAGAGCGGCTCCTGTCGGCCGCGGGCGAGCTGTCCGAGATCGAGCTCCGCCGCGGGGACGACGCCTACGCCGCGTCGTCGGTGCCGTTCACCACCGGCGACCAGGCGAGCGTCGTGCTGCTCTTCGACGACCGGACCGAGCGGCGCCGGCTCCAGGATCAGCTCATCCAGTCGGAGAAGATGTCGGCGGTGGGGCAGCTCATCGCGGGGATCGCGCACGACCTCAACAATCCGCTCGCCTCCGTCGTCGGCTTCGCCGACTTCCTTGCGGAGCGGCCGGACGTGCCAGCGGGGCTCCGCGAGCCCCTCAACGTCATTCGCGAGGAGGCGGAGCGGGCGTCCAACATCGTAAAGAGCCTGCTCGGCTTCGCGCGGAAGCAGGATCGCCGCCGGCAGCCCACGCCGCTCCGCCCGCTCCTCGAGGCTACCCTGCTGCTCCTCCGCAACGAGCTGATGGCGCGCGGCGTCGAGAGCCGGCTCGAGGTGGAGCCCGAGCTCCCCGCCCCCGCGGCCGACGCCAATCAGCTCCAGCAGGTGCTCGTCAATCTGATCCACAACGCGGCGCAGGCGATCGCATCCACGGGCCGCCCGGGCACCATCGTGGTGCGGGCGCGCCCCTGGCTCGACGGCGTCGCGATCGACGTGACCGACGACGGCCCCGGCATGTCGGAAGAGCTCGCGGCGCGGGTGTTCGACCCGTTCTTCACCACCAAACCCGAAGGGCACGGCACCGGCCTCGGGCTGTCGATCTCACACGGCATCGTGAAGGAGCACGGCGGGCGCATCACCCTGCTCACCGAGAAGGGCCGGGGCGCCACGTTCACCGTCCAGCTCCCAGCTGCGCCCCCCGGCGCTGCGGCGGCGCCTGGGACGGTCCCCCGCACGCCGGCGCCCCGGCTCCGCGTGCTCGTGGTGGACGACGAGCCGCATATCCTCCACTACATGCGGGCGACCCTCGAAGCCTGGGGCCACGAGGTGGAGATCGCCGAGGACGGCGACGTCGCGCTGGAGCGCGCCACCGCCGAGGCGTTCGACGTCGTGATCACCGATCTCCGCATGCCGAGACTCGGCGGGCGCGAGTTCTACGAGGCGCTGCGCCGCCGCGCGCCCGAGCGGGCAGCCCGTCTGGTCTTCAGCACCGGCGACACGGTGCGCGGCGACACGCTCGCGTTTCTCGAATCGGTCCGCCGGCCGTACCTCCGGAAGCCGTTCGGGCTCGACGAGCTGCGCGGCCTGCTGGCGAGCGTGCACGCCGGCGCCTAGCTTTCCGCCGCCATGCTCTACGTCTGCATTCCGAGTTACAACGAAGCGCCCACGATCGGCCTGCTGCTGTGGAAGATCCGCCAGACGTTCACGGCCTTCCCTCGCGAGTACCAGCTGCTCGTCGCCGACGACGCCTCCACCGACGCCACTGCCGAGGTGCTGGAGCCGTACACGCGCGTGCTGCCACTGACCGTCCTGCGACAGGGGGAACGGCGGGGGTATGCCGCGTCGGTGGAGTCCCTCCTCCGGCTGTCGCTCGAGCGCACCGACCGCCCCAAGCGCGACGCCGCGATCCTGATGCACGCCGACTTCAGCCACAACCCCGCCTCTTTGCCTGACCTCGTGCGCCGGCTCGACAGCGGGGCGGACATGGTCGTGGCGGAGGCGTCGCTCACCGGCGAGGCGTCGCGGGCCCGGCGCCTGGTGCGGCGGCTCGGGCCCTGGGTCCTCCGGCGCGCGGTGCGCGTCCCGGGCGTATCGGATGTGATCTCGGGCTTCCTGGCGTTTCGGCTCGTCACGCTGCGCCATGCGGTTCGCGAGCACGAGAACCGGCTGCTCACGCTCGATGGATGGGCCGCGAATGCCGAGCTGATCGGAAAGACGGCGCGGCTCGCGCGGCGGATTGACACGGTGGCGACGGTGGAACGGCACGATCTGCGGCAACGCGCAAGCCGGGTGCAGCCGCTCGAGGCGGCGCTCGATCTCTGGCGGGCACGCGGCCGCCTCCGGCTTCCGCCGCCGCCCGCACCGTCCCCAGCTCCCGAGCCCCGCGCCGAGAGCGAGGCCGGTGTGACGTCGTGAGGCCTACGCCCCCGCCGGTTTGCCGGTGACGATCTCGCGGAGTCGGGCCGCGGTCTCGGGCGCGAGGATCTTGAGCGCCAGATAGAACAGCCAGCCCAGAAACGCGAACCAGAGCACGCTCATCAGAACCCCGACGATCGCGCCGAACAATCCAACGAGCAGCTTGAACGCGACGATGGCGACCACGGCAAAGAGGGCAAAGCCGGCCAGGGTCCGCAGCATGATATCTTCTCTCCCCATCCAGAGTCGGGCTCCGTACGCCCCAACGTTTCAAAAAGTTTCATCGAGCAACTAAGTGCCTGAAATCTACGACGTTGTCGTGGTCGGCGGTGGCGTGGTCGGAGCCGCCTGCGCGCGCGAACTGGCCCGGAACGGCCGGAGCGTGGCGGTGCTCGACCCCGAAGACGCGCGCGGCCAGGCCTGGCGGGCGTCGGCCGGGATGCTCGCGCCGCAAATCGAGGGCCGCCAAGGCGATCTGCTATTCGAGCTCGGGCTGGCCGGGCGGGAGCTCTATTGCGAGCTGGCCAACGCGCTTCGGGAGGCCACGGGCGTCGATGTGGGGCTCTGGCGTGGCGGGAGCGCGGCGGTGGCGCGCCAGGAAGCCGAGGCGGCGGATCTTCGCTCCAAGGTTGCCTGGCAACGCCAGCAGGGTCACGTCTGTGACTGGCTCGAGGCCGATGAGGTGCGGGAGCGCTATCCGTGGCTGGGACCCTGCGTCGGCGCGCTCTGGGCGCCGCACGAGGGCGCACTCGATCCGGTCCGCCTGGTCGAGGCGCTCAGGGCCGACGCTCGGGCGCACGGGGCCGACATCATCGCCGACGAAGCGGTAGCGCTCGACCAGCGCGGGGATCGGATCACCGGCGTAACGGGCCGCCAGTCGAGCTACTCGGCCGGCGCGGTGCTGCTCGCGGCCGGCGCGTGGAGCCGGCTGATTCGCGGGCTCCCCCGCCCCATGGCCGTCGAGCCGGCGCGGGGTCAGATGGTCGCGTTGCCGTGGCCCGAGGGCGTCGAACCGGCCATCGTGTACCACTGCGACTGCTACCTCCTCGCCCGCGGCGAGGAAGCGATCGCCGGCTCCACGATGGAATACGTAGGCTACGATGCCTCCGTCACCTCAACCGGACTGGGCCAGGTGCTCACCGCCGCGGTGGCGCTCTGTCCGCCGCTAGCGGGGCTTCCGGTGACCCGCTCGTGGGCGGGACTGCGGCCCATGACGCCGGACGGCCTGCCCATCCTTGGCCGCGAACCGCGGCTCCAGGGCCTCTGGTACGCGGCAGGATACGGCCGGCACGGTGTCCTGCTGGCCGGCATCACCGCGATGCTGCTCCGCCTCATGATGAACGGCCAGACACCGACGGAGGATCTCAGCGCGCTCAGACCGGAGCGTTTTTTCGACTGGTAGGCTAGCGGACATCGGTCGTCGGTCATCGGCTATCGGTCATCGGCTATCGGTCATCGGCTATCGGTCATCGGTTGTCTGGGAGCTTCCGAATGAGTGTCGCCAGCATCCGGCAAAGCCGTGCGGCTTCGTTGGCCAATCGGAACGCTTCCGCCGGAACGACGTAACCTGCATCCGCCGCCAGCCAAAGCAGACATTCCAGTTCGGCCGCTGACCCGAGCGCGATTCGAAGAAACCGGCGCAGCTCCGGATCCGTGTTCCGGCCGCATCCCTCCGCAATGTTGGCGGCGATCGAGATCGCAGATCTCCGCAGCTGCGAGGTGAGCCCGAAAAGCTCGCTTCGCGGCATTGATCGAGTAGCCAAGTAGACCTCGAGCGATAGGCCGCGAGCCCGCTGCCATACGTCGAGCCTTCTGAAATCTCCCATACGCCACAATCAGGCTGTCGGATCTGTCGGGGCGGTACCGCCCTGACGCGAGCCGTATCGCCATCCTGCCGACCGATGACCAACGACCGATGGCCGATAGCCGATAGCCGCTAGCCGCTAGCCCCATACATCCGACGCGACCTCCGCGGCGTACCGAGAGCACCAGGCAGCACGCTCACCATCACGCCCTAGGAGAGAACGCCTTATGCCCTTCGCATCGCTGACCGGAGGCCGCGGGCTCGCGGCGGCGGGCGTCGCGCTGGCCCTCGCGGCCGCGGGCGCCGTCCGGATCGCGGTCGGCTCGGATCACCAGGACACGCCGCTCGTCGAGTTGAACGCCGAGCAGGACATGACCGACGTGTATGCGTTTCCGGGATCGGCGCCGGGCCGCATCGCGCTCGTGCTGAACAGCCGCGCCTTCCTGACGCCGGCGCAATCGGCGGACGCGAGCTTCGATCCGAACCTTCTGTATCAGTTCAAGATCGACAATGACGGCGACGCCCTCGAGGACAAGGTCATCCAGGTCACCTTCACCGGCAGCGGAGGCTCCCAGCAGGTGCAGGTACGCGGTCCGGCGGATCCCCCGGTGGTCGGCGCCATGCAGAACGAGGTAGCCGACGTGTCGCCCGCGGTGAGCGGCGCCCTCAACGCGGTGATCGGCAGCAGCAGCGGGATCCAGGCCTTCGCGGGCCCCCGGGACGATCCCTTCTTCATCGATCTCGAGGCGGCCTTCTGCATCCTGCCGGACCGGAAGCCCTCCACCGGCGCGCTCAGCCAACCGTGCGCGCTCGCCGCCAATCCGTCGGCGCCGTTCTTCTTCCGCACCCCCGGGATCAACTACGTCGCCGGCTTCAACGTGCTCTCGAT
>JBOHSY010000211.1:0-7853 GCA_050733355.1 Gemmatimonadales bacterium | reverse complement strand
CAAGCGGGCGGCGCACGAGGGGCGGCAGAAGACCCCGGTGGTCTTGACCGTGTACACGAAGGTCCCGTCCGCCCCGGCGTCACGGGCAACGATGGAGGCCCACCGGGGGTCGTTGGTGGTTTCGGCTGCGCGCTGCTCCCGCTTGGCTGACACGCTCATCTTCATTCCTTTCAACTACTTGATTGCACTGGATCAGCCTCACGCATCCCGATCGAAAGATATCAGTCGGCCCGGGCCACAGCACTCCGTTCCTTGCTTTCGAATTCCACCGTCGTGCTCCCTCGGTGGTGCGACGAGGGTTATCTCCCGATCGCGACAGTCTATCATCGCGCGCGGGCTGTCGCACTCCGATTCTTGCGCTGGAAAAATCGAGCGCGCCGGCGCCCACGTGGGAGCCAGCGCGCGAGCCGAGGAGGAGACTATTCACCGCTGCGAAGTAGGTGCGGCGATGGCGCAACGAGGTGGCGTCGGAAGGGAGGGTCGGGCCGGGGGATCTCGTCGGGATCAATGACGTCCGGCGGGCAGCCGCTGCTGTCGCCCTTCGTGCCGTGTCGGTTCGGGCAGGCATCCAGGTTGTCCGGGATGCCGTCGACGTCCCGGTCGCCGGCAGAGGGAAGGGCCGGCTCCGGGCCCCGCGGCTCATGGCCTGGGCCGCAGGCGGCGAGGAAAGCGAGCGTGACCAGCATGAACGAGGTGCGCATGGGACGGCTCACCCGGGATCCGGCAACCTCGGATGATGATATGAGAGCCGGTCAAGGCATGGTCAAGGCGCGCTTTCGGCCTTCCACCGCATCGCCATGTGGATGCGGGCCCGCCCGCTGGGATGGTCGGAGAACAGGAGCTCTTCCACCGGGCCTGGGTCCAGCTTGCGGTAGTCCGCCAGCTTGAGGAGCACGAGCGCCTGGGCATCGGGCTGGCGGGCTGCGTTGAGCGCGAAGAGATCCGCCGCGGACTCATGCGCCCGCGTGAACCCGCCGACCAGCGGCGCGGTGACGAAGCCGTAGAGGGAGAAGATGAGCCAGAGGAGCGGCATCCCGGCGGGATCGCCGATGCCGCGGATGCCCCAGCGTTCACCCCAGCGCGCGGTCGCCCAGCCGAAGGCCCAGCGGAGCAGCCCAAAGCCGGCCAGCACGACGACACTAAGGAAGATCATGGAGCCGTAGACGTGATGGAGCACGTAGTGCCCGATCTCGTGGCCCATCACCGCCTCGATCTCGGGCGGCGACGCGCGCCGGAGCAGATTGTCGTTGAGCGTGATGCGCTCGGTGCCCAGGAGTCCGGAGACGTTGGCGCTCACCCTGGTGGACTGGCGGGACGCGTCCATGACCCAGACGTTCTCCGCCGCGACGCCGTTGGCGCGGGCGAGCCGGAGGATCGGTTCCCGGATGCGCGCGTCGGCGAGCGGAGTGTAGCGGTTGAAGAGCGGCGCGATGAAGACCGGCCCGATCAGCGCGCCGACCACCAGGAACGCGATGGTGACGGCGGCACCCCACACCGGCCAGCTCCGCGGCAGCCGCCGGAGCACCGCATAGAGCGTGGCGACGGCGATGCCGCCGAGTACAACCGAGACGCCGAGCGCCACCAGCTGGTCCCTGATCCAGCCGGCGAAGCTCTGGGTGGCGAGGCCGTAGGCGTGCTCGCGAACGAACGAGGTGTGCACGGTGAAGGGAAACGAGAGCAGGGCCAGCAACACTGTGAACGCTGCGTAGTACAGGAAGGTCGCGACCCAGGCGGGGCGGCTCCGCCGCGCCGCCCAATCGCGGAGCCGGCGGGACCAGCCGAGCTGCAGGAAGAGGAGGGCGAGCACGACGCCCAGGGCGAAGCTCCAGAGCTGGATCCAGTACCCGCCCTCGTAGTACGCATCGGAACGCTCGCGCTTCTCCGGCGGGACGGTCGCGAGCCAGGCGTCGGTCGCGGCATTGGGGTCGAAGGGAACCCCGGGCCGGATCCGGGCGGCGTCCGGAACCAGGCGATCCGGCAGCACGCTGGCATTCGCACCCGCCAGCCGGGTCTCGGCCCTTTGGGTCGGACTTCCGGGGCTCGCCTGCGCGGCAGCTCGAGCAGGGGTTGTCGCGCCCGTAGCCGCGGCGAAGCACCACGCTAACAGTGAGATGCGAACGCCGCGGCGGCAGGCGCCGAACATGGAAACCGCTCCCGAGGAGTCGCACTCTGTACGCGGCATGAGGTTGCCTCGTTTCAGAGTGCACGCCTCCTCACCGCGCCGCCTTGGGCACCAGTCCCGAGCCGAGCCGGACCTCGCGCAGCAACGCCGCAAGGGCCAGGAGATGCAGCAGCACCGAGACCGGTACCGCAAACGTCGGCACCAGGATCAACGGGAAGACTCCCATCGCGGCGGCCGGCGGCACCCGGCCGAGCTCCGGCGTGAGAATGGGCGCCAGGAAGCCGGTTGCCATTCCGACCGCAACGACCAGGTCCAGGAGACCGAGCACGTTCCAACCGATGCCCCACCCGCGGGCACCGTGAACGCCGCGGGCAAGCGCGAGCGCGATCACGGGCGCCGCGAGCCCGATCGCGACGTCGCCCCATCCCGCGGGCAGCGCGAAGTGGGCTGGGAGTTCTCCCTGCGCGAGGAGAATCAGGAACACCGCCCCGATGACCCGATAGAGCTGCACCCCGACGAGCGCGGAAGCCGGCACGGCGGCAACCGCGCGCCGGAGCGCCGGAGAGATCCCCAGCGCGAGAGCCACGATCGCAGCCGGCACCACGGCGAACAGCGGGAGCAAGGGCGTGAGGTAGAACCGCTCTCGACCCAGGAGCGAGGCGGGCGCGGGAGCGAGGAGCAGCGCCGCTCCGAGCCACGCACCGAGGAAGATGGCCGAGCCGGTGCGGATTGCGCGCTGGGAAGCGAGCGGAAGATCGCTCCGGCCCGCCGCGGAAGAGACGAGAGTCCAGAGGGCCACGGCGATCGTGAGGTTCGTCGCGAGCACGATCGCCGTGATGTACCAGGGGATCACGGGGATCATCGTGGTGCTCCTTTCGACCTGCCAAGCAGGGCGCGCCCGCCGTCCACCGCCAGGGAGGGCGTGGGTTGTGACGTGTCCGGACCGGCCGGATCGAGGGCGGGGTTGTAGGCGGTCCGGGCCAGAAGTGCGCGCTCGCCGCTCACTGTGCCAGCGGTCGCCTCCAGTGAAGCGGCGGTTTGCCACAGGGCCACCGCGTGCGGGGCGACGGACGGAAGCGCGACGCGGTTCAGGAGCGCGCGGTAGGCGTGGCCCGTCTGCGCGTGGGAAGCGCGGGGTGCCGCTAGGGCGGCAGCAGAGAGGGTCCCGGCCAGGAAGAGGGACCGGAGCGTCGAAGCGTGGGGAATGCGGGACATGGTGCTGGTCTCACTGGGTGAAATGTCGGCGCGTTCCGCGCGCCAGCGGCCGATCATAGGTGTAGCTACACCTGTTATTCGGAAGAAAGAACTGGGCGGGCCCGAGGCGGCCGAAGCCCGGCAGGTCATGTCAGGTCTCCGCTTGCGCCGCGGCGACCGCGGCGGACAGATCCGACAGAAACCGGTGGGAGCGTGCCGCCCCCAGCTGGCTGGTGACGTGGGCCTGCGCCTGCTCCCAGTGGGGGAGCGCGGCCAACAACCGCTCCCGCGCGGCCTGAGTGAGCGACACTTCCCGCACCCGGGCGTCAGTGCCCGGCCGGATCCGGACCAGCCCCTCGCGCTCGAGCAGCTCGAGGTTCCGCTTGAGCGTGGTCCGATCCATCACCGCCGTCTCCGCCAGCTCGGTGATGCTCAGGGTCCCGGCTTGCGCTAGAACACCCAGGAGAGAGAACTGGGTGGCGCGGAGTTTCGAGGGCCGCAGGAACTCGTCGTAGAGTTGCGTCACCGCCCGGGCCGCCTTCCGCAGGTTGAAGCAGGTGCAGCCCTGGAGGGCCGTCAGATTCGGGCGCGGGGCCGTGCTCATATAAAGGAGTATATACATCTAATCTCGACGTGTCAAGCGCCGAAGCGGCCGGTGTAGATCCAATGAAATGCCGTGGTCCACTGAAATGCCGTGGTCCACGTCCTCGCGCCGCACGCACCTCTGGCGCTCGTGCACGGTAACGGGACCCTTGGGTTCGTGCCTGACACGGTCGTGCCAGTGCGCGCCGATTCGAGCAATGACCCGGCTCTGTCCGCAGCATTCGTGTTCGCGAACGGGCCCATCTCTACGACGAGACCCGATACCCGCCAACCGAGTACCGTCTCCTGGCCGCGTATCACATGTGGGCTGCGGTTCGCTTCTGCTACGCCTATGCGCCGCTCGCGGGAGAGGACTGGAACGCGGTGCTCCTGGCCTATCTGCCGCGCCTCGAGCCGCTCGCGATTCCGTCGAGTACACACTGGCGGTCGCAGAGATGTGGACCCGCATCCACGATTCGCGCGGCTACGTGGACAGCCCGGTGCTGGACGGCTATCGGGGCTCGGCGCGCCGCCAGTACGGGTCCGTATGGTCCGAGGTCAGCGCGTCGTCTACCAGCTCCAGCCCGACTCCGCCGGCCGGGCAACCGGGATCCGAGTCGGTGACGGGGTGCTTGTCGTGGATGGCGAGTCGGCGGAGGCTCGCATGGCGCGGCTCGGGCGCTACATAGCCGCCTCCACCCCCAGGCCTGGGACCGGGACCGAGCCAACCAGCTTTTGCGTGGTCCCGACAGCTCGATGGTCACCGTCAGGTCCGCGGTGCAGACGCGCGCATCCGCACGGTTACCATGCCGCGCAGCCTGAGCTTCGCGGCCCCTACCTTTGGGAATCGATCCGGCTGACAGCATGTTCGCTGCGTTGGCGGATACGAAGGCGATCATCTTCGACATGCGGGGTTACCCTCAGGGCACGGCCTGGACTATCGTCCCGCGACTGACCGATCGCACCAACGTGCCAGTTGCTCGCTTCTATCGATTGCAGCCGATGTGGCGGGACACGAGCGAGCAGATCGTCGGCCCGTTCGTGCAAACGCTTCCGCCAGCGACGGGACCGCGTTATCGGGGTCTCACGGTCATGCTGATCGACGAGCAAACCCAGAGCCAAGCGGAGCACACTGCTGCAGCGCGCAACGGCGTGGGTGAAGCAAAGATTATCAAAGCGTACGGTCACCGCCCGCTGATCGTGCTATCGAAAGTCCCGGCTCGCGTACTGGATCCGCCGCATCACGAGCTCCTTGAACCGCTTGCCCACCACGTTCATTACCTCGCCGTCCCGCTCGAACCGGCCCTGCACCAGCACGAACGTCGCAAACTTCACCACCTCCCGATTGGGCTCCACCAGCTTGCTCGGCACCACCACGTTGATGAAGCCGTGCTCGTCCTCGAGCAGAAGAAAGATCGTGCCGTTCGCCGTCTGCGGACGCTGCCGGATGGTGACGAGCCCGCCCACGATCACCTGCTCGCCGCCCTTCAACTCCCGAAGCGACTTGCTGTCGAGCGCGCCGCCCCGATTCAGCCGCTCGCGGGCCCGCTCCATCGGGTGACCGTTCAAGCTCATCCCGGTCGCGAAGTAGTCGAGATAGATCTGCTCGTCGCGCGATACCGGCCTCGGCCGGTAGCGCCGCCGGGCCCGCTCTTCCTCCGCTCCGGACGGCGCCGGCGCGAGCGGCAGCCCGTCGCCCACCACCCGCAGCGCCTCCCACGCCGCGTGCCGCCGGTCCGGCTCCCACGCGCCGAACGCACCGCCCCTGGCGAGCGCCAGCGCCTCGAACCGGGTGAGCGCCGCGCGCCGCACGACGTCCTCCACCGACCCGAACGCGCCCGCCGTCCCCGCCCGCGCGGCACGCAACCGGTCGAGCGTGCGCTCGCCCATGCCGCGCACATGCCGCCAGCCGATTCTCAGCGCGGGCCGCGCCGGATCGGCGGTTTCCTCCACGGTGCACTCCCAGTCGCCATCTCGGAGACACGGCGGACGCACGTCCACGCCCTGCCGCCGCGCCTCGTGCACCAGCGTGGCCGGTGAGTAGAAGCCCATCGGCCAGGAGTTCAGGAGCCCCAGGTAGAACTCCGCCGGATGATGGCAGCGGAGCCACGCGGTCGCGAAGGCGATCAGCGCGAAGCTCCACGCGTGGCTCTCGGGGAAGCCGTAGCTCCCGAAGCTCTCCAGGTCGTGCCGGATCGCCTCGGCGGCCGCCTCGCCCACCCCGCGCTCGACCATCCGCCCGCGGAGCCGCTCCAGCTCGTCGAGCAGCCGGTTCCGCTTCCGGTTGTGACCCATCGTGCGGCGGAGCGCATCGGCCTCGGCGGCGCTGTAGCGCGCCATCGCCATCGCCACCGCCATCGCCTGTTCCTGAAAGATCGGGAGCCCCTGCGTGCGCGCGAGGATCGGCGCGAGCGCCGGATGCCGGTAGCTCACCGGCTCGAGCCCGCGCCGCCGCATGGTGTAGGGATTGACGAACCGGGCCTCGATCGGCCCGGGACGGATGAGCGCCACCTGCACCACGATGTCGTAGAGCAGCTCCGGCTTCGTCTTGACGATGGACGCGATCTGGGCCCGGCTCTCGATCTGGAAGGTGCCGATCGTCTCGCCACGCGAGATCATCTCGTAGGTGGGCTTGTCGTCGGTCGGCAGCGAATACATCGCGGGCCGCGTGCCGGTGCGCTGCTCGATCACGTCGAACGCGCGCCGCACCAGCGACAGCCCGCCGAGACCGAGAAAGTCGAACTTGGGGACGCCGAGCGAGTCGAGATCGTCCTTGTCGAACTGGACGATGGTGCGGCCCATCGTGGTGTGCTCCACCGGCAGCCACTCGCCGAGCGGCGCCGACGAGAGCACGAAGCCGCCCACATGGGTGGCGCGGAGGCGGGGCAGGGCGTCGCAGCCCCGCATGAGCTCGAGGATGGTGCGGCCACGCGCGTCGGTCACGTCGAGCCCGAACTGCGGTGCGAGCGTACCCTGCACGTAGTCGGCGCCGTCGCCGGCCTCCTCGTAGTGGAGCCGTTTGGAGAGCTTGAACGCGAGCTCCGCCGGGTAGCCGAGCACGCGCATGGCGTCGAGCAGGGCGTTGGGCGCCCGGTAGTGCTGCACGATGCAGGCGATCGCGGCCGACGAGCGCTTCCACTTGCCGTAGACGTGATCGAGCAGCTCCTCGCGGCGGTCGTGCTCCACGTCGAGGTCGATGTCAGGCGCCTCGGTCTGGCCGTCCACCCGCACCTCGGAGAGGAAGCGCTCGAAGAGGAGCCCGTGCTTTACCGGATCCACCGCCGTAATCGCAAGGCAGTAGGCGACGGCCGAATTCGCCGCGCTGCCACGTCCCTGACAGAGAATTCTCTGGGACCTCGCCCAGCGCACCGCATCCCACATCACCAGGAAGAACCCGGCGAAGCCAAGCCGGGAGATGACGCCGAGCTCGTGCTCGAGCTGCCGCTCCTGCCCGGGCGTGACCGTGCCCCAGCGCTCCCGCGCACCGGCGTAGACGCACTGCTTGAGGAACGAGTCGTCGGTCTGGCCGGGCGGGACGTCGAAGTGCGGGAGCGGCGGGCGCATCCAGGCGAGCGAGAAATCGCAGCGCTCGGCGATGCGAGCGCTCTCCGCGAGGCCCTCGGGGCGGTCGGCCCACTGGCGCGCCATCTCGTCGGGCGGGAGCAAGCGCCAGCGGCCGTTGGGGAGGAGCACGCCCTGATCGGCCGCCGCCTCGAGCGTGAGATCGGCGCGGAGCGCGACCAGCATGTCGTGCACGAGCCGGCTCCGCCGGTCGAGATAGCGCGGGTCGTTGACGATGACCCACGGCACGCCCTCGCGCCCGGCGAGCGCGATCAGCTCCTCGGCGAGCGCCCGCTCCCACGGCCCCACCTCGTGCCGCTGGACCTCGATCGCGAGACGGTCGCCGAACGCCTCACGCCACTCGGCGATCAGCCGGGCGGCCTCGACGCGGCGG
>JBOHSY010000210.1:0-1873 GCA_050733355.1 Gemmatimonadales bacterium | reverse complement strand
GGGCGGTTCTACGCCGCGATCACGCCACCCGGCGGCCGCGATGGAGGCGGCGCTCGCGACTCGGCGGTGGTCGTCCGCGCGGCGTTTGACCTCTCCCGGGCGGACACCGTGGCCCGGCTCGCGCCGCTCGATCTCGCCGAGATCCAGGCCGAGGGCGGACGCCGATTCGAGCGGCGGGTGTTCAGCGGGCAGGACGCCTGGGGTGTGATCCCCGACGGAACCGTCTGGATCGCCCGGGTGTACCAGAACCGGGTGGACTTCCGGGCGCCGAACGGCGATCTCACCGGTGGCGAACCGCTGCCCGATCGCGTGCTCGAGGTCACCCGCGCCGACCGCGAGCTGTTTGTGCTGAGCTTCCCGCCCGAGCTGAGACGCACCGCGGAGCGATTGCCGTTCGCGCCGATCAAGCCGCCGTTCGAGACCGGATTCACGAGCACGGACGGTCTGGTCTGGCTGCAGAAGACCAAGGCCGCATTCGATTCGACCGGCCGATATCACGTGGTGGACCGGCGGGGCGAGCTCACCCGGGAGATCCGGGTACCCACGACCAGCCGTATCCTGGCTGCCGGCGCGGATGCGGCGCTCGCCGTGGAAGCCGACAGCGGGGGGCTCCGGCTGCTCCAGTACGCCGTGCCCCCTTACACCGAGCAAGGGAGTGATCGATGAACCTGCTGTATCGATGGGGAGCCGGCGTGGTGTTGCTCGCCGGCTGTGGAGAGGTCGGCGGCAGCGCCCCCGCGCAGGGCGTGACGCTCGAGGCCAAGCTGCCCGCTACCTTCACGCAGGTCAGCAACGTGGTGGAGCTCGGCGGCGGCCGGGTCGCGTTCGCGGGCGACCGGCAGTTTCTCATGGCCGATCTCGTGTCGGGCAAGGTGGACACGATCGGCGTCCGCTCCGACACCCTGGGTGAAGGCGCCCCCGCCTCGGTGTACAAGTTCGCCGGCTGGGTCGCCCATCTCGGGGGCGACACCGTGGCGCTGGTGGACTTCGCCGCGATTCGGACCACGCTCTGGAACGAGCGGGGCCAGCCGCTGGCTGCGCTGCCGCTCCCTCCGGTGGGCGGCGCGACACCGGTGCTGACGTACGACCACTCGGGCTTCGGCTACAAGACCGACTACCGCTCGCTGCTCGGCAGCCCGGAGCCGGGCGCGCCGGTCGTGCGGGCCGACAGCGTCCCCGTGATCCGGATTCAGCTCGGGTCCGGGCGGGTGGACACGGTGGCGAACCTTGCCGCGCCGGTGCTGGGCGAAGCGAAGTTCGGTGAGCAGGTGCAGCAGGTCGCGACGATCTTCGGCCCCAACGATCTGTTCGGCGCGCTGCCCGACGGACGGGTGTGGGTCGCGCGGGCGCGGGAGAACCGCGTGGACTGGCGCGGGCCGGGCGGCGTCTGGATTCACGGGACCCCGCGTGACTTCGAGAAAGTACCCGTGACCGAGGCGGACAAGTCGCTGGTCCTCGCGCGCATCCGCGCGCAGGCCGCCGGCCGGCTGCCCGACAGTCTCCAGCTACATTGGCCGTTCGCCGGGTACAAACCGCCGTTCGACCATGCGACCGCGACGCCGTCGGGCGAGGTGTGGCTCCAGCGCTCGCGCGCGCTGGACGCGACCGAGTACGTGTACGACGTCTACGGACCCGACACCAGGTGGAAACGGGCGGTGAAGCTCCCGCCGGACGTCCTGCTCGCCGGGTTCGGGAAGGGCGGCGTGATCTATGGGGTGGTGAAGGAGGGGGAGCGGCGGACGGTGGGGAGGCTCCGGGAAAAGTGAGAGGTGAGAGGTGCGAGGTGAGAGGTGAGAGGTGAGAGGTGAGAGGTGCGAGGTGAGAGGTGCGAGGTGAGAGGTGAGAGGTGAGAGGTGAGAGGCGGCTCCGGCGC
>JBOHSY010000209.1:0-30447 GCA_050733355.1 Gemmatimonadales bacterium | reverse complement strand
GTGGGCGACGCGGAAGACGAGATCGACAAACTGTTCGGGGCCTGAGGGAGCGTCGGCGCATGTCGATGATCAACTACGCCTCGCGCGAGATCAACTGCAAGATCGTCTACTACGGGCCCGGGCTCGGTGGCAAGACGACCAACCTCGAGCACGTGTACGGCAAGGTGGCGCCGGCGTCGCGGGGGAAGATGATCTCGCTCGCCACCGAGACCGAGCGGACGCTCTTCTTCGACTTCCTTCCCGTGGACCTGGGCACGGTTCGCGGATTCAAGGTGAAATTCCACCTCTACACCGTGCCGGGCCAGGTCTATTACAACGCCTCCCGCAAGCTCATCCTCAAGGGCGTGGACGGCGTCGTGTTCGTCGCCGACAGTCAGACCGAGCGGATGGACGCGAACATCGAGGCGATGCAGAACCTGTACGAGAACATGCAGCAGCACGGCTACGACATCACCCGGCTCCCCTTCGCCATCCAGTACAACAAGCGCGATCTGCCCAACGCGGCGCCGATTCCCGATCTCCAATCCGCACTCAACCCCGGCTGGCCCGTCGCCGAGCCGGCGCGCCAGCGCGCCACGCCCGATCCCTATCACCAGAACGAGTTCCTGGTCGCGCAGCAGGATGGCCAGTGGATCGAGCGGGCGCCCTGGTTCGAGGCCGTCGCCCTGACCGGCGAGGGGGTCTTCGACACGCTCCGCGCCATCAGCAAGAGCGTGGTGAAGACGCTCGGGTAGGATCGGTCCGATGTGGACGCTGCCGAACATCATCACGATCGTCCGCATCTGCTTCACGCCGGTCATCGCCCTCCTCCCCTTCATCGAGGGCTACTGGCCCAAGCTCATCTGCTTCGTCGTGTTCATCATCGCGGCGGTGAGCGACGTCTACGACGGCAGGCTCGCCCGCTCCCGGAAGCAGGTGACCGACCTCGGCATCCTGCTCGACCCGATCGCCGACAAGCTGCTGCTGTTCGCGACGCTGATTCCGATCTACTGGATCTCGCGGGCGCGGCACGACCTCTACGACATCCCGATCTGGGGCAGCATTCCGCTCTGGGTGTGCGTGCTGCTCATCGGACGCGAGCTGGCCATGACCGGGTTCCGCTGGTGGGCCACCAGGCGCGGCGTGGTGATCCCGGCCGGCGGGGCCGGCAAGCTCAAAGCGGTCTTCCAGAACATCTTCATCGGGGCCACCATCGCCTGGTTCGCCTTCCGCGACGCGCGGAAGCCGCTCGGCTGGGAGCACAACCAGTACGCCCAGTGGTGGAACGAATTCCACGGCGGCTTCGTGGCCGTGGCGCTCGGCGTCGCCGCCGTGCTCACGGTCTACTCGTTCGCCGTCTACATCTTCCGTCACCGGCATCTCTTCTCCGTGCGGGCCCGGTAAGCTGGGCTGGCTGAAGCAACAGCGTTTCACCGGGAGGCGCGGAGGATGCGGAGGCCCGCGATATTGGTGGTCTCATGTCCGGGGATCACGATCTCCGCCCATGCGACCACATGAATCGCGGTTCTCCATATCCTCCCCGCCTCCCCGTGAAATCTGCAGTTTCCGAACTCGACGCTTTCCGGATCCCGGCCTGGTGACATGAACGTCGAGCTCCTGACGATCGGTACCGAGCTCCTGCTCGGCTTCACCATCGACACCAACGCCGCGCACATCGCGCGGGCCCTCAGCGGGATCGGCGTGCGGGTCGTGCGGCGGGCGACGGTGTACGATCGGCGCGAGGACATCCGGGATGCCGTTCGCGAGGCGCTCGCCCGGACCGGCGTCGTGATCACGACCGGCGGGCTGGGCCCCACGCGGGACGACGTCACCAAGCGGGTTGTCGCCGACCTGTACGACGCGCCGCTCGAGTTTGACGAGGGTATCTGGCAGGCCCTGGTCGAGCGCTTCGCGCGCATGGGCCGGGTCGCGCCGGCGGGCAATCGGCTCCAGGCCGAAGTGCCGCGCGGAGCGACCGTGCTGCCGAACCGGTGGGGAACCGCCCCGGGGCTCTGGCTCGAGGGGACGCCCGGTGTTGCCATCCTGCTCCCCGGCGTCCCCCGCGAGATGCGCATGCTGCTGGAGCACGAGGTCGCCCCCCGTCTGGCCGCGCGCTCGGGCGACCGGGTCATCCGGTCGCGGATGGTGCGGACGAGCGGCATCCCGGAGTCACTCCTCGCCGAGCGGCTGGGCGATATCGAGGAGCGGGTGGCGCCGCTCACGCTGGCCTACCTGCCCGGCTACGACGGCGTCGATCTCCGGCTCACCGCGTGGGACGCGGTGCCGGCGGACGCCGACGCCGTCCTCGCGGCGGGAATCGCACTGCTGCGCGAGCGGGCCGGCGATAACGTCTATGGTGAGGACGACGCGGACCTCGCCGCGGTGGTGCTCGAGGCCGCGCGACAGCGCCGCGTCAGGATAGCGGTGGCTGAGTCATGCACCGGCGGGCTGGTGGGCAAGCGGCTCACCGACACGCCGGGCAGCTCGGACGTCTTCGTCGGGGGGGTGATCGCCTACGACAACACGGTGAAGCTGACCATGCTCGAGGTCCCCGCCGAGGTGCTCGACGCGCACGGCGCGGTCAGCGGGGAGGTCGCCGGCGCCATGGCCCTGGGCGCCGCGCGGCGTTTCGGGGTGCCCCTCGCCGTTGCGGTCACCGGGGTCGCGGGACCGGGCGGCGGCAGCGAGGCCAAACCGGTCGGCACGGTCTGGCTCGCAACGTCGCTCGACGGCGTCGCGGAGGCGACCCGGGTGCTGCTGCCGGGATCGCGGGCGGAGATCCGGATGCGGGCGGCGCAGGCCGCGCTGCTGTTCGCCTTGCGCCGACTCATTCGTTCGGACGGTTGAAGCTCACCTCGCGGCGCCGCTGCCCGCCGATGCTCCGCCACATGCAGAAGGCGCCGCATCCATGCGGCGCCAGGCCCTTTTCTCTCGACTCCCCATACCCCACGAGCAGTTATGTTTCGCAACGACCTCTACGGTTTGCGAGGATAGAAGTGCCAAAGAATCCACGGTACAGCAGCGATGCCGAGACCGGCGCCGAGCCCATCCACACCCCCGGCGGCATGGCCGAGCCGGCGCCGCCGCAGGGGCGAAGCGCAGACGGCGCCGACATCGCCTCGACTGATATGGACGCGAACGCCTCCAACGTCGCGCCGCCGGACGCCCAGTATTCCGGCGGGGGCCGGGGCCTGCCGGTCGAGCCGGCGCCCGAGGCCATCCGCCGCCTCGAGGACGAGGTCGCGGACATCCGCGACCAACACCTGCGGCTCGCGGCCGAATTCGACAACTACCGCAAGCGCGTCACCCGGGAGCGCGCCGAGCTGTCCGAGCGGGCGCAGGCGGCCTTCATCACCCGGCTCCTGGACGTGCTGGACGACCTCGACCGCCTGGTGGCGAGCGACCCCGCCGCGACCAACGCCGGCTCGCTCCGCGACGCCCTCCTGCTGGTGGACAAGAAACTCCGGAAGGAGCTGGAAGCCGCCGGCGTCGAGCGGATCGACCCCGCCGGCGAGCTGTTCGACCCGAGCGAGCACGAAGCCGTGTCCACCATCCCCGCGCCGGACCCGAGCCGCGACCATACCGTGAGCGCCACGTTTCAGTCCGGCTATCGCTTCAAGGGGCAGCTCGTCCGTCCCGCCCGGGTCCAGGTCTTCTCGACGCAAGGCGCCGGCTGAACGTGGCCGCCAAGGACTTCTATCAGGTGCTCGGGGTACCCGACACCGCCGGTCAGAACGACATCAAGAAGGCCTACCGGCGGCTTGCCAAGCAGTATCACCCCGACGCCAACCCCAACAACACCCAGGCGGCCGAGCGCTTCAAGGAGATTTCCGAGGCGCACTCGGTGCTGTCCGACCCCGACAAGCGCAAGCAGTACGACATGATGCGCAAGTACGGGGCGTTCGCCGGCGCGGCCGGCGGGGCCGGTGGCCGCCGGGCCGGGGGCGGTGGCTTCGCCAGCGGCGGCTTCTCGACGGAGAACGTCGACTTTGGCGACCTCGGCGGCCTCGGCGACATCTTCTCGTCGATCTTCGGCCGCGGCCGGAGGGAAGAGCGGGGCGAAACCCTCGAGACCGTGGTCGAGGTGCCGTTCCGGATCGCGATGCTCGGCGGCAAGATATCAGTGAGCCTGCCCGTCACCGAGCCCTGCCCCACGTGCAAGGGCAGTGGCGGGGCTCCCGGCGCCACCTTCAGCACCTGCCCCGAGTGCAACGGCCGGGGCACGATCTCCTTCGGGCAGGGCGGGTTCGCGGTCAACCGTCCGTGTCCCCAGTGCCGCGGCCGCGGCCGCATCCCGTCCCAGCCGTGCCCGACCTGCCGAGGGGCCGGCGACGTCCGCACCGAGCGTCGGGTGCAGATCACCGTGCCGCCCGCCACCGAGGAGGGCACCCGGGTGCGCCTCAAGGGGCAGGGAGGGCCCGGCGCGTCCGGTCAGCCCGCCGGCGACCTGCTGGTGACGTTTCAGGTGCAGCCGGACCGCTTCTTCCGACGCGACGGTATGGATCTCGTCTCCGAGGTGCCGCTCAATCTCGCGCAGGCCGTACTGGGCACCCGGATCCGGGTGCGCACGATCGACGGCAAGAAGGTGGTGCTCAGGATTCCGGCCGGCACCCAGCCTGGTCGCCGCTTCCGCATCAAGGGGCTGGGCGTGGAAAAGAACGGCCGCCGGGGCGACCAGCTCGTCCAGGTTGACGTGAAGGTGCCGGAGAACCTGTCACCGGAGCAGCAGGAAATGGTGAAGCGGTTCGCGGACGCGGCCGGCCTGCCGCACTAGCTAGAGCGGCGTCGCCGCCAGGATCCGATGGGTTGCCCGCTCGGCCTCCGCGCTGGGCGGGCAGCGTTGTTCGTAGGTGCCGTCGGAGCGGAGCTCCCAGGCCTGGCGGTTGTCGCCCCACATCAGCTCGAGCACGTTGCGAATCGTCTGGCGGTGCGCCGGGTTCTCGATCGGCAGCACGCATTCGATCCGCCGGTCCAGGTTGCGCGGCATCCAGTCCGCCGAGCCGATGTAGACCTCGTCCGACCCGCCGTTCAGGAACGAGAACGCGCGCGAGTGCTCCAGGAACCGGCCGATGATGCTGATCACCCGGATGTTCTCGCTGATGCCCCGCAGGCCGGGCCTGAGACAGCAGATTCCGCGCACGATGAGGTCGATGGGCACGCCGGCGCGCGAGGCCTCGTACAGCGCCGCGATGATGTCGGGATCGACCAGCGCGTTCATCTTGGCAAAGATGCGCGCCGGCCGGCCCGCCTCTCGGTGTCGGATCTCGCGCCGGATCATCTCGATGAACTGCTCGCGCATCCCGCGCGGCGCCACGATCAGCTTGCGATAGCCCACCGGCGAGGCGAAGCCGGTGAGCACGTTGAACAGGTCCGTCAGGTCGGCGCCCAGGTCCGGGTTGTCCGACAGCAGACCGAAGTCGGTGTAGAGTCGGGCGGTCTTCGGGTTGTAGTTGCCGGTGCCGATGTGCACGTACCGGCGCATGGTGTCGCCCTCGCGCCGCACCACGAGCATCACCTTCGCATGCGTCTTGAGCCCCGCCACGCCGTAGCTCACGTGCACGCCGACGTCCTCCAGCCGCTGCGCCCAGATGATGTTGTTCTCCTCGTCGAAGCGGGCCTGGAGCTCGATCAGCACCGCCACCTGCTTGCCCCGCTCGGCAGCGTGCGCCAGCACCCGCGCGATGCTCGAATCGCCGCCGGTGCGGTAGAGAGTGAGCTTCATGGCCACCACGTCCGGATCGTCGGCGGCGGTCTGGATGAACCGCTCCACCGAGGTCGCGAAGCTGTCGTAGGGGTGGTGCAGGAAGAGGTCGCCTTCCTTGATCACCTCGAAGACGTTTCGCGTGCCGACCAGCCTGGGCTGCGTGCCCGGGTGGAACGGCGGGTCGTGGAGCTCCGGAATGTCCAGGTTGGCGAGGCTCAACAGGTCGGCCGTGTCCAGGAGTCCCATCACCTCGTAGAGGTCGTCACGGGTCAGCGATGCGCCGCCCTGGTCCTCTTCCGCGTTGAACTCGGCGAGGAGGAGCTGACGCAGCGACTCGGGCATCGAGGCGTGCACCTCGATCCGCACTACCTCTGCGAAGCGCCGGTTCCGCACCTCCTCCTGGATCAGGCTCAGGAGGTCTTCGGCCTCGTCGCTGTCGTCGAGCTGCAGGTCGGTGTTCCGCGAGATCCGGAACGTGTACCAGCCGAGGATCTCGATGCCCGGGAACAGGCTCTCGAGGTTGGCGCCGATCACCTGCTCGAGCGGCACGAACCGATGCGGCGCCGTGAGCGGGACCCAACGAGGCAGGATCTTCGGCACCTTGACCCGCGCGAAGCGTTCCTCGCCGTCGGTTCCCCGCAGAACCACCGCGAGCGAAAGACTCAGGTTCGAGATGTACGGGAACGGGTGCCCCGGGTCCACGGCCAGGGGAGTGAGCACCGGAAAGACGTTCGCCTGAAAGTAGCGGTCCAGATGCTCGCGGTCCGCCGGGGTCAGGTCGCCCACGTTGAGCTCGAGGTGCAGGGCATGCTGAGCCAGGGCCGGGATCACCTCGTGCATGAGGGTCTGCCGGTGCTGTCGGGTAAGCTCCCGCACCGTGGCCGAAATGGCGCGGAGCTGGGCCTCGGGCGTCATGCCGTCCGCGGTGCGCTCCACGATACCGGCGGCCAGTTGCTGCTTGAGGCCCGCGACGCGGACCTGGAAGAACTCGTCGAGGTTGCTGCTGAAGATGCCGAGGAACTTGAGCCGCTCCAGAAGCGGCGTGCGGGAATCCTGCGCCTCGTACAGCACGCGCCGGTTGAACTCGAGCCAGGAGAGCTCGCGGTTCAGGTAGAGCGACGGATGCCGCAGGTCGGCCAGCGACGGATCGGCCGGAACGGGCGTGCGTGCGACCTGGGTCATGGCTCCAATCTACGGTGCCGCATGCGGCTGGCGGTATAGACTGTCACGGGCGTGTAACGAGGCATCATTTCCCGCCCTCTCCCTCCCTCTCCCGTGCTCTACTCCTGCCGCCCCCCGACCGTAAGCGTCAGCACCGTGCTCACCAGGCCGATCACCACCCCGCCCAGGAACGCCGAGAGGAACCCGTCCACGCTGAAGCCAAGGTTCCACGCCTCCGACAGATAGCCGGTGAGAAGGAGCAGGACGGCGTTGATCACGAGGGCGAACAGGCCGAGTGTGATCACGATGAGCGGACAGCTCAGGATGGTGAGGATCGGCCGCACCAGCGCGTTCACGATGCCGAATACCGCGGCGACGCCAAGCAGCTTGCCCGGCCCGCCCACGAACTCGATGCCGGGGATCAGCCACACCGCGACCAGCAGCGCGGCGGCGTTGATCAGCAGGCGGATGATGAGGTGGCCCATGGCTACGAAATGACCCCCCCGCCGAGCACCCGGCCCTCCGGGTCATAGAGCACGCCCGACTGCCCCGGCGCCACCGCGCGCGCCGGCTCGTCGAGCCGGAGGTCGAGGCATTCCGTCGCCGCGGCGGCGACTGTGGCCGGAACGGCGCGGGAGCGGTAGCGGAGCTGCACGTCGCAGCGGGCGCCCGGCGCCAGGGGCACCGCCAGCCAGTTGATCTCGTCGAGACGCACCTGGTCGCGGCCGAGCTCCGCGGCGCCTCCGACTACCACCTCGCGTGACGCCGGGCGGATCTCGATCACATAGCGCGGCGCGTCGGCGCCGCCCGGGAGGCCCTTCCGCTGCCCGACGGTGAACCGGCCGTAGCCGCGATGCTCGCCCAGGACCGTGCCGTCCGTGGTCACGAACGCTCCCGGCGACAGCGCCGGTGCGTCGGCGGGCAGGTGCTGCTCCAGCACGGCGGCATAGTCGTCGTCCGGCACGAAGCAGATCTCGACCGACTCCTGCTTGTCGGCCGTCCGGAGCCCGAGGCGCCGCGCGTATGCCCGCGTCTCGGCCTTGGTGAGCTCGCCCACCGGCGTGAGCATCCGGTCGACCGCGGCGCGGTCGATTCCCCAGAGGAAGTAGGTCTGGTCCTTGGCGCGGTCACGGCCGCGGAACAGCGCGCCGTCCTTCGTGACGGCGTAATGTCCGGTGGCGATGTGGCTGCAACCGAGGGCGTCCGCGTGCGCGAGCAGGTCGCGGAACTTGGTGAACGAGTTGCAACGGACGCATGGAATCGGGGTCCGCCCGCGCGAATACTCGTCCACGAAGTTCCGGATCACGTGCAGCGCGAACCGATGCTCGAAGTTCAGCACGTAGTGCGGGATGCCGAGCGTGTTCGCGACGTCCCGCGCGTCGGTGATCGAATCGAGCGAGCAGCACGGGCGGTCCGGCACCGAGTCGCCGTAGCAGAACAGCTTCATCGTCGCGCCGATCACGTCGTAGCCCTGCTCGACGAGCCGAGCCGCGGCGACGGAGCTGTCGACGCCGCCCGACATGGCTGCCAGCACGCGCGTGCGCGTTCCGCTCATCGGCCGAGAACCGCGGCGAGCGAACGGACCTTCGACACGACCTCCGGGAACACTGCCACCACGCGGTCGACCTCGGAGTCGGTGGTCTCCCGGCCCAGGCTGAAGCGGACGGCGCCGATCGCGAGCTCGCGTGGAATGCCCATCGCGGCGAGCACGTGCGATGGCTCGATGGTGCCTGTGGTGCACGCCGAGCCGCTCCCGGCGGCCACCCCGGCGAGGTCGAGGTGCATGAGCAGCGCCTCGGAATCCGCGCCGGGGACGCATACCGTGAGGATGTGGGGCACCGAGTCCGGGCCGTCGCCCACGACATGGGTGTCCGGCACCGCGGCGCGGAGCGCGTCCCGAAGCCTGGCACGGAGGCCCGCCAGCCGGCACGCATGCGCCGGCTGCTCGCGGGCCGCGAGCTCGGCGGCACGCCCGAAGCCCGCCACGCCGGCCGCGTTCTCCGTTCCCGGCCGCACACCTCCCTGCTGCGACCCGCCGCGGATCAGCGGCTCGAGCAGGCCGGGCTCCCGCACGACCAGGGCGCCCGCGCCCTTGGGTCCCCCGATCTTGTGGGCCGACACGGTCAGGAGATCGCAGCCGAGCTGCTCGAACCGGATCGGAAGCTGGCCGAACGCCTGCACGGCGTCGGTGTGGAACCGGACGCCCGCGGCCCGACAACGCCCGGCGATCTCGTCGACCGGCTGGATCGCGCCCGTCTCGTTGTTCACCCACATGACCGACACGACCGCCGGGCGGCGCGCAAGGGCCGCGTCCAGGGCGTCCAGATCCACCTGGCCGTGCGCCGTGACCGGCAGCAATTCCTCGTCGCCGCCGAGCGCCGTCACGAAGTGTGCGGCGGCGAGGACCGCCTTGTGCTCGATCGCGGAGACGGTGACTCGCGCGGGGGTCCCCTGCGCCCGGGCCGCCAGCGCCGCACCGACGACGGCCAGGTTGTCCGCCTCGGTGCCGCCGGACGTGAACACCACCTGGGTCGGGTCCGCCCCGAGCGCGGCGGCCAGCTGGCGCCTTGCCTGCTCCACGCCCGCCCGCGCGGCGCGGCCGTAGCGGTGCGCGCTGGAGGGGTTGCCGAATACCTCCTCCAGGTAGGGCAGCATCGCGTCACGAACCTCCTGGCGGAGGGGCGTGGTGGCGGCATTGTCGAGGTAGACAGGCCGGTGCATCATGGCTGGAAAATAGCGGCTCGGCGGCGGGTGTAGACGCCGGCCGCCGCCGCGGCGACGTAGCAGCCCAGGCCCGCCAGGACGGTGACCCGGCTGCCGGCCGCCAGGCCGACCAGGGCAGCCAGCGCCGCCCCGGCGATGGAGGCGGCGCCGTTGATCGCCCACATCCGCTGAACCGACCGCTCGCCAGCCGGCGCGGCGAGCGCGACACCCAGGGGGAACGCGAGTCCCAGCGCGACGCCGACCCCGAGCACCATGCTGCCCGTCGTGACGAGGCGCCACGCCTCCGCGTCGATCCGGTCGATCGCAGGGATGCGCCCGAATGCCAGGACAACGCCAGCCACCGCCGCAACGATCACCAGCCAGCCCAGCTCCGGCCGGTGCTTGAGTCGACGGCTCGCGAGCGCGCCTGCGCCGGTGCCAAGCAGCATCGCGAAGAGCACGACGGCGAGTGCGTGAGTGGGATGCCCGAGCACCACGATGAGCCGCTGATGCAGGCCGAGCTGCACCAGCATATAGCCAACGCCGATCGCCGCGAAGTAGCTCCGGATCGCGAGCGGGGTGCGCTGGTCGTCCGGCCCACCGCGTCGGCCGGCGATGAGGAGCACGAGCCCCGTCAACGCCAGCGCCGCGATCACCAACCCGACGAAGACCCGGACGGGATGCAGCGAGACTTCGGTCAGCATGCTGGGCCGATCGCTCGCCAGGAGGCGCGCCACGTCGGCGGGACGGAGCTGAAGGAAGAAATAGGGTCGGACGTCCGTTGGAACGCTGATGTCGTAGGGGTGGGTCGCGATGGCGCGCTCGCGACGAGTCGGGTCGAGCAGCGCCGTTATCGTCGAGTCGGGGCCGGGCGCTCCCGGCGCGGCGAGAACCGCATATCCGCGGCGGGCGCTGGCCTGGCGGATGAGCCCGACCTCGCCCGGACTGAACGCCTTGCGCGAAACGAGGATGGTGACGTGACGCACGGGACCGAAGAGCGGGTCCTCGTCCGTCAAGACCAGCGGGCCGGTGATCAGGAGCACATGATTCCGCGGATCCGGTACCGCGGCTCGCTCGAGCGCCGCCGCAGCGAGCGCGACGAGCCGGTGCGCTTCGATGGGCGCGGCGGTGAGATACCATCGGGTCATCGTCAGCACGCCGTCCGGCGCGAGCCCGCCGAGCAACGTTGACCAGCCTTCCAGCGTGTACAGTCCGTTCTCCGCCAGGACGAAACCACCGGCGGCAGTGGCGGCCCAGGTGTCCGTCAGGGACGCCTGAATCACGTCGAACCGCCGCGGATCGTGGCCGAGGGCGGTCCGCCCCTCGCCGTGCACGATGCGTATGTCCGGGCGCGTGGCGATCGCATTCCAGTGGACGAAATCCCGCTGCAGCAGGTCGATGAAGGTCCGGTTGTACTCGAAGCCGACGACCTCTCGCGCGCCCCTGGCCAGCGGCGGCAGGAAGTCCCCGCCGCCTCCGATCCCGATGATGGCGACGCGGTCGCGCGGGCGATCGAGCATATACGGAACTGCCTGGACCCCGCGGGCCCACGTCGAATCGGGCTCGGGCGCGCGGCCACGCGCGCCGGACGGCAGCAGCGGCATCTGCGTTGCCGCGGAGCGGTCGATCACGAACTCGACCTCCCGCGGCCGCCGCGGCCAGAAGCGGCCCTGAACGCGGCTGTACTCGTTCCATCGCTCGAACACGACGCGGGCGCCGGGCGGGGTGTCGTTCAAGCCAATCAGCGGGCCGCTCCCGCGGCTCCCGACCGCGAGCGCCACGCTGGACGCGAGTGCGAGCGATGCCCCGCCGAGTCGCCGGAGTCTGCCCGCTGGCCGAATCGCCACCGCCGCGCCGCCGAACAGCACCGGAATCACGAACAACGCCGCCGGACCGGGCACCAGCCTCAACACCTGTATGGTGACGAGGCAGGCCGCTGCGGCCGCGACGAGATCCCACGCATAGAGCTCGCCGATCCAGTCCGGACGGCGCGCGAACCCCGCTGCGAGAAAGGCGCCCGCAATGACGAAGAGGGGGAGCCATCGCACGATGCTGCCGACGACGGCGGCGCCCGAACCGGCCGCCGGAGGCAGCATCGCAAACAGCAGCAGCTCCAGGATACCGATGACCGCACCGGCCAGCGCGAGCGTCGCGATGCGCCGGGCGAACTCCCCCTCCGGCAGCGTTTGCACCGGCCACCGCGCGATCCAGAGCCCGCCCAGAGCGAGCCCCGACATGGCCAGGGCGACGGCGAAGAACGAAAAGTGATAGTAGAAGAGAACCGAGAAGATGCGGGTGAGCGCGAGTTCGGCGAACAGCGTCGCGGCCGCCACGCAGGCGATCGCGAACCCGAGGGCGCGCGGGGGCCTCACTGGATGTCGATCACAGGCTCTGCACGTCCAGCGCGACGACGTCGTCCACCCGCATGGTCTCCGCCGTGTGGAACGGCTCGCCGTACCTGCAGCGGATCAATGACCCGTAGTGGGCGTTTTGCGTCTCGACCAGCGAATAGAGATCCTGCCCGGTGGGGAAGATCTCACCGGCGGCCGTGGCGCCCTCGAACTGGCTCGCGTAGCAGCGGATGGCGGCCATCTTCCGCTCGAACTGCGCGCTCACGTCGACGACGAACGTCGGCTTCACGGGGTCCTCCCGGTAGGCGAGCGCGTACAGAAGCTTGTGTGGCCGATGCGGGGATCCGGCCGCTTCGTAGCGGGCCAGGCCGGCGAGATAGCAGGCATCACGGCCGAGCTCGGACGCGATTCGATGATCGGGGTGCCGGCCGACAGGGAAGGGAAGGATCACGACGCGCGGCTGGAAGTGCCGGATCTGCTCGATCAGCACACGGCGGCTGGGCTCGTCGTTCGCGATGCGCGCGTCCGGGAGGCCGGCGTTCCGCCGTTCCGTGAGACCGAGCACCCGGGCGGCGGCTTCCGCTTCCGCGGCCCGGACCGTCGCGTTGCCGAGCGTTCCGGCCTCCCCGGCGGTGAGGTCGAGCACGGCGGCACGATACCCCGCATCCACCGCGCGGAGCAGCGTGCCGGCACAAGTGAGCTCGACGTCGTCGCGGTGGGCGGCGATGGCGAGGATGTCGACGGGCATGGGGCCAAGATAGTGCCAGTGCTAGTGTTAGTGTTAGTGTTGGTGCCGCCACTAGCACTAGCACTAGCACTACTGCACCGGCGCCGTCCTCCGCCAGCGGCGTACCACCGCCACCGCCGTGCCGCCCAGCAGCACGACCGGGACCAGCACGCCGAGCGATGCGATACCGGCTGCCACCATGCCGAGAAGGTTCCGCCACGCCCGCCGGAACGCCTCGGCCACCACGTCCCCGGTGGACGGGTTGCCGGTGATCGGCAGCGGCTCGTGGATGGACACCGACAGCGTGCTGAGCGCCGTGCGGGTCTTGAGGAAGCGGAGGCGCCCCTCGTAACGCTCGATCTCGTCGCGGACCCTCGCCAGCTCGCGCTCGACATTGAGAACGTCCTGCAGCTTGCCGGTGCGGGTGGCAAGGAGGTCGATGAGCCGCTCCTCCAGCCGGCGGGCATTCGCGATGCGCGCCGTCACGTCCACGTACTCCTCGCCCACATCCTCGGCGGTGACGTTGACGCTTTCCACCCGGCCGAGCGGGCGGAGGCCCGCGATGAGGTCGTCGAAGCGGGCGGCCGGCACCTTCACCTCCAGCATCGCCGTGTGGTGCTGCTCCCGGCCAGCGGTCACGGTCGCGTTCGCCACGTAGCCGCCGACCCGCTGCGCGGCGAGCCGGAGCGCGGCCACGGCGGGCTCGAGCGAATCGACCTCGACGGTCGCATGGCCGGTACGGATGACCATGCTGGGCGCCACGTTGGCCGTTCCGGCCGTGAACGCGGGGCGACCCTGCTGGCTGCTGAGTTCTTCGGGGGCGGCGCGGCCAGCATTTGCACGCCCCAGCATGCCGGCCGGGGCCGGCGCGGCGCCCGGGGAGGCCGCGTCCTTCGAGAGGCTGGGCAGGTCAGCCGGGCGCCGGTCCAGCTCGGCCGGCGCGGAGCGCATCTGGCAGCCCGCGGCCAGGGAGGCCACGAGAAGGGGAACCCATACGGCGCGCATGACGTCTCCAGTGCGGAATGGTCGCGGGAGATGAGCGGACCCGCCCGATTTGCACACGGGACTCTTCACTCGTGCCGCAGCGCCTCCACCGGGTCCATCCGGGCGGCGCGGTTGGCCGGGTAGAGGCCGAAGGCCAGGCCGATCCCGACGCTCACGGCCGCCGCTACCGCGGCGCTCCAGAGCGGCACGGCGGTGTCCATGCGAAGCACCGCCTTGAGCAGCTCGCCCGCGCCGAGCCCGACGACGATCCCGGCCGCGCCGCCCACCGAGGTCAGGGTCGCCGCTTCCACGAGGAACTGCCACAGGATCTCGCGGCGCGTGGCGCCGACCGCCTTCCGCAGGCCGATCTCGTGCGTGCGGTCGGTGACGGACACCATCATGATGGCCATCACCCCGATCCCACCGACGAGCAGCGCCACACTGGAAAGCGCCACCATGGCGATGAAAAAATAGGAGGTGAAGTTGGTCACCACGTCCAGGATCTGGTCCTGGGTGACGAGATCGAACGTGTTCGGCGTGCCGGGGCGGAGGCTCCGCGCCCGGCGCAGCGCGACCGTGACCGCGTCCTTCGCATCCGGGACCGGCACGCCCGACCGCGCCTTCACCGAGAGGAACAGGTCGTAGCTGTCGTTGTAGCGGAAGTTGTCCTTGCCGGCGCGGAACGGGATGGCTCCGGCGATCTCCTGGCCGGGCGGCTCAAAGACGTTGCCCGGCTTCTGGTAGATGCCGATGATGCGCATCGCCCGCCCGTTCATTCGCACGGTCTTTCCGAGCGGATCGAGCTGGCCGAAGAGCCGGTCGCCGACGTTCTCCTCCAGCACGATGACGGGCTCGCCGCGGGACAACTCTGCCCGGCTGAACACCCGACCTCGCAGCAAGGTCCCGCCGACGACCTCCATGAACCGATCGTCGGCCGCGTACACGATCGTGGTCTGAGTGCGCTCCCCGGCGTACGCGAGCCGGGAGAAGATCTGGATCCACATCTCCGCGTAGCTCACCTGGGGCAGCCGCCGGATCGCGTCCGCGTCCGACTGTTCCAGAATCGGCCGGATCCGCAGCTCGTAGGGCAGGCGGCTCGGGTCCAGCGGTGTCTGGGTGAAGAACCGCAGGACGTAGAACACCTGCGGTCCGGCGACCTCGACCGCGTTGAAGATCTGCGCTCGGATGCCCTGGACCAGCGACGCGATGGCCATGACGGTCGCGACACCGATCACCACGCCGAGGATCGTCAGCGTCGAGCGGAGCTTGTTCGACCGCAGCGCGTTGAGGGCGATGCCGGCTCCCTCGCCCGCGGTCCGGAGCAGGCCAGCCACCGCGGCTATTCGACCCGCATGGCGGCCACGGGGTCGAGCCGCGCCGCACGGCCGGCCGGGTACACCCCGAACACGATTCCCGTGCCGCCGCCGAGCCCGAGGGCGACCGCGACGGACCACGCAGTGACCCGCGCCGGCAGCGGGGTCAGCTCGGTCACGGCGAGCGACGCCGCCCAGCCGGCCGCGATGCCCAGGCAGCCGCCGACCGCCGAGAGCAGCACCGCCTCCACCAGGAATTGCCGCCCGATGTCCCGGTGCGTCGCGCCGAGCGACTTGCGCAGGCCGATCTCCCGGGTGCGTTCGGTGACGCTCATGAGCATGATGTTCATGATGACGATCCCGCCGACCACAATCCCGATGCCGACGACCACCGGGATCGCCGTGAACAGGAGGCGCGTGAGGCTGCGCCAGAACGCGACCAGGGCGTCGGCCTTGTCCACCGTAAAATCGTTCGGCTCGCCCGGCCCCAGCCGGTGCGCGAGCCGCATCGCCTCCTCCGCGCGCGCCATCGCGCCGTCGATCGCGTCCGCCGTGGTCATCTTGACCGATACGACCGTCGTCCTGCGACGACCGTACATCGTCTCGAAGGTCGAGATCGGGATCAGCACGAAAAGGTCGAAGGACTGGCCGAGGACGCGGCCCTTTTTCTCGAACACGCCCTTGACCGCGAGCTCGTGGTCACCGACCCGTACCCGCCTGCTGATTGCCTGCGCGGGCTCGTCGAACAGGCGATCGGCCACGTCGTAGCCGAGCATCACAACCTGGCGTCGCTCCCGAACGTCCGGCTCGGCGAGCGGGGCCCCGGCGTAAAGCCGGTAGTCCTGCACGACCTGGTACTCCGGGGTCACCCCGAGGACGATCGTCCCTTCCGCCCGCCGGCCGCGATAGCTCACGTCGTTCACTGGCGCCGGCCAGCCCGACTGAAGCGAGACCGCCTCCGCGTCGGGGAGCGTCGCGCGCACGATCTCCGCCTCGTCCCGCGTGATCAGCGGCCGCTTGGCGATGGCGCGCACCTCGTCGTCGTCCAGCAGCCCCACGGAGATCGGCGTCCGGCGCACCTGAAACGCGTTGGTTCCGATCATGGCGCCCGTGAGGTTTTCCTTCACGTACGCGTTCATCCCCTGGATGATCGCGACGACGACCACCAGGAATCCGACCGACACGATGATGCCGAGGACCGTGAAGAAGGAGCGGAGCTTGGCGGCCCACACGGCGTGGAGCGCGAGGCGGAGGGCTTCGGCAAGGGACATGGCGCAAGATAAGCGCCCGTCTATTCGTACCTGAGCGCCTCGACCGGGTCCAGCCGCGACGCCTTGCTCGCGGGGTAAAGGCCGAACAGCACGCCGGTCAGGATCGAGGCCAGGACCGCCGCGACGATGGAGTAGAACGGAACCGTGGCCGGCACCGGGCTGAAGGAACGGATGGCCCACGCGATGGCCGCGCCGAGCGCCATGCCGATGAGGCAGCCCACCAGGGTGAGCGTGGCGGCCTCGATCAGGAACTGGAACATGATCTCGCGGCGGGTGGCGCCGAGCGCCTTGCGCACCCCGATCTCGCGGGTGCGCTCCGTGACCGAGATCATCATGATTGCGACCACGCCGACACCGCCCACCATCAGGCCTACGCTCGACAGCGCGATCATGGCGATGAAGAAGCCCGCCGTGATGCTGTTGAACGTATCCAACAGCTTGTTCTGCGAGATCACGGCGAAGTTGTTGTCCGTGCCGGGGCGAAGCCCGCGCGCCGTGCGGAGCGCCGCGATGACGTCGTCCTGCGCGTCCTGCACCGTCGCGGTGGCCGTAGGCACCACGGCGAACTGCATGAACCCCTTCTCGTAATCGGCCACCTTGGTGAAGACGGTGTGGGGAATTGCGAGCCGCGACTCGTCGGCGTTGCTGAACAAGGACGCCGGCTCCGCGTGCATGCCCACGACTGTGAACGGCTGACCGAAGATGCGGATCACCTTGCCGATCGGATCCAGCCCCGGGAACAGCTCCTTGGCGAGGATATCGTTGATCACGACGACGTGCTGGCCGGCCAGGTATTCCGCCTGGGTGTAGTTGCGGCCCTGGAGGATGTCGCCCCCGTTCACGCTGATCCAGTTGGGCGTGAACCCGGCCATGTTCACGCCCTTGAGGCTCACGTCCTCGTAGCTCACCGGGCCCTGCGCGAACTCCGAGACGCTCACGTCGCGCACCGACGACAGCGCGCGGAGCCGGTCGGCGTCCTCGGGCGTCAGCGGCGGGTTCGCCTCGCGGGGATCGTCGGGGCCCACGTGGATACCGGTCGAGAACCAGCGGAACACGAAGAAGGTCTTCGGTCCCGCCTGCTCCAGGATCCCGCTGATGCTCCGATTGATGCCGGTGATGGCCGCGCCCATGGCGATCACCACGGTCACGCCGATCGCCACGCCGAGGATTGTGAGCGCCGCCCGGACCTTGTTGGCGCGGAGCGAGTCCAGCGCGATCGAGACGCCTTCGCCGATGCGGGAGAGGGTGGCCGCCGCGCCGCGCCGCGTCATTCGGCCCTCAGCGCGACGATGGGGTCGAGTCGCGAGGCCCGGCTGGCGGGGTAGACGCCTGCCACGATGCCCACCGCGACCCCGAGGAACACGGCGAGACCGATCGACCAGGGCGCCACGGCGGCCGGCAGCGGCGAGAGGGTCTCCACGGCCCAGGCGAGGAGAAATCCGGTGAGGATGCCGAGCGCGGCGCCCGCGGTGGAGAGCGTGGCCGCCTCCACCACGAACTGCGCCAGGATGTCCCGCCGCCGCGCGCCCAGCGCCTTCCGGATCCCGATCTCGCGGGTGCGCTCGCTCACGGCCATGAGCATGATGTTCATGATGACGATGCCGCCCACTACCAGGGAGATCCCGACCAGGCCGGGGAGCGCGAGGAACAGGATGCGCGAGATCTTGTCCCACGTGCCCAGGGCGCCCTCCGCCGTCTGCACGTAGAAGTTGTTGTCCTGGTCGGGCTTGAGGCCGCGTGCGATGCGCATGAGCTCCTCCGCCTCGGCGGCCGCCCGCTTCATCTGGTGGGGCGAGTCGGTGCCGGCCCAGAGCTCGTGCACCACGTTCTGCGCGCAGGCTTCGCGGCGCACCGGCGCGGTGAAGGGCACGATCACGAAGCGGTCGAGCGAGATCCCGAACAGCGAGCCCTGCGCCTCCACCACGCCCACGATCCGGTACGGGATGCCCGCGAGCGTGAGCTCACGGCCGACCGGGTCGAGGTTGGGGAAGAACGTCTCGCGCACGAGGTCGCCGATGACCACGACCGAGGCTCCCGTCTGCGATTCCTGGGGCGTAAACGTGCGGCCCGCGGCGATCCGGTAGCCCTTGATGCGGAAGAACTCGTTGTCGGCCGCCTGGATATCCACGCCGCCGCGGAGGTTGCCGACCTCCACGTCGAGCTCGCGCTCCCAGCACACCCGCGCCCAGATCGCCGGCGTCTGTACTCGCTCCTTGAGGAACGCCGCTTCGCGGTAATTGACCCGCGGGCGGCGGAGCCACTCGCGCCAGGTGTCGGCCGGGACGTCACCGTTGTCGAGGAAGGGGAAGCGCCGCACCTCGAAGCTGTTCACCCCGATGAGGCCGTTGGCGAACCGCTCCTCCATGTATTGATTCATGCCCTGCACGATCGAGACCACCGCGATCAGGAACGTCACCCCGATCAGCACGCCGATGAGCGAGAAGAAGCTCTTCAGCTTCTGGGTGCGGATGGTCCGGAGGGCCATGCGTATGGCTTCAAGAACGGGCATTGCTATCCGCTATCTGCTATCCGCTATCCGCTATCCGCTCGCTCGGCTGCCGGTCGGCTCGGCGCGCGAAGCACCGAGCGACCGCGGAACGGGCGGATAGCGGATAGCGGATAGCGGATAGCTTCATGCTGCTGCGTCCCGATTCAGCCGATCGGACGCGACCTGGCCGTCCCGGAGCACGATCACGCGCTCGGCGAACGCGGCGATCTCGGGTTCGTGGGTTACCATGATGACGGTCTGCCCGCTCGCGTGCAGCTCGCCGAACAGGCGCATGATCTCCGCACTCGTCGTCGAGTCGAGGTTGCCGGTGGGCTCGTCGGCGAGCAGGATGGACGGCTGGTTGACCAGCGCCCGCGCGATCGCCACCCGCTGCCGCTGCCCGCCGGAGAGCTCGTTCGGCCGGTGGTCCATCCGATCGCCCAGGCCCACGGCCTGGAGTGCGCGCACGGCCCGCGCGCGCCGCGCCGCGGCCGAGACCCCCGCGTAGACCAGCGGCAGCTCGACGTTGTGCAGGGCCGTGGCGCGCGCGAGCAGGTTGAACGTCTGGAAGACGAACCCGATCTCCTTGTTGCGCACGCTCGCCAGCGCGCCGTCGCTGAGGCGGGAGACCTCGTGACCGTTGAGCCAGTACTCGCCGGCGCTCGGCGTATCCAGGCAGCCCACCAGGTTCATGAGCGTGGACTTTCCGGAGCCGGACGGCCCCATGATCGCCACGTATTCGTTCCGCTCGATGTCGATGGACACGCCCCGGAGCGCGCGCACCGTGTCCGTACCCATGACGTAGTCCCGGGTCAGGTCCCGGATGCGGATCACCGGCTCACTCATGACGCGGTCGCCTCCGATTTGACCCCGTTCTTGTCCTGCTCCTTGGCCCGCTTGACCTTCGCGCCGTCCTTGAGCCCGCGGATGGCCTGGTAGGTGCCGGCGACGATGGTCTCGCCCTCGCGAACGCCGTCCCGCACCTCGAAGTACTCATCGCCGGCGATGCCGACCCGGACCGGCCGGAACGTGGCGACGCCCTCCCGCACGACGAACACGCCCTCGGTCTCCTTCTTCTTGAACTTCTTCTTCAGCGAATCCTCCGGCGGCGCCGGCACCGACTCGTTGGGTACCCGCTCGTGGTCGCGGACGGTGAGCGCGATGATCGGGACCGCCAGCACCCGGTCGCGGGTGTCGGTGACGATCCGCGCGGTGCAGCTCAGGTCGGGCCGGATGTCGGCCGGCGGATTCCTGAGCGTGATCTCAACGTCGAAATCGACTGCGCGGTCGTTGGCGCCGGTCTGCGCGCCGGCCGCGGTCTGCGTGAGCTTGGCCGCGTGACTGATCTTGGTCACCCGCCCGGTGAACGTGGTATCGGGATAGGCGTCGATCGTGATGTCCACCGAATCACCGGACGCAAGCCGGACGACGTCGGTTTCGTCCACCTGCACCTTGGCGAGGATCGTGGACATGTCCGCGATGGTCATGAGGAGCGCCGTTTCCTTGGAGAACGTGCCCGGCACCGCCACCTCGCCCTCCTCGACCGCGAGCCGCACCACGCGGCCGTCCATGGGCGCGTAGAGCCGGGTACGGGACAGGTTGTCGCGGGCCTCCTTGAGGGCGGCGCGGGCCTGCTCGACCTGCGCCTCGGTCGCGGCGAACGTGGACCCGGCCACGTCATAGGCCTGCTGTGCCTGCTCAACGGCCTCGGGCGCGATGAGGTCCGGCGCCGTGCGGCGGATCTCCAGCGCGCGGTCCAGCGCCCGCTTGGCCTGATCGCGATTGGTCCGCGCCTGAATCAGCGACGCCTGGCTGGACGCCTGGAGCGCCTCGTTGCGGGCGACGGCGCCCTCGAACTGCACTGGGTCGATCTGGATCAGGAACTGTCCCTTGCGGACCATGTCGCCCTCCTGCACCGCGATGTGCAGGATGCGGCCGGTGATGTCGGCGGTCACGTCCACCTGCTTCTCCGCTTCGATCCGCCCGCTGGCGGTGACCGCGGCCACGAGATCGTGCCGCGCCACATCCTCCAGCCGCACTTCGGTGGCCTGGTTCCTTTTCTTCACCACCACCGCGCCGGCCACCGCGCCGCCGATCACCAGCGCCACCGTGCCGACGATCAGACCGATCTTCATGCCACGGGACATGACGATGCCTCTCTAGCGAAGGGGACGGCCGACCGCGGCCTCGAGCGCGGCGATGGCACGGTGGTACTCGTACACGGCATTCACGTAATCGCCCTCGGCGCGCTGGACGGCGGTCTGGGCGTCGGTGATCTCGAGCGCGGTCCCGATGCCCACCCGGTAGCGGTCCTGCGCCAGGCGAAGCTGCTCGCGCGCCGCGGCCTGGCTGCGCTCCTGGAGCCCGATCGTCCGGTACGACGTCTGCAGCGCGAGGTAACGCGCGTGCACGCTGGTCCGGACCTGGAGCGCCTGGGCGCGCACGCTCTCATCCACGTCCTTCTGCGCCGCGCGGGCCTCCGCCAGACGCAGCGAGCGGCCGAATCCGGTGAAGATCGGGAGCGAAACCGTCAGCCGGGCCTGGAACGGCTGGCCGGTGTAGTCGAACGGGAACACGCTGTTCTGGTCGCGGATGGCCTGTCCCGTCTCGTCCGTCAGCGTCGCCCCGCCGGGGCTCAGGCCGACGGCGCCGAAGCAGTCCGGCGTGGTGCCACCCAGGCCGAGGCCGTCCCGCACCTGGTTGTCGAACTGGCACTGCGCGGCCGACGACTGCGCGCCCGACAGCGACTGGTCGAGCAACTGGTTCTCGTCGGTGAACTGCTGGGTGAAGCCGGACCAACCCACCTGGGCGGTGAGGCGGGGGAAGAACTCCGAGCGCGCCACCTTGACACTCGCATTCGCCGCCGACTCCCGCTCCCGGAGCGCCCGGAGCGAGGGATTCTCCGCTTCGGCGAGCGCCAGCAGCTGGTCGAGCTGGTAGTCGGGGGCGGTCACCGGAAACGAGTCCGGCAACTCGATCTGCTCGATCGGTGCCGGCGGGACCAGGCCGATGCGCCGGAAGAGCTCGAGCTTGGCCTCGTTCTCCTGCTGGTAGGCCCGGAGCAGGTCCGCCTCCGACGTGGCCCTCGTCGCTTCCGCCTGCCGCACGTCCAGCAGCGTGGCCTGACCGACCCGATACCGCGCCTCGGCCAGCCGCTGGAACTCGGCATTCCGGCGCACCTGCTCGCGCGCGACCTCGGTCTGCGCGAACGCCGCCTTGCTCAGGAGATACTGATCGGTGACATCGGCGCGGAGCGAGATCCCGGCGCCTTCGATATCCTGAGCCGTGGCGCGTTCGAGCGACCGGGCACGCCGCGGATTGGCCAGCGTCGCGCCGCTGAACTGCCAGGACAGGCCGACGTCGTAGCTGGAGCTGAGGAACGGTGACGTGCGATCGAAGAACGCGCCGAACTGGGATTGGCCGGACCCGGTATAGCCGAGCCCGCTCGATACCTGGAGCGAGGGGAGCGCCTCGCCGTAGGCGTTGCGCACGCCCCACCGCGCAGGATCGGCATTGTTGAGGACCTGCTGATATGCCGGGCTGTTCCGGCGCGCCTGGGTCAGCGCGTCGCTCAGCGTCAGCGCCGTCGTGGCCGGTGGACGCACGGCCAGCGCCGTGTCCGAAGCCGGGACCTGCGTCACGGTCGTGTCCTGCGCCAGCGCGGGCCGGGCGGCGATGAATGACGCCGCGAGCACGACGAGCCAGACGGGCATGCGGGAGTTCCTTTGCAAGGAGAGGAGGTCCGGGCCCTTCTACGGGGCCCGGATCGGGGAAGTTTCAAGTTGCGACGAAGAGGTGGTTCAGGCCTGCGCCGTCGTCACTTGGACGCGCGGCTCACCACTGTACCGGTGCCCGGCAACTCGATCCGGGCGAGATTTCCCTGGGCGTCCAGCGCGAGCACTCCGGCAAGCTCGCCGGCGAGCTGGACCCGCGCTCCACCGCCCTCCCCGGACTCGCGCCGCGCCGTGAAGGTGACCCGGCGGGACGAGCGCGGAAACACGGCGGTCAACCTCGCGCCGGTCGGAGTGGCCAGGTCGGCCACCTGGAGGTAGAGGGCGTACACCGACTCATCGAGCAGTACGATGTTCCGCCCCCCTGGCATCTCCTGCCCGGCCTCCGCACCGCGCGTGACGGAGCGGACGATGAGACGGGTGCCCGAGCCGGCCGCCAGGATGATCAGCGGTCCCTCGGGCCCCTGCACGTCCAGCTCGAACTTCGCTATGCCTGATTCCGGGCTGCGCTCCAGAGTCGCAGACACCTGGGTCGGCGGCGTGCCGGGGTAGCGGGCGGTGGTTGAAAGGGAGGTGCCACGGCCCGGGGTGGTGGTTCGCACCGAGTATTCCTCCCGGCCGATCTCCCGTCCGTTCCGCTGGATGGTCAACCGCACGGTGGGGGTGTCCTGCGCCGTGGCGGCGGCGGGGACCGACAGCGCGAGGGCGGCGAGTAGGATGCGCATCGGGGATCGAGTCGTGGTCATCGTCGGACGAGGCAGCGACTGACGCGTTCGAAGATGAATCTATACAGGCGTTCACCCTTCTGCGGCGACGAGCGCTCCGCGCCGAGGGCGAGCTCGAGCCGGACGAGCTCGGGGGCGAGGTGCAGCAGCAGGGACGTGTCCAGTTCCCCGCCCTGGACGGGCGGACCGGGCGTTTCCAACAGGTCGCCGAAGTCCAGCGCGAACACGTCGACGACCAGCACCGCAGCGCCGTCGGTGCGGATCGTGCTGAGCGCTTCAAGATGGGGATCGTGTCCCTGGGCCGTCAGGATCATGAATTCCGTGACGTCTGCCCCGTGCTCCCACGACTCGATAAGTTCGTTCATCACCCGGTGCAGCGTCTTGCGGCGGAGGGCCGCGCCCCCCGGAAAGGTGTGCTCCGGGCTCTGGACGCCGTACTCGACTGCCGGCGCGCGCGGGATGCCGAACGCTGCGGACAGATCGTCGGCGAGGCGCTCAACGATCAACGTGTCGCATCCGAGCGGGAGGTGGGGACCGTGCTGCTCGGTCGTTCCGACCGGCACGAGCAGAGTCGAGCGCTCCCGCAGCCGCTCTCGGACGGCCACGGGGGTCATTTCTTTCATGCGCCAGGGTCGGTGTTCTTGAGGCATCTCGCTCGGTGGTGGCCGGTGCTGCTACTCGTCCTCGGCGCGGTGACTGCCGAGTGGCTTCGGCAGCCCGCGGTGCACTGGGTCGTCCTGGTGTGGCTCACGGCCGGCACCGGGCTGGCCGCGCTGCGGCCCTGGCGGGGCCTGCGCCGCGGCGCCCTCGCGTCCGCCAGCGGTGCGCTCGTTCTCGGGCTCACCGTGGCGCAGTACCGGGTCCATGCGGTCGAGCACCACTGGCCGGAAGAGCGGGCGGAACTCGTGGCCGCCGCGGGGCGCACCGCCACGCGGGAGCTCCACGCCGCCTATCACGCGGTGGAGCAGCTCGCCGCCACCGCGGCCGAGGTGGGAGAGGACGAGCGGGAGGCGGCCTTCGGGCGCCTCGGTCGGGCGGTGCCTGCGTTCGGCCCGGAAATGGGCGTCGTCGTGCTGGACCCCGCCGGGATTCCGTGGGCCTGGGCCGGCCAGCACCGCCTCCCTCCCAGCCGCACGGGCGATTCGATCCGCGTGCGTGCCTCGGGATATTACGTGGTGCTCGAGGCACGCCGCCACCCGCCGAACGACCGCGTGGCGGTGGCGAGCGTGCTGGTCTGGGCCCATCCCTCGGTTCCCGAGCGCCACCGCACCCTTGCGGAGCAGATCCGCCGGCGGACCGATGTGTCCCTGACCGTCTACGCGCCCGGCGAGGCGCCGCCGGATCCGGACCTGCTGCGTTATCGGGAGCCGGGCAGCGCGGCGTCTAGAGTGTTGTTCGCCCTGCTGCCGTCGCCGCCGGAGCAGGGCGCGGCCCGCCAGCTGACCCTCCAGCGGGTAGGCCGCCCGCTCACCTGGCTCCTCCTGCTGACCCTGGTCGTCGGCGTGGCATTCGCGCGCCGGCCCGCCGAGCGCTACCTCCTGCTCGCGACCGGCCTGTGGGTCGCCGCGCGTGCCCCGCTCGGCGTGCTGCTCGGCGCCCAGGCACTCTTCTCGCCCGCCACGTTCTTCCGATCCACGCTGGGGCCGCTCTCGAGCTCGGCCGGCCTGCTCGGGCTCACCAGCCTGGTGTTGACCTTTGGCGCCATCTGGCTCTGGCGTCGCCGCCGGCGGCGCCAGTCGTGGGGCATGGCGCTCGGCGTGCTTCTGTTGCTCGCCACCCCCGGGTTCGTTGCGTCGCTCGCCGGCGGCATCACGCCGCCCGCCCGGGGCGCGGGGCCCGGACTCTGGCTGACCTGGGAGCTCACCCTCCTGTTCGCCGCCACGGTGCCAATCGCCACCGCGGCAGCCCTCTTCCGCGGGGCGGGCGCCGTCGTGCCGTCGCGAACGCGCATCTGGGTCGGCATCGGCATCGCCGTATTGGCTTCCGTCGTGGGGATGCTGGCGTGGAGTCCCAACGACGGCTGGCCCGACTGGTATCCGTTGCTGTGGGCGCCAGCGCTGGTGCTGGTGACGCTCCCCGCTCCCCGCTCGACCACGATTGCCGCGATCGGCGTCGTGGCCGGGAGCTTCGCCGCCCTCGTGACCTGGGGCGCGGAGTTATCCGGCCGGCTGCAGGTCGCCCAGCGCGACGTCGCACGTCTGGGCGGGGAACCGGATCCGCTGGCCGTACCGCTGCTCGAGGGCTTTGGCGAGCTGATCCGCGAGGGACGCCCGCCGGAAACGGCCTCGGCCCTGTACGCGCTCTGGGCGGCGTCGCAGCTGGGCGAGGAATCGTATCCGGCGCACCTGGCGCTCTGGTCGGGCAGCGGGCAGGTGCAGGCCGAGGTGCCGCTCGACTCGCTGGACCTGCCGCTGCCGTTCCTCTCGTCGCTCGTGCGGGCGATGCCGCCGGCACAATCGCAGGTCGTGACCCAGCTCCGGCGAATTCCGGGCGTGCACTACCTGCTGCTGGTCCGGACGAAGCCGGGCGCCGTGGTCAGCGTCGGCGTCGGCCCGCGCTCGCGGTTGGTCGCGCCGGGTCGGCTCGGCCGGCTGCTCGATCCCGACCGGCGGCAATCGTCACTCTACCGCCTCACGCTCGCGCCGCCCGGCCCCGAGCTGGCCTCTGTGCGCGAGGTGCTGCACTGGCGGCGCGAGGGATGGTATCTGCGCGCGGACGGCCGGCTCGATCTCCCCGGGGGCGCGCGCCGCATCCACGCGGAGATCGATCTGCGCGGGCCGCTGCCGCTCTTCGTGCGAGGACTCCTCGTCGTGCTCTTCGACGTCGCGGTGCTCGCGCTGGTCTGGGGCATCGGCGAGTTCGTCGCCGGCGCGCCGCGGCCGCGACTCCGGTGGCGCACGAGCGCTCGCTCCTTCCGCGTGCGGCTCGCCTTCACCCTCGCGGCCTTCTTCATCGTTCCGGCGGTCGGGTTCTCCTTGTGGGGCTTCGCGCGGCTTGCCGCGGAAGCCGAGCGGGGGCGAGACCTCCTCATCACGCAGACCCTGCGCGACGCGGTCGCCGGCGCGCCGGAGCTGCCCCGCGCGCCCGAGAGTGAGCTCGACGCCGCGCTGAATGAGCTCAGCCGCCGGGTCGGCGCCGACCTGGCGGTGTATCGCGGCGGGCGGCTCGCGGCCACCAGCGCCCCCGTGCTGCAGGATCTCGGTGTCGTGTCACCCCTCATGGATGCCGGCGCGTTCCGGACGCTCGCCTTCCGGGGGCAACTCGAGGCGACCCGCGCCGGGCCGATTCCGTCCCTCGGCGAGCGGGTGGGCTTCCGCACGGTGCGTCCCGGGCCGCCCGCCGCGCTCGAGGTGCTCGCGACGCCCCAGCTGGCGGACGAGTCGGCGCTGGCCGCCACCCAGCTCGATCTCGGGCTGGTGCTGCTCCTCGCCACCATCATCGGCGTGGCGGCCGCGATCGGAGGCGCCCGCCGGGCCGCGCTCGCGCTGTCGCGCCCTGTATCCGAGCTCCGGCGCTCCGCCATCGCGCTGGGCAAGGGGCAGCCGATGCCGCCGCACTCGGCCCATCCGCCGCTCGAGTTCGAGCCGGTGTTCGGCGCGTTCGAGCGCATGGCGGCGGACATCCGCTCCAGCCAGAGCGCGCTCGAGGCGGCGCGCCGGCGTACCGCGACCGTGCTCGGCACGGTGGCCACCGGAGTCGTCGGTCTCGATCCGGAAAACCGGATCATCATCGCCAATCGCCAGGCCGTGGATCTGCTCGGCATTCCGCTCGACGAGGACGACCACTTCGTCGAACGTCTGGACGGCGACTGGCGGCCGCTCGCCACCGCCGTGCGCGCGTTCGCGGCGGGGGGCGCGGCGGACGAAACCGGCGCGGAACTCACCGTCGGCGGACGTCGAATCACGTACCAGCTCGCGTCGCTGGGGCCGGATCTCCGCGGCGCGGTGCTCGCCCTCAACGACGTGACCGACCTGTCGCGCGCCGAGCGCGTTCTGGCGTGGGGCGAGATGGCGCGCCAGGTCGCCCACGAGATCAAAAACCCGCTCACGCCCATTCGACTCGGCGTGCAGCATCTCCGCCGGGTCTGGCAAGACCGCCGGGGCGACTTCGACGACGTGCTGGAGGAGACCGCCGGGCGGATCCTGGGCGAGATCGACCGGCTGGATACGATCGCGCGCGCGTTCAGCCGCTTCGGCGCACCGGCCGCCGGCCAGGAGCCGCTCGAGCGGCTGGACCTCGGCGCGGTGGCCGAGGAAGTGGTGCAGCTCTACCGGCTCGCGGAAGAAGGCACCGACGTGCGGCTGGAGGTGAAGACGCCGGCCTGGGGCGATGCGCGCCGGGACGAGGTGAAGGAGGTGCTGGTCAACCTGCTGGAGAACGCGAGGAACGCGGCCGCCACCCGGATCACGGTGCGGGTGTCGCTGGGGTGCCTCGAGGTGGCGGACGACGGTGCCGGGATCGCCCCCGAGCTGCTCCCGCGCATCTTCGAGCCCAGGTTCTCGACCACGACGAGTGGTTCCGGCCTCGGGCTGCCGATCGTGCGGCGGCTGGTGGAGAGCTGGGGCGGAGCGGTGGAGGTGGACAGCGCCGAGGGCGCGGGCACGACGATCACGGTGTGGCTGCCGCCGTCACCCGCGCGGGCAGCCTGAGCGGAAGGAATCGGGAAGGCTACTGCGGGCCCGGCTCGGCGAGGCGGAGCAGATCGCCCTGTGATGCCGATCGGTTGATCAGATCGAGCGTCGCCCGCATCTGCCGGTCGGCCAGGAGGCGCCGGCGGTCCGCCGCGCCCTCGCCGAACAGCTCGCGCGCGATCTCGTGTGACAGCTGCCGGTCCACATACCGCGCGGCCGACGCGAAGAGCTCGGGGCCGACCTGCACCCCGCGCTCCATCAACGCGCCGTAAACCCGGGCACGCATCTCGGGCGTCACCTCAAAGTCCTCCGCCACCACGTTCCCGTCACCCCGCGCGTTGAGCGCGACGTCGGACAGGGCGGCGCGGAAGGCTGGATAGCTGCTGCCGAGGGAATCGAGGAATGCGCGCTCCCGGCCGGTATATCCCTGGCGCCGCACCACGACGTCGGGCATGATACCGTGCCCCTCGCGCAGCCGGCGCCCCTCGTCGGACCGGTAGCGGGCACCACTCGCTTCGGTGGCCCGCCGACGCGCGGCAACGACACTGTCGGATCTCGTACGCGGCCGGTTGATGCTGCGGCCGCTGGGGGTGAACCACCGGGCCGTGGTCAGCTTGATCGCCATCTCCCCACCCAGGGGGTAGGTGGTCTGAAGCACGCCCTTGCCGAAGCTGGGCTGCCCCACGATCACGACGCGATCGTGGTCCTGCAGCGCGCCGGCGATGAGCTCGGCGGAGCTCGCCGTCCCGTCGTTGACCAGCAGTGCCAGCATCAGTCCGGGCCAGCGCTCGGCGGAGCCGGCCACGTAAGTCTTGGTGTGCGACGATTTCCGCCCGCGGGTCGTGGCGATGGTGTCGCCCTGGTTCAGGAACAGCTCCGCCACCTGCACGCCCTGCTTGATGAGCCCGCCCGGATTGTTCCTGAGATCGAGCACCAGGGTTCGCATCCCCTGCTTGCGAAGGCTCCAGATCTCGGTCGCCAGCTCCTGCGCCGCGCCCTCGCTGAGGGTGTGGAGCGCGACGTACCCGACCGTGGGCGAGAGCAGCACTCCCGCTGAGATCGCGGGGATGCGCGTCGCGTCGCCGCCGGTGGCGTTACCGGCGCGCGGGAGCACGTCGGTTTCCCCGGTGCCCGACATCTGGCGGTTGAACTGGCGATAACCGTCGCCGACCAGAAGCTCGGCGTATGGATCGCGCAGCTGGGAAACGAGAGTGCGCGCGGTGTTCTGGAACAGCTCGGTGCGGTTGGGCGAGTCGAGCGAGTGATCGTAGATAACGGAGAGCACCGTCTCGAGGACACGGGACTGGTGGTGCAGGTTCGCCTCGCCCGCCGGTTCCCGGTTGAGGAGCCAGCCGCCGCAGAGGAACGAGACGATCGCAAGCATCGCAAGCGCGCCCAGACGGTGCTTCATGGAAGTGCCCTTGCTCCTGCGGACCCCTTGCCGCGAAATGCCAAGACCGCTGCTGGATGCATTGTCCGCCGAACGTCGGAACTGCGGCTCGGACAACGCGTTGAAGTGGCTTGGCAGATCGTTCGGCAATTCCGGGGCCGCGCCGCTGCGAGAGCGCCGTGTGACGGACATCATGGCCGCGACGGGCGGCGCGAGGCACAGTGGCGGTCATGCGACGCGATTTCGGATGGCCCCACTGGGCGCTCGGCGCCCTGCTTGGCTGCGCGGCGGAACCCAGCGCGCCGAGTCTGCATGAGCGCTTCCAGCCGCCCGCGGTGTACCGCACGTGGTTCGATGCCACCGAGTCCTGCTCCGTACTCCAGGGCGACTTCGAACGACTGCGCTTCTACCGGGTTCCGGGCGACGAGTTCGCGTGTCCGAGCGGCACGTGCGTCGCGCGGTGGACCGACGACCACGAGATTTTCCTGGCGGAGGCGTTCCTTCAGAACGAGATGGTCGTGCGGCACGAGATGCTGCACGACCTCATCGGCAATCCGGGCCACCCGGATCCGCCGTTCGGCGAGTCGGGATGCGGCCTCACCTGGACGACCTGGTCGGGCCGGGTGGCCGGGGTGTCGCGGATCGACTGAGCCCCGGGTGCGTTGTGAAGACGGCCGCGGCATTTCCGTACCGCGCCGCGCAATGGCGATGACGGTTCGGCGTCACCGCGACCGCAGGTTGGGCGAGTTTCACCCGGAGCGCGCGTGCTCGCCCACCTCCGATCCGCGGCCATCATCGGGATCGACGCCTATCCCGTCGAGGTAGAGGTCCACCTCGCCAACGGGCTGCCATCGTTCGCCACCGTCGGCCTTCCGCAAGGCGCGGTGAAGGAGGGCCGCGAGCGGGTCACGGCGGCCCTCGCGAGCGCCGGGTTCACGCTCCCGCTCAAGCGCATCACCTGCAACCTGGCCCCCGCGGATCGCCCCAAGACCGGCTCGGCGTTCGATCTGCCCATCGCGCTGGGGATTCTCATCGCGAGCGGCCAACTCGCCGTCGAGCGGCTCGACGGCTATCTCGTCGTGGGCGAGCTGGGGCTCGAGGGCGATCTCCGCCCGGTCCGCGGGGCGCTCTCGGTGGCGCTCTGCGCCCGGAGCCTCGGCTGCCGCGGTGTCGTGCTCCCGGCCGCGAACGCGGCGGAAGCCGCGGTGGTCGAAGGGGTCGAGGCGCGCGGGGCTGCCTCGCTGGCCGAGGTGTGCGCGTTCGCCGACGGCGCGGGCGAGCTCCGACGC
>JBOHSY010000208.1:0-9428 GCA_050733355.1 Gemmatimonadales bacterium | reverse complement strand
TCCTGAAAGAGCATGGCGGAACAATACGCGTCGATCCCGGCGGAGCGGGCTCGGGCCGCGGCGCCACGTTCACCGTCGAGCTCCCAACCGGCGTCCGCTCGGTATTAAGTCCTCTCGGTCGATCAGGCCAAGCGAGCGCGCCGGCGGAGCCCGCGCCATCCGAGCGGTTCGAGCGACTCCGGGTGCTCGTGGTGGACGACGAGCCGCACATCCTCCACTACATGCGCGCGACGCTCGAAGCGTGGGGCCACGAGGTGGAGATCGCGGAAGACGGCGACGTGGCGCTGGAGCGCGCCCTGGCCGAGGCATTCGACGTCGTCATCACCGATCTCCGCATGCCGCGTCTGGGCGGCCGCGAGTTCTACGAGGCGCTTCGGCGCCGCTCGCCCGACCGCGCGGCGCGGCTGGTGTTCAGCACCGGTGACACCATACGCGGCGACACGCTCACGTTCCTCGAGTCCGTCCGCCGGCCCTACCTGCGAAAGCCGTTCGGGCTCGACGAGCTGCGCGGCCTGCTGGCGAGCGTGCACGCCGGTGCCTAGCTTTGGTGTGCCATGCTCTACGTCTGTATTCCGAGCTACAACGAAGCGCCCACGATCGGCCTGCTGCTGTGGAAGATCCGCCAGACCTTCACGGCCTTCCCTCGTGAGTATCAGCTCCTCGTCGCCGACGACGCCTCCACCGACGCCACCCCCGAGGTGCTGGAGCCCTATGCCCGCGTGCTGCCGCTCACCGTCGTGCGGCATGCGGCGCGGCGCGGCTACGCCGCGTCGGTCGAGTCGCTGCTGCGGCTCTCACTCGAGCGGACCGACCGGCCCAAGCGCGACGCGGCGATCGTGATGCCTGCCGACTTCAGCCACGGGCCGGCGTTCCTGCCCGACCTCGTGCGCCGGCTCGACAGCGGGGCCGACATCGTGGTGGCGGAATCGCTGCTCAAGGGCGAGCCGTCGCGCGCCCGCCGCATGGTGCGCCGGGCCGGTCCCTGGCTCCTCCGGAGCGCGGTGCGCGCCCCCGGTGTCTCGGATGTGCTCTCCGGGTTTCTGGCATTCCGGCTGGTTACGCTCCACCACGCGATGCGCGAGCACGAGGATCGGCTGCTCGTCCTGGATGGGTGGGCGGCCAACGCGGAGCTGATCGGGAAGACCGCGCGGGCGGCGCGGCGCATCGATACGGTGCCGGTGGTGGAGCGGCATGACCTGCGGCAGCGTCCGAGTCGGGTCGAGCCGCTCGAGACCGCCCTCGAGCTCTGGCGCGCGCGCGGGCGTCTGCGGATCCCGCCGCCGTCCGCCCGCCCACCCGCCTCGCCGGCCGACGCCCCCGCGGAGCGCGAGGCGGGCGTCGCGTCCTGAGGCTCAGGCCCCGGCCGGCTTGCCCGTGATCATCTCGCGGAGCCGGGCCGCGGTCTCCGGCGCCAACACCTTGAGCGCCATGTAGAACAGCCAGCCCAGGAACGCGAACCAGAGCACGCTCATCAGCATCCCGACCAGCGCGCCGAACAATCCGAAGAGCAGTTTGAATGCGACGATGGCGACGACGGCGAAGACCGCAAAGCCCGCCAGGGTCCGCAGCATGATATCTTCTCCCCCCGTCCGGAGTCGGTTTCTGTACGCCCCAACGTTTCAAAAAGTTTCATCGAGCAACTAAGTGTCTGAAAACTACGACGTTGTCGTGGTCGGCGGAGGCGTAGTGGGCGCCGCCTGCGCCCGCGAGCTGGCGCGCAGCGGACACCGGGTGGTAGTGCTCGATCCGGCGGGGGCACGGGGGCAGGCTTGGCGGGCGTCCGCGGGGATACTGGCCCCGCAGATCGAGGGTCGTCAGGGCGATCTGCTGTTCGAGCTCGGCCTGGCAGGACGTGAGCTCTACTGCGAGCTGGCCGACACCCTGCGGGAAGCGACGGGTGTGGACGTACGGCTCTGGCGCGGGGGGAGTGCGGCGGTGGCCCTCCACGAATCCGAGGCGGCCGACCTGCGGTCCAAGGTCGCCTGGCAGCGGCAACAGGGTCACGTGTGCGACTGGCTCGAGGCGGACGAGGTGCGGGCGCGCTACCCCTGGCTGGGACCGTGCGCGGGCGCCCTCTGGGCCCCGCACGAGGGCGCGCTCGATCCGGTCCGGCTGGTCGCGGCGCTTCGCGCGGACGCGCGCGCGCACGCGGCCGATCTCGTCGATGACGAAGCCGTCGCCCTGGACCAGCGCGGCGATCGGATCACCGGTGTGACCGGGCGGCGGGCACGCTACGGGGCCGGCGCGGTGCTGCTCGCGGCGGGCGCGTGGGTTCGGCTGATTCGCGGCCTGCCCCGACCAATGCCGGTCGAGCCGGTGCGCGGACAGATGGCCGCGCTGCCCTGGCCCGACGGCGTCGAGCACGCGATCGTGTACCACCACGACTGCTATCTCCTCGCCCGGGGCGACGAAGCCATCGCCGGCTCGACGATGGAATACGTCGGCTACGACGCCTCGGTGACCTCGGCGGGCCTCGGGCGGATCCTGACGGCCGCGGTGGCGCTCTGCCCGCCGCTGGGGGAGCTCGCGGTGAGCCGCTCCTGGGCGGGCCTTCGGCCCATGACGCCCGACGGGCTCCCGATCCTCGGCGCCGAGCCGCGGCTGCCGGGCCTCTGGTATGCCGCGGGGTACGGCCGGCACGGGGTCTTGCTGGCGGGCATAACCGCGATGCTGCTCCGCCTGATGATGAACGGGCAGACCCCGACCGAGGACCTGTCAGCGCTCCGGCCCGAGCGGTTCTTCGATTGGTGAGCGGATCGTCGGTCAGAAGGTGTAGCTGGCGCCGACGTGCAGCGACCGACCGGCCCCCGGCGTGAAGTGCAGCTCCGTCACTGGTTCCGCCTCGCCCCGGAGCCGGGACGTCGTCGCGAACTGCGCCTCGTTCCATTCCGCGTCGAACAGGTTGTCCACCGCCCCATAGAGCTCGACCGCGCCGATCCGCCACGCGCCGAAGGCCTCGGTGATCGTGTGGCCCCGCGCGCGGACTTCCCCGGCCTCATCGGCGGGACGCGTGCCCACGTGACGCACGCGGAGTCCCCCGCGCGCGGGGCCGAGGTCGCGGAGCGTGAGCCCGGCCGTGAGGGTGCGGGACGGCGCGAGCGGAATCCGGCTCGCGCGCTCGGGCTCGTCGCGGAATCGCCCGCGGGCGAGGTTGAGATCGGCGTCGAGCCAGAGCCAGCGCGCCAGCCGCACGCGGGTCTCGACGTCGAGGCCCACCCGGCGGGTGCGGCCGCTTGCCTCGGTGGTCCCCTCGTCGCCGACGTACACCAGCTCGCTTCCGAGGTCGAGCCCCCACGCGGCGACCGCCACGCTCCCGCCGCCCCACGTGCGCCGGAGCCCCAGCTCCGCGGCGGTGGCGCGCGGCAGTACAGCGTCCGCCGGACCGGCGCTGACCACGTCGCGCGCGTCATTGGAATGAAAGCCGAGCCCGGCGTTGGCGTAGAGCGTCGTGCCGGGGGATAGGTCCACCGCCAGGTTTGCCTTCGGACTCACGATCCCGTGCCACCGGTCGCCGGCGCCGTACGCGAACCGGAACAGGTCGCCGCGCAGCCCGAGCTGGAGTCGAACGCCGGTCGCGAGCGCGAGGTCGTGCCGGCCCCACGCGCTCAGCCGCTGTTCCGAGACCCGGCCGAGCGTATGGGTGTCGAGCCGCTCCCGGCGGCGCTGGTGGTGGAGCCCCACGTCGGCGATGTCGCTCCGCACATCGAGGCCAGCGGACACGTGCCCGTCGCGCCCGAAGAGCCGCACCGGCAGCGCCACGCGCCCCTCTGCGCCCGTAAGGAGGCGGCGGTCCACCTGCTCGATCCCGTCGCCATTGATCGAATCGTTCAGGAAGAAGGTGAAGTTCGAGAAGAGATCCAGCCGGTACCGCACGGCATAGGCGCGCGCCTGCCAAACGCCGCTGCCGGTGACGCCCCGGAGTCCGCCGGCGACCTCGTAGCGCGACGTCATCCCGCCCTCCGTCGGGTCGATCGCGCCGAAGCGCGAGATCCCGCCCGCGAGCACCGCGCGCTCCGGCACCTGCCCCGAGGCGTCCCAGCGTGAGTCGAACGCGGAGGCCGTCGCGAAGGCCGTGGTCGCGCCGCGCACGGGCGCGGTCCACTTGGCGACCAGGTTGACGCGCCGGTAACCCTGCCCCGCGTCGAACGGCCCGTCGCTGTACCGCGCGGCCGCCGCCACGTAGCCGCCCGACCGGGACGCGTCGCCGCCGAAGGGCGCCAGCGCCACGCCGTTCACGGTGCCGAAGCTCCCGGCCCGCACCTCCACCCGCCCGGATACGCGGTCGTGCGTCCGGAGCCGCACTGCTCCCGCCGTCGTGAGATCCCCATCCTCCGCGTCGTACGGACCCTTCCGCACCTCGACCGCCTCGACGACCTCGGGAATGAGGAAGTGCAGGTCGGCGTAGCCCTGTCCGTGGGCATGCGACACGAGGTTCACCGGCGTGCCGTCCACCGACACGGCCACGTCGGTGCCGTGGTCGGCGTCGAATCCCCGGAGGAAGATCTGCTCCGCCTTTCCCCCGCCCGCGTGCTGGGCGATGACCAGTCCGGGCGCGAGCCGGAGCAGCTCCTGGGACGACTCTCGGGGCCGGAGCTGTAGATCGAGGCCGCGCGCCAACCGGGACGAAGCGGTGGAAAAGGCCGGATCGGCCACCACCACCAGGGAATCCAGCGAAACGGCGGCACTGTCCTCCGCCGACTGCGCGTGCGCGACGGCGGGTCCTGCGAGGAATAGGGCCAGCGCGACGGCGAGTGGACGGGGCATGGCGGTCTCCGGAATCAGGATGGCGCGAGTCGTCCCGTCTACGCGCGCCGAGCGGCGGCGGATTCGGCGGCTGCGCATGCATCCGATGCGAAGCGCGGGGCGTACCGAGAGCACGACACAGCACGCACACCATCACGCCCAAGGAGAGATCGCTCTATGCCCTTCGCATCGCTGACCGGACGCCGCCGGCGCGCGGCAACGTGCGTCGCGTTGGCCCTCGCGGCCGCAGGCGCCGTCCGGATCGCGGTCGGCTCGGACCACCAGGACACGCCGCTCGTCGAGCTGAACGCCGAGCAGGACATGACCGACGTCTACGCCTTCCCCGGCTCGGCGCCTGGTCGTATCGCACTGGTCCTCAACAGCCGCGCGTTTCTCACGCCCGCGCAGACGGCGGCCGCGAGCTTCGACCCGAACCTCCTGTATCAGTTCAAGATCGACAACGACGGCGACGCCCTCGAAGACAAGGTCATCCAGGTCACCTTCACCGGCAGCGGGAGCTCGCAGCAGGTGCAGGTGCGCGGCCCGGTCGATCCGCCGGTCGGCGGCGCGATGCAGAACGAAGTGGCCGACGTGTCCCCCGCGGTGAGCGGCGCCATCAACCAGCCGATCGGCAGCAGCACGGGAATCCAGGCGTTCGCGGGTCCGCGCGACGACCCGTTCTTCATCGATCTCGAGGCGGCGTTCTGCATCCTCCCCGATCGGAAGCCCTCGACCGGCGGGCTCAGCCAGCCCTGCGCGCTGACCGCCAACCCGTCCGCTCCGTTCTTCTTCCGCAACCCCGGCCTCAACTATGTGGCCGGCTTCAACGTGCTCTCGATCGTGGTGGAGCTGCCCAGCTCGCAGATCGAGAACGGCGCTCCGGGCCGGCTCGGCATCTGGGGCACGATCAGTCGCTGACCGCACCCACCCATGACCAACGCTACGAGGACCTACACGATGCTCTTCTCGACGCTGCTTCCGTTCCTCCGCCGCGCGGGCTGCACCGCGGCCGTCGCCGGGATCGCCCTGGCCGGCGCCTGCAGCGATGACGCGAGCGGGCCCACGCAGGGCCGCATGTTCGATCAGGTGCAGCGGCTCGGCAATCCGCTCGTGAGCGAGGTGCTGCTCCAGAAGCGCGACCATCCGACCCACGGCAGCATCGGGCCGGCGGACGACGGCACCCTGACCGCCCCGCTCGCGCTTGCGTTCATCACCGGCCCGGGCAGCGTGGCCGGCCGTTCGGCCGACTACGCCAACGTGCTCGGCAGCGTGCTCATTCCCGACATGCTGATCGTGCAGACCGACAAGGACCCCGCCACGGCCGCCTGGCTCAACTGGGTCGGCGTGGCGCCGCTCGCGGACGGCTGGGGCGGCCGCAAGCTGCAGGACGACGTCGTGGACCTCGCGCTGCTCGCGGTCTTCGGCGATCCGTTCGGACTCGATCCGGCCGGCGCGACCGGCAAGGAGGCGCTCACCACCGACAACGTGGCATTCGACTCGCCGGGCGTGACCCCGAGCTTCCCGTACGTCGCGCCGCCGAACTGATGGCGTACCGCCAGCGTTTGATCGTCGTGCTGGCGCTGGTTGCGGCGCTCGGGCTCGGGGGTACGGTCCTCGGCGGGTCGCTCCCCGCCGTCGGGTCGGGTTCACGGGAACGGGCGCCGCTCGCCGAGGCCGACATCCGCGACCAGGACATCGCGTTCTACGAGGCCCGGGTGGCGCGCGATCCGGACGGCGCACTCGATCGGATGCGGCTCGCCTCGCTGTACCTCCAGCGAGCCCGGGATCGCGCGAGCGACGCCGATCTCGCCCGCGCGGAAGCGGCCGCGCGCGCCTCGCTGACTCGTCGCCGCGCGCACAATGCGCCCGCGCTGGCAGTGCTCGCGGGCGCGCTGCTCGCGCAGCACCGGTTCGTGGACGCACGCGAGGCGGCGCGCGACCTCGTGGCGCTCGAGCCCGGATCACACGCGGCCCACGCGATCCTCGGCGAGGTGTTGCTGGAGCTCGGCGCGTACGCCGAGGCCCGGGACATCTTCATCGGACTTCGAGCGCGGAGCCACGATCCCGCGGTGGCGCCGCGCCTCGCCCGATGGCACGAGCTGGAGGGCCGGCCGGAGGAGGCGGACCGCCTGCTGCGGGACGCGCGGCGGCGGGCGCTCGCGCTTTACGGTCTGCCTCGGGAGCAGCGCGCGTGGTTCCATCTCCGCGTGGGCGACCTCGCGCTCCGCTACCGCCGGCTCGGCGAGGCGGAGGCTGCCTTTGAGGCCGGCCTGGCCGAATCACCGCAGGATCATCGGCTGCTGGCAGCCGGTGCGCGTCTCGCGGCCGAGCGCCGCGATTGGCGCCGCGCGATCGAGCTCGGCGGTCGGGCCCTGGCCAGCGCGTTCGACCCCGCGATGCTCGGCCTTCTGGCCGACGCGCATCGCGCCCTGGGCGACACGGCCGCGGCCGACGAGCACGAGCGGGTGATGGACGTGGCACTCCGCGGCCAGGCGGGACCATTCCACCGCGCGTGGAGCCTGCACCTGCTGGATCGCGGGCGGAGCGTGCCGGACGTGCTCGCGCGGGCGGAGGCCGAGCTCCGGACCCGGCGTGACGTCTACGGGTGGGATCTGTATGCGTGGGCACTGCACCGGGCCGGTCGTGGTTCGGAGGCCGCGGCGGCAATGGACAGCGCGCTCGCGCTGGGCACGCGCGACCCTCTGCTCGAGCGCCACGCGCGCGCGATCGCGGCCGCGGTGCGGGAGGCGAAGCCGTGAGCGAGCTCCTGACCTACGCGCAGCTCGGCGTTCGTCACATCCTCGATCCGTCCGCGATCGATCACCTGCTGTTTCTCCTGGTGCTGGCTGCCGGTTACCGACTGAGCGACTGGCGGAACGCGCTCTGGGTCGTCACCGCGTTCACCATCGGGCACTCGGCGACGCTGGGGCTCGCCGCCACCGACGCGCTCGTGTTCCCGGCCGCGGCGATCGAGTTTCTCATCCCGCTTACGATCGCCGCGACCAGCATCGACAACCTCGCGGGCGGCGCGAGGCCGCCGCTCGGTCCGGGGCGGGTGTCCCGGCTGGTGCTCGCGGGCGGGTTCGGGCTGGTCCACGGTGCGGGGTTCGCAAACTACCTGCGCGGACTGTTCCTCGACTCCATCCTTGTGCCGCTGTTCGGCTTCAACCTGGGGATCGAGGCCGGACAGCTGGTGATCCTCGCGGGGGCGGCGCTGGTGCTCAGCGGGCTCGACCGGCTGGCATCGCATCGGTTACGGGTGATCGCGGTCTCCACCGTCGTGTTGGTGCTCGCGGCGCGCATGGCCGTCGAGCGGAGTCCCTGGCAGTCATGAGACGCTACCTCGCCGCCGCGCTCGTGACCGGTCCGCTCCTCGGCGCGCACCCGATGCACACGTCGGTCACCGAGTTGGCGCACGAGCCGGCCTCCCGAACAGTCGCGGTGACCGTCCGGGTGTTCGCCGACGATTTCACCGCGGCGGCCGGAGCGGGCGACTCCGCGGCGGCGGCCTACCTGCGGCCGCGGCTCACGCTCACCGACCGGGCGGGACGCCCCATCGCGCTCCGGTGGGAGCGGCTGGAACCCGCCGGCGCGGCACTGCTCCTCCGGCTCCGGGGCGACGCGCCGGCCGGGCTCGCCGGCGTACGGGTAACCCACACGCTCCTCTGCGATCGGTTCGATGATCAGATCAACATCGTCCGGGCTACATATGCCGGGCGCGGCGCCAGCCTGCTCTTCACGCGAGGCGATCCGCCCAAGACGCTCCCATGAGCGCTGCTTGTCCCGGCTCAACGCCGGGGTATAGACTATGGGCGCTTTTCGCGTTGCCCTGGCCTGGAGCCGCCTCGACGCATGACCCATGCATAGCGCGGGGTCGCTCTCCCCCGCCGCCGACCGCGAGCTCGTCGAGCGGGCGGCGGCGGGAGACGAGCGCGCCATGACCGACCTCTACGACCGGTACGGGACCGTGCTCTACGCCGTCGCGTACCGCGTGGTGGGTCAGCGCGCCGACGCCGAAGAGGTGGTGGTCGAAGCGTTCGCGCAGGCATGGCGTGACGCCGGGCGCTTCGAGGCGAGCCGGGGATCGGTGGCCGCGTGGCTCACGATGATCGCCCGGAGCCGCGCGCTCGATCTCGTGCGCGCGCGGAGCCGCCGCGACAAGCTGACGGCGAGCGCCGCGGCCAGCGGCGTCGACGCCGGGCCCGCGACCCCGGAGCCCGGCACCAGTCCGGCCGACCGAACGGAAGCCGACGAGCGTCGGCGCATGGTGCGGCAGGCCATCGAGGCCCTGTCGCCGCCCCAGCGGCAGGCCATCGAGCTCGCCTTCTTCGAGGGGCTCTCGCAATCGGAGATCGCGGCCCGGCTCAACGAGCCGCTCGGCACGGTGAAGACCAGGGTCCGGCTCGGCATGCAGAAACTTCGCGAGTCGCTGCGCCCGTACTTCTTCGAGCGGGTGACATGAGCACTCCGGACGACGCCACCTTCCGCGACCTCGCCGCGGCCTACGCCCTCGGCGCCCTCTCGCCGGAGGAGGCGCGGGCGTTCGAGGCGTTCCTGGCTACGTCCCCGGAGACCCGGCGGGAGGTGGACGAGTACCGCGAGACCGCGGCGCTCCTGGTGCTCGGGACCGCGGAGCAGCGGCCCGCACCCGGGCTCCGCGCCCGGGTGCAGGCGGCCATCGCGGC
>JBOHSY010000207.1:0-4698 GCA_050733355.1 Gemmatimonadales bacterium | reverse complement strand
CCCTGATCTCGAGCACGCGCCCGCGCGGGTCATGGAACACCGCGCGTCCGCGGTCTATCGCCGATAGGGTGTAGCCGGCGAACGACTCCCCGACTCGAACCACCCGGGGCGGCTCTGCCCCGCTCTGGCACATGGCGAAGCTCTTGCCGGCTCCCATGACCGCAGTCCCGATCAGCTTCAATGCCACATCCTGTTCCGGGGAAGGCGATGGCTTCTCGCCCGCAACGGCCTCGCCCGGCATCCGGAAGCGAGTGTCGGACGGTCGGCGCTCGGAACGGAAGGGGTCACGCGCGACGGCGCGACGCACCGCATCGCGCGCCGAGGCAAGGAGTGGACGGCTGATCGGCTCCTCCGCGATTCCCTCCGTCGAGCGAGCCGGGGACGGGAGCGGCTCCAATCGCGCCGCGCGGACGGCCGCGAGGCCAACCAGCGCCATCGCACCGGCGAGGCTCAATCCCGCCAACGACGCGGTCGGTGTCCATACGCGCGACCATCTCACGGCTGGGCTCCCATCTGGTCGCGCCGCGTCAGTGTCGAGTCGGTCGGCGAATTCTGCGCGGAGTCGGCAAGCGCGTATCCGACGATTGTGCCTACAACGCCGAGCGCGTCGCCCTGCCCCTGCGCCGGGACCCCGGCGATCCGCGACAGGACGAGCTGCTCCACGGACACCAGCTTGGGACCCCGCTCCAGCGCCGCGAGGAGGCCGGCGACCCCTTCCAGGTCGCTCATACCGCGGAAGTCCACCCGCAGTCTGATCACCCCGGGTGCAGCCGCTTCGGGCGGCCTCGACTCGGTCTGTTGCACCATGACACGGTGCATGCCGGCCTGGCCCCCGACGTAGGAAGCGAGCCCGCTCGATGCCGTGATAGGATCGGGCCCGGCGAAGAGGCGGGGAGCTTCCGCCAGGGTGGCGCGCTCGATGGCCGCATAGCGCGCCGCGAACCCGCGAGCGTCGGCCAGGAGCTGCGTCTCACGAGCGAGGAGATCCCGTTCGCGTTCCAGCCGTTCGCCCATCGCGCGCCGCCCGGCGGCGTAGGGCCTGAGCCCCAGCGTGACCACAACCCAGACCGTCAGCACGATTGCGCCGAGGCGCAGGAGCCGGCGCTCGCGAACCGGCCGCCGGGCCAGCCACTCGAGGAGAGCGCGTCGCATCACCGTTCCTCGACCGGGGGGCGGACCGGGCGCAGCGTCATGCCGACGAGGAACTGCTCGCGCGGGGGCCCGCTGTCGCGGATCTCCTGGCGGATCGGCGCCATCGCCCGGAGGCCCGCTACCTGCGGGGTCGCCCGGAGTGCCTCGAAGGAGCGCGCGGCCCCCGCCGCGACGCCCTCCAGGATGACGCTGTCACCCATGGCACGCAGGCTCATCAGGTGCGCGTCGTCGGGGAGGTGGTCGGCAAGATCTGCCAGCACGCCCGGCCACTCCATGCGATCGGCTTCGGCCGCCCGAAGCGCGCCGATGCGCCGCTGCCACTCGTCCAGCGCCGTGCGGACCGCCATGGCCTCCACGACGCGGGCCTGAAGCTGCCGCCGGCGCGCGACGACCCGGTCGAGCTCCCGCGCGCTCCCCCACCAGTCCAGCGCACCGGCCAAGAGTATCAGCGCCGCGGCGGCGGCCGTCATCCCGCGGGACAGGCGCTGCACCGTGCGCTCGACCGCGCGCTGGACGGGAAGCGGCACGAGCTCCATCGCCCTCGCCCGGATGACAAAGCGCGCGGCGACTTCCTCGGGTGTGAGTTGGGCGATGCGCGTGGGTGGGGGAACAAGGCGGATGCCACGCGCAGCGAGCGCACCCTCCAGCTCGGCTCGGCGCGCCGGCTCGGCAATCAGCATGGCCGGCGCATCAGGCCCGATCGCGTGGGCGAGCGCTTCGGACAGGTTGGCCTCCCCAAGGGCGGCAGGCAGCCGGCGCACCATGAGCAGCCGGCCGTGATGCAGCACGAGAAGCTCGATCACGGTCGGCCGCACCACGACGACGCAGGAATCGGCCCGGCGCAGCTCCGGCTGGACGCGGGTCGCCGTGAGCCACGCTTCGCATGCCGGAACCACGCCGGCAATGCGCCAGCCGACGCGCTCGGCCTCACTGTGGAGCTGTTCGATGAGGTCGGCCGAAGCTGTCCCTGCCACTACGCCACCGCGGCCCACGCGCTCGGCCGACACGATCCGACGTTCGGCAGCGGTGAGGAAGTACCGCTCCGCATCCCGGCTGAGCACGGACTCGAGCTCCCGGCGGCGGAGCGGCGGAAAGGAGAGCCGCTTGACCTCCGCAAGCGGCGAGAGAAGCGCGACGTGAACCGCCGCGCGCTCGCTCCCGCTGATCGCCCGAAGGTCGTCCAGCAGCTCTGGTATGGCGGAGGCCTCGAGGCGATGCAGCCGCTCCCGGATCGAGGCAACCGGCCGGTCGCCCCCCAAAGCGAGGCCGATGCTCATCATTCGATCTGTCTCCAGGTCACGACCGCCTCATCGCCCGCTCGCGCGAGCAACACTGTGACGCGGGCGTGAACCGGGCTCCCGGAGAGCTGCGCGTCACTCACCGCCTCCAGCTCCCGAGTCTCGAAGACGACGCGCGCCTCCAGCTCCGGAATCCTCGGGAGCAGAATCTCCCGGGCACCAGATGGAAGCAGGCTTTGGAGCTCGCTCAGGCCTCGGACGGGCCGCCGTGCGGCCCGGCGGTCGCTCAGCACCTTGACAGCCGGCTCGGTCATGCCGGACAGCGCGAGGACCACCGGGCGCTCTGCCGCGTTCAGGTTGACCCGACCGGTTCCGTGCACCGTGAGGAAGGGTCGGAGCTGGGTGTACCGCTCGGGCGGCATGCCGAGTACCGTGCCCAGCTCGCTCAGGCGCTCGAAATCTCCATTCCGCGGGCGCTCCGGCGACCCTCGCTTCACATACTCTTCCTGCTCGGCGCCACGCGCTCGGCGGAAGTCGTCCGCGTCCCGCCAGTCGGCGATCGTCTGGGCGAGGCGGTCCGCTTCGCCCGCATCGATGCGAAGTGCCACGAACAGGCGGCGAAGCTCCTCCTCGGAGGCGCGGTTGAGGTTGAGCCTGGCGCCGAGGTCGCGGAGGGTGATCACTGCCCGAGCATCAGGAACAGCCGTGGTATCGATCGGCTGCTCGAGGATGCGGTCCCAGCGGTCGGGTCCACGGCGCCGATCCATGAGCCGCGCGCGAAGCTCGGCCACGCTGCCCTGCGCCGCTGCCAGCGCCTGCGCGTGCTCCACGGCGTTGGCCGCGCCGAGCCGGCTGACCCGCAGGCGGAATGCAACAGCGAGCCCCACCGCGGACAGCGCGACGAGGAGCCCGAGCGCGGCGAGCAGGGCGAAACCGCGACGGCCTCTCATAGTGCCGGCTCGAGCGGGACGAGAAGCGGGGGCTGCAGAAGCCGCGGGAGCGAGTCGCCCGGGGCCGGCAGGAGCCGGATCTCGACCGCGAGCGGCAGAACGGTCCCGGAGATCCAGCTCGGAAGCCACTCGGCGGCCCCCAGCATGCGGGTGAAGTAGCGGGAGTCGAGCCCCCCGACCGTGCGGTCGATCTCGATCCGCGTGGGCTCGGGCCGAGGCCAGTTGGAAAGCTCCGCGGTGAGGCCGCGCTCCGGGGTGAGCGTGTCGCGGTCGACGTACAGCCGGACCACGGTCCTGCCGCCACTGGCCTCGGTCGGGGCCGTGGTGAGAAACGTCAGCTCGTCATCCGGCGAGTCGTCGTGCACTCCGTCGAGGCCGCGGAACGTGGGGCCCGCGCGCTCGACGTCGAGCCGTGCGCCTTCGATCCAGCGAAGGAGGAGACGACGCTTTCCTGCGGCCGCGGTCGCCCCATCCGCGGCCCACGCGGCGCGCTCGCTCTGGTCGGCGATCGAGGCGAGGGCGCCGTACCCGGCGCTCACCGCGGCCCCGGCGATCGTGAGGCCGACCACCAGCTCGAGGAGTGTCATACCGCGCTCGCCGTGGTTCACTGCTGGCTCTCGGCCCGTCGCGTGGTGCGTGACCGGTACAGGCTCGTCGCGATCCGCCGGCGTGACTCGCCTGAGCCGATCTCAATGGTCACGTGGAACAGATCGGGATGACTTCGATCGGCCTCGGTTGCCGCGCGCCATGCGATCTCGTCCCACGGGGACGTGAACTTCCCGCTCGCCATCGAGTCGGGCAGATGCGCCAGCTCCTCCGCGGCGAGCAGCCGGGTCCGGGCGAGGCGATCTTGCACCAGCGCCTCCTGCTCGAGTGCCGTCACGGCTCGCTCTGCCGCGCGGAGGTGGGCCGCGACGGCTTCGGTGGAGGCGACGGCCGCGAGTCCCACGATGGCAAGCGCCACGACGGCCTCGAGGAGAGAAAATCCATCGTCACGAATCATCGTGGCCTCGCACCGGCGTACCGGTCCAGCGGTCTGCCGCGATCACCCGGCTCCCATTCGGGCCTTTCAGCTGAACGGAGTCACTGGTGGTCGCGATCCCGGTCGGGGCGAAGACGAGGACGGCCGGGGCCTTCCTGGGTACCAGAGCGATCCCCGCGGGCAGCCGGAGCGTGCCCTCGGCGAGCAGCTCGATGGAGTCCGACTGCATCGATGTGATCTCGAACCGGGCGGCCGTCATGTCCAACCGTACCTGGACGCTGGTGGCGCGGTTGACGGCTTCCCTGCGGGCGGTTTCCAGCACCCGGATGATCTCGTCCGAGCCTGCATCGAGGTCGTCGGCCGGCCCCCGTGCAAT
>JBOHSY010000206.1:0-1067 GCA_050733355.1 Gemmatimonadales bacterium | reverse complement strand
CCGCCACGCTCACCCCGGACGCCTGCAGGTCCGCCGGGCGGAGCTCGACGGTCATCTCCCGCTCGATCCCGCCTACCACGTTCACCTGCGCGACCCCGGGCACCCCCTGGAGCGAGCGCACGATCATCGGATCGGCCAAGCGGGTGAGCGTGGCGCTGGAGATCGTGCTCGAGGTGAGCGCGAGGGACAGCACCGGCGCCTGTGACGGATCGAACCGGGTGAGCACCGGCTCCTCCATCTCCTGCGGCAGGTCGGCCCGCTGGGTTGAAATCGCATCCCGGATGTCCTGCGACGCCTCCTGGACGTCCTTCTCGTAGTCGAAGAACACGATGAACTGCGCCAGCCCGTCGGTGGCGCTCGCCTGGGTCTTCTCCCAGTCCAGCCCGCTGATCGAGGAGAACGACTCCTCGATCGGCTCGATGATCTCCCGCTCCACCGTCTCCGGTGAGGCGCCCGGATACTGGATCACCACGCCGACGATCGGCTGCTGAATGTCGGGAAACTCGTCGGTCTGGAGATTGATCAGCGACGCGATGCCGAACGCCACCAGCGCCAGCATGGTGGTGACGGTGACGATCGGCCGCTTGATGGCGAAATCCGGCATGAACATGGGAGACTCCGTTCCCTGCGAACCAGTAAGAGGTGAAAGGTGAGAGGTGAGAGGGATTCCCTCTTACCTCTGACCTCTTACCGCTCGCCATTCACGTCAGCGGGAGTGACTCGCACCGGCGTGCCCGGTACGATCGCCGTGGCGGCGCCCACCAGCACCGTATCGCCCGCCCGCACGCCGGCCCGCAATTCGATCCGGTCGGTGGCCGGGTCACGCACACCCAGCTCGACACCTTGCTGCTCCACCCGGCCGCCGCGAACCACGAGCACGGTGGGCGTCACGCCCCGCTGATCGACCGCCGAGGTCGGTACCAGCAGCACCCGCCGGCGGTCGGTCCCGATGCGCCCCTCCGCGTACAGACCGGCCACCAGTCCCTGCTCGGCGTTCGGGATCGTCGCGTACACCCGCACCTGCCGCGTCGCCGGGTCGGCCGCCGGGTTCACGCGGTCGAGCTTGC
>JBOHSY010000205.1:0-1022 GCA_050733355.1 Gemmatimonadales bacterium | reverse complement strand
CCGCCACGCTCACCCCGGACGCCTGCAGGTCCGCCGGGCGGAGCTCGACGGTCATCTCCCGCTCGATCCCGCCTACCACGTTCACCTGCGCGACCCCGGGCACCCCCTGGAGCGAGCGCACGATCATGGGATCGGCCAAGCGGGTGAGCGTGGCGCTCGGGATCGTGCTGGAGGTGAGCGCGAGCGACACCACCGGCGCCTGCGACGGGTCGAACCGGGTGAGCACCGGCTCCTCCATCTCCTGCGGCAGGTCGGCCCGCTGGGTTGAAATCGCGTCCCGGATGTCCTGCGACGCCACCTGAACGTCCTTCTCGTAGTCGAAGAACACGATGAACTGGGCCAGCCCGTCGGTGGCGCTGGCCTGCGTCTTCTCCCAGTCCAGCCCGCTGATCGACGAGAACGACTCCTCGATCGGCTCGATGATCTCCCGCTCGACCGTCTCCGGTGAAGCGCCCGGATACTGGATCACGACGCCGACGATCGGCTGCTGGATGTCGGGAAATTCGTCGGTCTGGAGATTGATCAGCGCCGCGATGCCGAACGCGACCAGCGCCAGCATCGCGGTGACGGTGACGATCGGCCGCTGGATGGCGAAATCGGAGATGAACATGGGAGACTCCGTTCCCTGCGACGAAGTAAGGGTTACCGCTCGCCATTCACGTCAGCAGAAGTGACGCGCACCGGCGTGCCAGGCACGATCGCCGTGGCCGCGCCCACGAGCACCGTATCGCCCGCCTGGACACCGGCCCGCAGTTCGATCCGGTCGGTGGCCGGGTCACGCACACCCAGCTCGACACCTTGCTGCTCCACCCGGCCGCCGCGAACCACGAGCACGGTGGGCGTCACGCCCCGCTGATCGACCGCCGAGATCGGAACCAGCAGCACCTGCCGGCGCTCGGTCCCGATGCGCCCCTCCGCGTACAGACCGGCCACCAGTCCCTGCTCGGCGTTCGGGATCGTCGCGTACACCCGCACCTGCCGCGTCGCCGGGTCGGCCGCCGGGTTCACGCGGTCGAGCTTGC
>JBOHSY010000204.1:0-3372 GCA_050733355.1 Gemmatimonadales bacterium | reverse complement strand
GCGGCGCCGCGCTCGGCGAGGCGTCGCTCGTGCTCGGTGGCGCGCCGGGCGAGCTCGTCCCGGAGCCGGGTCTGCTGCACTGCGACCGAGAGCGGCGCGGCGATCTCCTGCACGATCTCGCGCTCCTCCGCGCCGAACGCGCCGCTGGTCGGGGAGGTCAGGCTGAGCTCGCCCACGGCCTGCCCGTCGATCAGGAGCGGCGCGGCCAGGAAGCTGCGGACGCCGCGATCCAGCAGCCGGCGGAGCCGCGGGGTCGGGCCCTCGAGCGTCGCGAGATCGGGGACGCACTGCACCACGCCGCGGCGCCATTCGTCGGGCGCGCCGTACGTGTCGAGCGACACCCGTGCGGCGGGCAGCGGCTCGCCCCCGTCCACCGCGGCGAGACGGTGCGCTTCCTGGCGATCGGGCTCGAACAGGGCCACCTCCGCGCGCCGGTAGGGCACGACGCGCCGGAGCCGGGCGAGTACGACGCCCGCGATGTCGGCCGGCGGCCGTCCGGCCAGCACGGCGTGGTCCACGTCGTGAAGCATCGCCAGCCGCTCGGCCGAGCGGCGGAGCCGCTCCTCGGTGCGCCGCCGCTCGGTCACGTCGGTGATCATCGCGACCGTGCCGACGCGCGCGCCATCGCGGCGGACGAGCGGACTCGCCGACACGATCGCCCAGAGGTCCCCGCCGTCGCCGCGGCGGAAGCGGAGGTCGGTGCGAGCGCCGCCGCCGTTGTCGCGGCGGGCGAGCACTTCCCGCGCGGCGGCGCGCGCGGGCTGGTCGATGAAGTCGTACAGTGGGCGGCCCAGGATCTCGCCCTTGGGGCAGGCGAGCAGATCGGCCAGCCGCTGGTTGATGTAGGTCGTCTGGTCGCGCTCGTCCAATACGCAGATGCCCTCCTGCGCGTGGTCCACGAGCTGCTTGAAGCGCTGCTCGCTCTCCTGGAGGGCCTGGGTACGCTCCTCGAGGCGGAGCTGGCGCGACTCGAGAAACGCTGCATGGTCGAGCGCAGTGCCCATCAGCCCGGCCATGAGGCGGAGCGCGCGCACGTCGCGGTCGCCGAAGGCGTTCGGACGCGCCGCGACCACCTTGAGCACGCCGAGAACCCGGCCCTCCGCCTTGAGCGGCACCGCCACCAGCGACCCCACCCCAAGGCGGCGGGTGATGTCCGGATCGACGCGGCGGTCGCTCGAGGTGTCGTCGCAGCGCTGCACCTCGCCGGTGCGGAGGCACAGCCCCGAGAGGCTCGTCTCGGTGCGCGGCGCGGTGGGACTGGCCGTGTCGATCCTGGGGACGAGCGCCTCGCCCTCCCGAAGCTCGATCAGCGCCGCGTCGGCGTGGGTAAGCGCGTGCGCGCGGTCGGCGATCGCGTGCATGACCGTCCGCGACTCGAGGCCGGCCGCGACGATCGCCCGCTGCATCTCGCCGATCGTCTGAAACAGCTCGACGTCAATCCGGAGGTCGTGCTCGGTGCGCTTGCGCTCGGTGATGTCCAGCTCGGTGCCGATGTATCCCAGCGACCGGCCGTGCTCGTCGAGCAGCGGCCGCCACGAGCCGGCGCTCCATCGGACCTCGCCGTTCCGGGTGACGACGCGGTATTCCTGCCCGTCGATGGCCTCCCCGCGATCGAGCCGCTCCCATTCCTCCAGCAGGAGCCGGCGGTCGTCCGGGTGGATGTAATCCAGGAATTCCCGGTCGCGTAGGTCGGCGAGGCCGTAGCCGGTGAGCCGCTCGAAGGCGGCGTTCGCGAACCGGACGTCCCGGTCCGGGCCGCAGGTGAGCACGGCCTCGTGGAGGTGCGCCGTGAGGGATTGAAGCCGGGCGCTCAGATCGGCGCGCTCGTATTCGGCGGCTCGCCGCCGCCGCCGCTCGGCCCGGAAGCCGAGGGCAATGCCGCCCGCGCTCAGCACGGCGCCAGCCGCGCCGGCGCCGAGGATCGGCAGAAGACCGGGGTCTATCACTGGCGGTTTATCGGTCACGGGCGCGCCGAAACGCCGCCCGGATCGTCCGGGTAACGGGTAGGGAGAAGCTAAGACCGGGCCAGCGGGGCGTCCAGCACCTTCCGGACCTTGTGGAGGAGCTGGCCAAGGGCGAACGGCTTCTGGAGGAACTCGGTGCCGGGGGCGAGTACGCGGTGCCGCGCGATGGCGTCGTCGGTGGTCCCCGAGATGTACAGCACCTTGATGGCAGGGCGGTGGATCGCGAGCTGCGCGGCCAGCTCGCGGCCGCTGAGGCCCGGGAGCATCATGTCGACCACCAGCAGGTGGATACTGCCCGGGTGGCGGTTCGCGAGGGCCACCGCCGACTGGGCGTCCGGCGCAGTGACCACCGAGTAGCCCGCGCGCTCGAGCACTCGCTGCGCGAGCTTCCTGACCTGCTGATCGTCTTCCACCAGCAGGATGGTCTCGCCGCCTTCCGCTGGCTCCGGGGCGTCGCCGCCGCCGCCGCCGGCCTGGTGCTCCACGGCGGCCAGCAGGATGGTGAACGTGGTGCCGTGGTTCGGCTCGCTGGTCGCCGTGACGTACCCGCCGCTCTGCCGCACCACGCCGTGCACCGACGCCAGCCCGAGCCCCGACTCGCCGCCGCCCGGGCCGAACGGCTCGAAGACGCGGTCGAGGGCCCCTCGGCCGAGCGCCGGGCCCGAATCGCGGATTTCGAGCGCCGTGTAGCGGCCTGGCTGGAGCCCCGAGCCTCTCCGCGCCCGCGCGTCGTCGACTTCGACCGGCGCGGTCCTGAGTTGGACCCGGCCGCCGCCCGGCATCGCGTCCCTTGCACGGAGCGCCAGGTCGACGATGGCCTGCTCCAGCTGGCCGCGGTCGGCGAGGACCGCTTCCAACGCCGGCGCGAGCTCGATCTCCAGCTCGATGCTGTCGCCGAGTACGCGGCGGAGCAGCCGCGCCATCTCCTCGATGAGCACGTTGAGGTCCAGCAGGCGGGGCTGGAGCACCTGCCGGCGGCTGAAGGCGAGGAGCTGGTGGGTAAGCTGCGCCGCGCGGGTGGCGGCCTTGTGGATCTGTTCCACGTCCTCGCGCGCGTCCACACCGAGCTCCGGATCCTCGAGCACGATCTCGGCCGAGCCGAGAATGGCGGTGAGCAGGTTGTTGAAATCGTGAGCGATACCGCCGGCCAGCTGCACCACGGACTCGATCCGCTGGGTCTGCCGCAGTTGCGCCTCGCGCGCCCGCTCGGACCCGCGGCGGAAGCTGTCGGCGGCGAGCGCGCCGAGGTCGGCGAGATGCTCGACCGCGGCCGCGTGCCAGTCCCTCGGCTCGCGATCGGCCACCAGGAGCAACCCCGCCCTCCCGTCGGCCCCCTCAGCGGCCGCGACCGGCACGGAAGCCCATGCCGCGACGCCGGCGGCACGTGCCGCGCTGCCGGCGTCGGCGC
>JBOHSY010000203.1:0-18566 GCA_050733355.1 Gemmatimonadales bacterium | reverse complement strand
AGCGCTCGCTGGAGGCCCTGTCCCGGCTCGACTCCACTACCGGTGACGTCGCCGCCTTGCGGCTCTACCTGGCGGACGTACGCGGAGATACGGCGGCTGCTCGGTCGCTCAGCCAGGACGACAGCATGCTCGGGAGTTACCACCGAGTGATCAGTGCCCTGACCAGTCAGGGATTCGGCGCTCGGTACGCCGCCGACCTGGTGCAGCGGAGCCGACGAAGCGCCGTCACCCGCGAGGCACGCGAGCTCCACGCCGAGGCCGCGTATTCCACCCTCAGCCTCCTGGGGCTGCCCAAACGGGCCGCAGCCCTGGCCGACAGCCTGCCCCAGCATCAGACCCTGGCCGCCCCGGTCCTGGCGGTGCTGTTCGCCGACGGCGATTCCGCCGCCGCGGCCCGTGCCGCGGGAGCCATCGAGCGTACGCTCGACACTCCGTTGTCGCTCACCGGGCCTTTTGGCGGTGCGGCGCGGTACGCGCTGGCGCAGTACGGGCTGGAGCACGGCCGCGTGGACCTCGCGAAGCGCGTCGCCGCCCAGTTCCGCACCGCGCGCGTGCCGGCGGACAGCGCTTGGAACGCGGAGGCGCCGGGCAGCTTCGCGACAATCCTGGATGCCCAGATCGTCGCGCGCGAAAATCCCGGCGTCGCTCCGGACGCGCTCGAACGGCTCGACTCGATGCTGGCGAATCCGGGGCCCTTCTACGCTCCGGTAGCGGGCAACCTGGTGGCGGCTCGGCTGCACGAGCAGCGCGGCGAGCCGCAGGCTGCGCTGCGGGCGCTGCGGCGGCGCGTCTTCGACCTCAGGTCGTCTCCGGATTACGTGCGCTATTACCGGGAGGAAGGGCGGCTGGCCGCGCTCACCGGCGATCGTGCCGGTGCCGTCGCGGCGTACAACCGATATCTGCGCCTCCGCTTCGACCCGGAACCCCGTCTGCGGCCGCAGCGCGACAGCGTGCTCGCCGAGCTCGCCGCGCTGGAGCGGGAGTCCACCGACCGCTGATCGTCCGTTCCGACGCTGAACCACAAAGCGTTTGAAACCACAAAGAGAGGAAGGACACGAAGGTCGCTGTGCGACCATCGATATCAACGGTTGCGACGGCGCCTTCGTGTCCTTCCTCTCTTCGTGGTTGTCCGGCAGTGAGGTCGTCTGTCGCAGGAAACCTGCCCCGGCCTGCGCTGCTCCGATCCCATGCGAGCATCGAAGCGTGGTCAGCTTTTTAGGATGAACCACGAGGGCAGGGAAGCCACGAAGGCACTCGCCCACCGATTGAGCTTCGACGTGATCGGAGCGGCGATCGAGGTGCATCGCCGGCTGGGCCCGGGCTTGCTCGAATCGATGTACGAGCGGTGTCTCGCGAGAGAGCTGCAGCTCCGGGGCGTCCCGTACCAGCGCGAGGTGGACGTGCCGGTGGTCTATCGCGGAGAGCCGATCGGCTGCGGCTACCGGGTGGACTTCGTTATCGACGAGTGCCTGCTGCTGGAGCTCAAGGCTGGTGCTGCCATCGCACCGATCAGGCTCAACTACTTACCTATCTGCGGCTGGAGCGTCTCCCGCTCGGCCTCATCATCAACTTCAACGTCCGAATCCTGCGGAGCGGCATTCGGAGACTCATCTGCGACTGAGCCCTTCGCGTCCTTCCTCCCGTTGTGGGTAACCCCGGGGAACCTCGCTTGTAACCGCAGGTTATCCAGGCTAAGTTTGTCCGCCGATTCGAGTTAGCCGAACAGCCGGAGACCATGCCAACCTACGAGTACGCCTGCCCAGCGGGGCACGAGTTCGAGAAGTTCCAGAAGATGACCGAGAAGCCGCGGGCCAAGTGCCCGACCTGCGGGAAGCCGGCGAACCGGAAGATCTCCGGCGGCGCCGGCCTCGTCTTCAAGGGCAGCGGGTTCTACATCACGGACTACGGCAAGGACGGCAAAGGCCCGCGCAAGGCGGAGACGGCCGAGAAGCCGGACGCGGCGAAGGGCGAATCGAAGCCGGACGCCAAAGCCGAGGCATCCTCCAATTCCGAGACCAAGCAGGCCGACAAGCCAGCGAAGAAGGCCGCCGAGTGAGCGACGCCGTCCTCCGGGCCGAGCTGGCGCGCGTGGCGTCAGTGCTCGGCGGCGACGGGATTGACTTCGTGCTCGAGCGCCCGCGCGACGCCGGCCACGGCGATCTCGCCACCAATCTCGCGCTGGTCCTTGCCAAACCGCAGAAGACCAAGCCCCGCGAGGTCGCCGCCCGGGTGCTCTCGGAGCTCCGGCTCCCCGCTTCCATGGTCGCGAAGACCGAGATCGCCGGGCCCGGGTTCATCAATTTCTGGCTGGCCCAGGACGCGCTCGCCGAGTCGGTGCAGCGCATCCTCGAAGCCGGGCCGGCGTACGGCCGGAGCGAGTTCGGGATCGGCCTCAAGGTGAACGTCGAGTTCGTCTCGGCAAACCCCACCGGGCCGCTGCACGTGGGGCATGGGCGCGGCGCCGCGTACGGCGACGCGGTCGCGTCGCTCCTTCAGTGGACCGGCCACGCCGTTACCCGCGAGTTCTACATAAACGACGCGGGCGTACAGATCGACAAGCTCGCGCTGTCGCTCTGGGCCCGGGTCCAGCAGGCGCTCGGCCGGGAGGAAGCGGTCCCCCAGGGCGGCTACCACGGGCTCTACCTGCGGGAGGCGGCGGAGCAGCTGCTCGCCGAGAAGGGTCGCGACTTTGCCGACCTGCCGGCCGAGGAGGGCGTGCGCCAGTGTCGCGCGCTCGCGCTCCGCATGCAGCGCCGCGAGCAGGACAAGGACCTGGCCGACTTCGGCGTGCATTTCGATGTGCACACGTCCGAGCAGTCGCTCTATGACCGCGGGCTCGTGGACGAGGCGCTCGTGCTGCTGGGGGAGAAGGGGCTCACCTACGAGCAGGACGGGGCGCTCTGGCTCCGCACTACCCAGTTCGGCGACGACAAGGACCGGGTGCTCCGAAAGAGCGACGCGTCGCTCACCTATCTCGTACCTGACGTCGCCTATCACGTGGACAAGCGGGCCCGTGGATTCGACCGGGTGTTCGACGTCTGGGGCGCGGACCATCACGGGTACGTCCCGCGCATGCGCTCGGTGCTGGGCGCGCTCGGCTATCCGCCGGAGTTCTTCGAGGTCGGCCTCATCCAGCTGGTGAAGGTGGTCCGGGGCGGGGAAGAGATGAAGATGTCCAAGCGCTCCGGCGAGTTCGTCACCCTGCGCGACCTCGTGGATGAGGTGGGAACGGACGCGACCCGCTACTTCTTCCTCATGCGGCGGCACGACTCCCCTCTGCCCTTTGACGTGGACCTCGCCAAGAAGCAGACCGACGAGAATCCCGTGTTTTACGTACAGATGGCCCACGCACGCCTGAGTGGCATTTTCCGCACGGCGGGCCGGCCTCCGGAGGCCGTCACGGGAACGCTCGAGCCGGGCGCCCTGCCCGCGCCGCAGGACGCCGAGCTGCTCAAGAAGCTCACCGGCTTCCCGGGCGTGGTGGAGAAGGCGGCCCGGGAACGCGAGCCGCATCGCGTCACCACCTACCTCGAGGAGCTCGCCGCCCTCGTGCATGGCTGGTATCACCACACCCGCGCGGTGGGCGCGCCCGAAGGGCCCGCCACCGAGCAGGCCCGGCTGCTGCTCGCCCGGGCCACGCGCATCGTGCTGGCGAACGCCCTCGCCGTTCTCGGCATCTCCGCCCCCGACCGGATGTGATTCCATGAGTCTCGTCGTCGTCGGCAGCGTGGCACTCGACTCCATCTTCACCCCGTTCGGCGAGACGGCCGACGCCCTGGGCGGCTCGGCCGTGTACTTCAGTGTCGCCGCGTCGCTGCTACACCCGGTGAAGGTGGTCGGCGTGGTGGGCAAGGACTATCCGCTCGCCGAGCTCGAGGGCCTGGGCGCGCGTGGCATCGACTGGTCCGGCGTGGAGCATGCCGACGGCGAGAGCTTCCGCTGGAAGGGCAAGTACTCCTACGACCTCCAGAGCCGGGAGACGCTGGAGACGAGGCTCGGCGTGTTTGCCGATTTCCAGCCCAAGCTGCCGTCCGCGTTCCGCTCCGCCAAGTACCTGTTCCTCGGCAACATCGATCCGGAGCTTCAGCTCGGTGTGCTCGAGCAGATCGAGCGGCCGGAGCTGGTCGTGTGCGACACGATGAACTACTGGATCCAGAGCAAGAAGGACGCGCTGCTGGCGCTGCTCGGGCGGGTGGACGTGCTGATGGTGAACGACGGCGAGGCACGGGAGCTCTCCGGCGACTGGAACATCCACCGGGCGGCGCGCTGGATCCTGGCGCACGGCCCGAAGCGCGTCGTGATCAAGCAGGGAGAGCACGGCGCGCTCCTCATGGCGTCCGGCCGCACCTTCTATGCTCCCGCGTTTCCCCTGGAGGAAGTGTTCGATCCGACCGGCGCGGGCGACGCGTTCGCCGGCGGCTTCATGGGGCATATCGCGCGGACGCGAGACGCGGACGACGAGAACCTGCGCCGGGCGATGGTGTACGGCGCGGCGATGGGCTCGTACGCGGTGGCGCACTTCGGCATTCGCGGCTTCGACGCCGTGCGCCTCGACGACGTGGAGCGGCGGGTGCGCGCGTTCCGCGACCTCACCCACGTCGCGCTGGCGGAACCGGTGCCGTAACCGATGGGCAGAAGAGCCGAGGAGCAGAAGAGCCGGAACCGCTACGCTGCCGCCGGGGTCGACCTCGCCGCCGCCGATGACGCCAAGGAGCGGATCGGGCGGCTCGTCGCCGGCACCCGCACCGCGCTCTCGGTTGGGCAGGTTGGGGCGTTCGGCGGGATGGTCCGCGTTCCGCCCGGCATGCGGAAGCCGGTCCTCGTGCTCAGCACCGACGGCGTCGGCACCAAGCTGCTGCTGGCGATCCAGGCTGGTCGGCTCGACACCGTGGGTGAGGATCTCGTCAATCACAGCGTGAACGACATCCTCGTCCACGGCGCGCGACCGATCGCGTTCATGGACTACGTCGCGGGCGCGGGACTGGCGCCCCCGGAGCTCGCCGGCATCGTCGAGGGCATCGCGCGCGCGTGCCGGGCCCACGGCATGGCGCTGGCCGGCGGCGAGACGGCGCAGATGCCGGGCCTCTATCAGCCCGGCCACTTCGACCTCGCCGGCACGATCGTCGGCGTGGTGGAAGAGGACGAGGCGCTCCACGGCGACCGGGTCGCTCCGGGCGACGCGCTGCTCGCGTATGCGTCCACCGGTCTGCACACCAACGGTTACTCGCTGGCGCGGCGGATCGTATTCGACCGCCTGGGACTCGGGGTCCACGACCGCCTGGGCGATCTCGGCACCGTGGCGGACGTTCTCCTCGCGGTGCATCGGAGCTACCTGGCGAGCATCGCGCCGGTGCTGGGACGCGCGCACGGCCTGGCACACATCACCGGGGGGGGTATCGCCGGTAATCTGGTTCGGATACTGCCGGAGGGCTGCGAGGCCGTGGTGGATCCCGGCACGTGGGAGCTGCCGCCGCTGTTTCGGCTCATGCAGGAGGCCGGCGACGTTGCCCTCGAGGAGATGCGGGACGTGTTCAACCTCGGTGTCGGTCTCATCGCGGTTCTGCCGCCGGACGCGGTGGGCGCGGCGCAGGCCGCGGCGCGCACGGCCGCAGTCGCCACGTGGACCATGGGCGAGGTCCAGCGCGGTCCCCGGGCCGTGCGCTTCGCCCGCTGACCCGGGACGCCGCCATGCGCCGAACCAGGCTGATCGTCGCACTCGTGCTCGTCACTCGTCACTCGTCACTGGTTGCGCAGAGCCCCGAGTGCGCGGCCTACGCATCGCTGACGCAGACCGGCCGGGTCTGCAACGCCGCCGTGGACGGCGCCCGTGGGTTCCATCCGATCGTCGGACTCCTTACGAGCGGCGGCAACCCGGTGCTCGGGCGCGCGGGCTCCCTCGGCGGGCCCGCGCGGTTCGCGATTACGGCGCGGGTGAACGGCACCAAGGTGGTTCTTCCCGACCTCGACTACGACGGCTCCACCGGTGTCGTCGCCAAGGACGACGAGATCTTCTTCCCGTCACCGCTGGTCGAAGCGGACGCTTCTTCGCGGCCGCCGGCTTCCAGTTCGGGCTCTAGCGCTTGAACGAGCAGGAGGCGATGGCGCGCGCCCTCGACCTCGCCTGGCGGGGTTGGGGACGCGTCTCGCCGAACCCGCTCGTCGGGGCGGTCGTTCTGAGCAGCGGCGAGTTGGTCGGCGAGGGATGGCACGCCGAGTACGGAGGCCCCCATGCGGAACCCGTGGCCCTGGCCGCCGCGGGCGAGCGCGCCCGCGGTGCAACGCTCCTGGTCACGCTCGAGCCTTGCACGCACCAGGGCAGGACGCCGCCGTGTGCGGAGGCCGTGGTCAGCGCCGGCATCCGCCGCGTGGTAATCGCGCTCGAGGACCCGAATCCCGTGGCGGCGGGAGGCGCGGCCCAGCTTCGCGCGGCGGGCGTCGACGTGTCGGTCGGGCTCCTTGCCGATGAAGCAGCCGCTCAGAACGCCGCGTTTCTCCGTTCGATTCGGGTTCCATCACGTCCCTTCGTGGCCCTCAAGCTCGCCACGAGCCTCGACTCCAAGATCGCCGACGCCTCGGGCCGCTCTCGCTGGGTTTCCGGCGCGGAGGCGCGCGAGTACGTGCATTGGCTCCGTGCCGGCTTCGACGCCGTCGCCGTCGGGCTCGGCACCGCGCGCGCCGACGACCCCGCCCTCACCGCCCGCGGCACCCCGGGGCCGCGGCTGCCGCTCCGGCGCATCGTCTTCGACCGAGATCTCGAGCTGCCGCACGCGCTTCGTCTCGTGACCCAGCAGCCCGAGTTCACCACCGTCATCGCCGGGCGCACCGCCCCCGCCGATCGCGGCCGGTCGCTCGAGGCGCGCGGCGTGCGCATCGTGCGGGCGGCGGACGCACCGGACGCGCTCCGACTGCTCCGGGCGGACGGGGTCCACTCGCTCTTGGTGGAAGGCGGCGGGCGACTGGCGGGCGAGCTGCTCGCGGCAGGAATGGTAGACCGGTTTCACTGGATCCAGGCCCCGGTCTGGCTGGGCGACGCCGGGGTGCCCGCGGTCCGAGGTCTGCCGTCTCCTCCGCTCGCGGAAGCTGAGCATTGGCGCGTCGTCGAGCGGCGGGCGCTCGGCCCGGACACCCTTCTCGTGGTGGACCGCCGCTGATGTTCACCGGCCTCGTCAGCGCGGTGGGCGTAGTCCGGGCGGTCCGGCCGGCCGGCGGCGGCATCGAGCTCGACCTCGACGCGCCGTACCCGGACCTGGTGCCCGGCGAGAGCGTCGCCGTGGACGGGGCCTGCTTCACGGTGGAACGGCATGGACCCGGCTGGTTCGGGGTGCATGTGGTGCGAACCTCCCTCGACCGCACCGCGTTCGGGGACTACGCGCCGGGGCGGCGGGTGAACCTCGAGCGCGCGCTCCGGATGGGCGACCGGCTGGGCGGCCATCTGGTGCAGGGCCACGTGGACGCGATCGGCACGGTGGAGCGGGTGGCCGACCGCGAGGATGTCCGGCTCATCGATCTGCGGGTGCCGGACGACGTCGCGGCGGTGTCGCCGGCGCTCGGGTCTATCACCGTGGACGGCGTGAGCCTCACCGTCAACGCCCGCCCCGCTCCATCCGCAGTCCAGGTCTCTCTGATTCCGTTTACCTTACAGCACACCACTTTGGGCGATCGCCGCCCCGGCGACCGGGTGCATCTGGAAGCCGACGCGGTCGGGAAGTGGGTGCGCCATCTTCTTGGTCACGAGTAACGAGTTACGCGTTGCGAGTTGCCTCGGGACGAACTCGAGACTCGGAACTCGTAACCCGTACCTCGTACCTCGTAACCCGCGACTGGAGCCGTATGGTTTTTGGGACGATTGAGCAGGCCGTCGATGACCTCAAGAACGGCAAGCTCATCATCGTAGCCGACGACGAGGACCGCGAGAACGAGGGAGACCTCGTGTGCGCGGCGGAGCTGGTCACGCCCGAAACCATCAACTTCATGACGCTGCACGGGCGCGGGCTCATCTGCCTCGCGCTCACCGGGGAGCGCTGCGACCAGGTCGGCCTCCCGCAGATGGCCGACCGCAACACCGAGGAACAGTCCACCGCCTTCACGGTGAGCATCGATGCCGAGCGGCGCTTTGGCGTCACCACGGGCATTTCGGCCAGCGACCGGGCCACGACCATCCACGTCGCCATCAACCCGGCCACCGTCCCGTCCGACCTCCGCCGTCCCGGCCACATCTTCCCGCTGCGCGCGCGTCCCGGCGGCGTCCTCCAGCGCGTCGGTCAGACCGAGGCGAGCGTGGATCTCGCGCGGCTCGCCGGGCTCGTCCCCGCCGGGGTGATCTGCGAGATCCTGAACGCCGACGGCTCGATGGCGCGCCGGCCGGAGCTCGAAATCATCGCGCGGCAGCACGGGCTCACCTTCATCACCGTGGCACAGCTGGTCGCGCATCGGCTCAAGCACGAGCGGCTGGTCCACCGCGTGGCGGAAGCCCGTCTCCCGACGCCGCTCGGCGAGTTCACCGTCATCGGCTACCGGAACGACGTCGACCGCGCGGAGCACGTCGCGCTCGTCATGGGCGACGTGGCCGGGCAGCCCCGCATCCTCGTGCGGATGCACTCGAAATGTCTGACCGGTGACGTGTTCGGTTCCCAGCGTTGCGACTGCGGGTTCCAGCTCCATCGCGCCACCGAGCTGATCGCGGCGGAGGGCCGGGGCGTGATCGTGTACCTGGACCAGGAGGGGCGGGGCATCGGGCTGCTCAACAAGGTACGGGCCTACGCGCTCCAGGACTCTGGCGCCGACACGGTGCAAGCCAACCAGCACCTCGGCTTCGCGCCCGACCTTCGGAACTACGGCATCGGCGCCCAGATCCTCCGCGACCTCGGACTCTCGTCCATCCGGGTGATGACCAACAACCCGCGCAAGCTCGTGGGACTCGAGGGCTACGGACTGGAGATCGCCGAGCGGGTGCCGTTGGTCGCCAACCCCACCCAGGACAACGCCGGGTATCTCGCCGCCAAGAAAGACAAGCTGGGCCACCTGCTCACCTCCTAGGACTCCGTGTCCGAGCTCTCCGGCCGCCTTCGCCCGATCGGCAGGGTGGCGATCATCGTCAGCCGGTACAACGAGGCGGTCACCGGCCGCCTGCTCGGCGGCGCGCTCGCCTGCTGCGCTGAGGCGGGGATCCCGGGCGATGCCGTGGACGTGGTGTGGGTGCCCGGCGCCTACGAGCTGCCCGTGGCGGCGGCCGCAGCCGCGGCCACCGGCGGATACGCCTGCCTGGTGGCGCTCGGCGCCGTGATCCGGGGCGAGACGCCCCATTTCGACTTCGTAGCCGGCGAGGCCACGCGCGGGCTTGGCGAGGTGGCGGTCGTGCATCGGCTTCCCGTGGGGTTCGGCCTGCTCACTACCGACACGCTCGAGCAGGCGTCGGCGCGAGCGGGCGGCGCAGCCGGCAACAAGGGACACGAGGCAGCCGCCGCGGCCATCCAGGCCGCCGACGCCATCGCGCAGCTCCGGGCCCGGCATGCTCAGGCCTGAGACGCGAAGCCGGGCGCGCGCGGTCCAGCTGCTCTATGCGTGGGAGCTCCAGGGCCGCCCGGCGCTGGACGGAGTGGCGTTCGGGGTAGCGCGTCTCATTGGTCTGCAGCCGAAGGTCCTCGACGGCGCCGAGCTGCTCGCCGTCGGCGTGGTCGGTGGGATCGCGGCGCTCGACCGCCTCGTCGGCGAGGCTGCCGAGCACTGGCGAATCGAGCGGATCGGGCTGGTGGAGCGGAACATCCTCCGCCTCGGAATCCTGGAGCTCCAGAACGGCCAGGTGTCGCCCAAGACCGCCATCGATGAAGCGGTGACCCTCGCGCACTGGTTCGGTGGGCCCCGCACTCCGGCCTTCGTCAATGGCGTGCTCGACCGCATCGCGCGCACGCTCGGGCGGCTCTGACCGCGCCCGCCACAGCGTGGACATCATCCTCGTCAACTGGCAGGATCTCGAGAACCCGCACGCGGGCGGGGCGGAGCTCCACCTGTTCGAGATCTTCGGCCGGCTGGCGGAGCGGGGGCACCGCGTCCGCCTGGTCTGTTCCGGCTGGCCCGGCGCGCCTGCGAGGGCCGGGATCCGCGGCATCGAGGTCACCCGTACGGGCGGTCGGCACACGTTCGCGCTCCTGGGCCGGGGCGCGGTCCGACGGGCGCTCGGCGCGCAGCGCCCCGACGTGCTCGTCGAGGACATCAACAAGCTGCCGCTGATGCTCGCCGGCCTCACCGACGCGCCGTTCTGCGCGATCGTTCCGCACCTCTTCGGCACGACCGCATTCCAGGAGGCGAACTGGCCGATGGCCGCGACCGTGTGGCTCGGCGAGCGTCCGCTCGCCCTGGCCTACCGGCGGGCGGGGTTTCACGCGATCAGCGAGAGCACCCGGGACGATCTGGTGGCCCGCGGAGTCCGGCCCGAACGCATCCGCGTGATTCATCCGGGTGTCGACTCCCGCGGGCTCACGCCGGGCCCGGCGGGGGCGCGCGCTGTCGCTCCCCAGTTTGTGTATGTTGGACGATTGAAGCGGTACAAGGGGGTCGACGTGGCCTTGCGGGCGCTCGCGCGGGCGCGGCGCACCCGCCCGGACCTGACGCTGGATATCGCGGGGAGCGGGACCTATCGCCCCGCGTTGGAATCGCTGGCCCGCGAGCTCGGAGTGACCGACGCCGTCCGGTTCCTGGGGTTCGTGAGCGAGGCCGACAAGATCGCGCTGTTCCGGCGGTCTTGGGCCCATCTGTTCCCGTCACCCAAGGAGGGGTGGGGCATCACCATCGTCGAGGCAGGCGCGTGCGGGACGCCCTCGCTGGCGTCCGACAGCCCCGGCCTCCGCGATTCGGTGCAGCACGAGCAGACCGGGTATCTGGTACGGCATGGCGATGCCGGCGCCCTGGCTGAGCGAATGCTGGAGCTCGCGGCCGACCCGGCGCTGGTCGAGCGGCTCGGCGCGGGAGCCCGGCGCTTCGCGGAAGCGCACACTTGGGAACGGAGCGCGGACGAGACGGAGCGGCATCTGAACGACTTGGTCACGAGCAACGAGTAACGAATTACCAGTTGGTTCCGATGCCACTCGTAACCCGTTACTCGTAACTCGTAGCCTCCCAACGTATGGATGGAGCGCAACGCATGCAAACCACCATCATCGCCCGCCACTGCGAGATCCCTGACGTGCTCCGCGAGCGCGCCCGGGTCATCGCCGAGCGGCTGGGGGCCCTCGCGTCCCGCCCGCTCGAGGCTGCGGTGACGTTCCACGCCGCCGGCCTGGAGCGGGTCGTGGAGCTTCGGCTGCACGACTCACGGGGCGAGCGCTTCGTGGCCACGGGCGAGGCGGCCGACCACCGTACCGCGCTCGACCGGGCGGAGGACAAGCTGCGCCGCCAGCTCGAGAAGGCGAACGGCCGCCCCCGACGGTCGCGGGCCCGGCCCGCGCCTCCGGCCTGATGCTGCGCCTGCGCGATTTCCTCACCCGCCGAGGCGACCCGCTCCAGCTCGAGGCCCTCACCGGAGAGCTGGGGCTCGACCGGCAGCTGCCCGACGCCGAGGTGGCCAGCCCGGGGCTCGCGCTGGCGGGGTACACCGGACGGTTCGCGCCGCACCGGCTCCACGTGCTGGGCGAGACCGAGATCACCTATCTGCGCTCGCTGGAGTCGGATGAGCGCCGCCGCCGCCTCACGGTGTTCTTCGGGTTCGATCTCCCCTGCATCTTCGTCACCAAGGGCCAGCAGGTGCCGCAGGAGCTGCTCGACCTGGCGCAGGAGCGGAGCGTGCCGGTGCTCCGGAGCAAACTCAAGACCGCGGAGTTCTATCGCCGCGTCAAGCCGATCGTCGAGGACGCCTTCGCGCCGCGCACCACGCTGCACGGCTCGCTCGCCGACGTGTACGGCGTGGGACTGCTCTTCATCGGCCGCTCCGGCATCGGCAAGAGCGAGTGCGTGCTCGACCTGGTGGAGCGGGGCCACCGGTTGGTGGCCGACGACGTCGTGCAGGTGACGCGGCGGGGGCACGACGTGCTCATCGGCAAGGGGCACGAGCTCGCCGCGCACCACATGGAGATCCGCGGCATCGGCCTGATCGACATTCCCGCGCTCTTCGGCGTGCGCGCGGTGCGCCAGCAGAAGCGCATCGAGGTGATCGTGCAGCTCGAGGACTGGGAGACCGCCAAGGACGCGGATCGCACCGGTCTGGCGCGGCAGGAGACCATGATTCTCGACGTGACGGTGCCGAAGGTGGTGGTGCTGCTCAATCCGGGGAAGAACATCACCGTGGTCTCCGAGGTGGTCGCGATGAACCACCTGCTCCGGTACTCGGGCATCGACACCGCGGCCGCGTTCAACGAGCGGTTGATCCGCCGGATGAAGGAGAAGAGCGGGGTCCGGGAGTATCTCCAGGACGATTATGAGTGAGGGGTTGCGGGGCGTGGTGGTGTGTCACGGCCGGCTCGCGGCCGCGCTCGTCGACGCGGCCGAAGGCATCACCGGCGTGAAGGGCGTCCTGCTGCCGGTCTCCAACACCGACTGCGACCGGGGCACGCTGGAGACGCGGATCCTCGAGGCGGTGGATGGACGGCCGACGGTCGTGTTCGTGGACCTGGCGAGCGGCTCCTGTCTCATCGCGACCTTGGCCCGGCTCCGGGGCCGGCCCGACGCGAAGGTGGTCACGGGCGTCAACCTCGCGATGCTGGTGGACTTCGTTTTCCACCTCGAGGAGGCGCCTGACGCGGCCGCCGAGCGGGCGGTCGCCGCCGCGTGCCGCGCGATCAAGGTCCCGTGACGCCCATCGTACTTTGCCGGATCGACGACCGCCTGATCCACGGCCAGGTGGTGCTCGGCTGGGGCCGACCGCTCGGGATCGAGCGCATCGTGCTGGTGAACGACGACGTAGCTGCGAGCACCTGGGAACAGGACCTGTACCGCATGGCGGTCCCCCCCGAGATCGAACTCGAGTTCGCCAGCACGGCCGAGGCCGCCGCTGAGCTCGGGAACTGGCGCAGCTCGCGTCCCCGGATGCTGCTGCTCAGCGGCGACATCGCCACGATGCAGGCGCTGCAGGCCGCTGACGGAGCGGCGTTGCGCGAGATCAATGTCGGCGGAATCCACCATCGGCCGGGACGCCGGCAGCGGCTGCCCTACGTGTACCTGAGCGACGAGGAGCGCGCCGGGCTGGTCGCGCTCGAGGCGGGCGGCGCCCGCGTCTCGGCCCAGGACGTGCCCACCGCTGCGGCCGTGCCGCTCCGGGACATGCCGTGACGCCGCCCGCGCCGCTGACCCTGGTCGCCCTGCTCGCCTGGGGAACGCTCGTGGGACTCGATCTCGTGAGCATCGCGCAGACGATGATCGCCCGCCCGCTCGTGGCTGGCGGCGTCGCGGGGCTCCTGCTGGGTGACGTCGGCGCCGGGCTTCGGGTGGGTGCGCTGATCGAGCTGTTCGCGCTGGACGTGCTGCCGGTCGGCGCCGCGCGGTACCCCGACTACGGGCCACCCACGGTCGGCGCCGCGGCGCTCGCCGCCGGGGGACCCTGGGAGCTCACGCTCGGCCTCGCCGGCACGCTGGCGCTCATCGGCGCGGTGCTGGGCGGATGGAGCCTCCAGTTCCTCCGGCGAAGCAATGCCGCCGCCATCGCGGAGGCCGCGGCCGCGCTCGCGGCGGGGGAGAGCCGCGCCATCCGCCGGCTCCAGTACGGCGGCCTGGCGCGCGACGCCCTCCGGAGCGCGCTCCTCACGGCCGTGGTGATCGCCGGCGCGGCCGGCGCGGCGCTCATCCCGCTGGACCGGGCGACGGCCGCGGCGCTCACCATCGTGGTGGTGGGGATCGGTCTTGCGGCGGCACTCGGCGGCGCGGTGCGCAGCGCCGGCCGCGGGCGGCGCCGGGCGTGGCTGGTCGCGGGGCTGGTGGCGGGGGTGGTCCTCGCGCTGGTGGTGTGGCGATGAACGGCAAGCTCCGCGCGCTGCTCCGGCTCTTCGTGGTGCAGGGTACCTGGAACTACGAGCGCATGCTCGGCGTGGGCATGGGCTACGCCGCCGAACCGCTGCTCGACGACCTCAAGATCGCGGATCCGCAGCGTCATTTGGAGGCCGTGGTCCGCTCCGCCGAGTTCTTCAACTGCAACCCCAACCTCGCGGGGCTGGCCCTCGGTGCCGAGGTGCGGGCGGAGTACGACGCGGCGCCGGGACCGCAGGTCGCCCGGCTGCGCACTGCCCTGTGCAGCCCGCTCGGCGCATTGGGCGACCAGCTCTTCTGGGCGGGGCTCGTGCCCGCGCTGGTGGGCGTGACGCTCGCGCTGATGACCCTCGGCGCCGGCCTCTGGGCCATCGCGGCGTTCCTGCTGGCGTACAACGCCGTGCGGATCTGGACCGCGGCCTGGTCGCTGCGCACCGGTCTCGCGGCCGGCATGAACGTGGCCGCGGCCATCAGCCGCTCGTGGGTCCCCAGGGCGGCCGCCGCCGTGGGCCCCGCAGCGGGATTCGGGGTGGGGCTCGCCGTGCCGCTCGCCGCCGCCTGGTACCTGCGCCCTTTTCCGCTCACCGCGGGCCTGGGCGCGCTCGGTCTCACCGTGCTGGGGATGGGCGCGGGCTACGTGGGCGGGCCGCGCTACGGCGCGCTCCGCTACGCGCTGGCCGCGGTGCTGCTCACGCTGCTGGTGCGGCTGGTGCTGCCGTGACGATGCCCGAGCTCGAGCGCGAGGCGACCATCGTGAACTCCCTGGGGCTCCACGCGCGTCCCGCGGCGCAGTTCGTCCGGCTGGCCAGCAGCTTCGCCTCGGACATCCTCGTATCCAAGGACGGGATCGACGTGAACGGGAAGAGCATCATGGGCGTGATGATGCTGGCGGCCGAACGCGGCAGCGCGATCCGCATCCGCGCGAGCGGCGACGACGCCGAGCGCGCGGTCGACGCCCTGGCGAAGCTCGTGGCCGACGGCTTCGGGGAGTCGTGACGTGTCCGTCGTGATGCGGGGCATCGGCGTGTCACCCGGCGTCGCCTGCGCGCCCGCGCTGGTCGTGCGCCTCGATTTCCCCAGCGTGCCCGATCGCGCCGTCCCGGCCGATCAGGTGGAGGACGAGGTGGCTCGGCTGCGCGAAGCGGTGGCCGCCATCGTCGCCAACCTCCAGGAACTCGGGCGGCGGGTGCTGGAGCGGGCCGGTCCGGAGGAGTCGCGGATCTTCGACGCGCAGATCCTCATGGCGCAGGACGAGGACTTCCTGCGCTCGGTGGAGCAGCTCATCCGCAACAACCGGCTGAGCGCGGAGACCGCGTACGAATTCAAGGCGCTCGAGATCCGCAACGCCTGGTCCGGGTCGTCGAGCGCGCGGCTGCGGGAGCGGCTCGCCGACCTGCACGCGATCCAGATGCGCATGCTGCACCGGCTGATGGGGCACGCCACCGACGAGCTCTGGGAGGTCCAGCCCAACGAGCAGGTCATCGTGGTTGCACACGAGCTGTCGCCGGGGCTCACGGTGCAGCTCGACCGCGACCACGTGGTCGGTCTGCTGAGCGAAGAGGGCACCCGCACGTCGCACGCGGCGATCCTCGCCCACTCTCTCGGCATTCCCGCCGTGATGGGGGCGCAGGGCGCGCTGTCGGCGATTCCGGACGGCACGATGGTCCTGCTCGACGGGCAGGCGGGCACCGTGGTGCTCGACCCCACCCCGGCCGAGCTCGAGGACGCCCGGACCCAGGTCACGCGCCGGCGCCGGCTCGAGATGGAGCTCGAGACGGTGCTCCGCCAGCCGGCGGTGACGCCGGGCGGCCGGCAGATCCTGCTCATGGGCAACGTCGACCTGCCGGAAGAGATCGAGCCCGCCATCCGGTTCGGCGCGGAGGGCGTCGGGCTCCTCCGCACCGAGTTCCTGCTGACCGGCCGGACGAGCCTGCCCACCGAGGACGAGCAGGCCGAGTATTTCCGCCGCGTAGCGCTCGCGTTCCCCAACCGGACCGTGATCCTCCGGTCCTTCGACCTGGGCGGCGACAAGTTCCCCGCGTCGTTTCAAGCGCCGCCCGAGGCCAACCCGTTCCTGGGGTGGCGCTCGATCCGGGTCTGCCTCGATCACCCGGAGATCTTCCGGCCCCAGCTCCGCGCGGTGCTCCGCGCCGCGGTCGACCGCGACCTCCAGCTGATGCTGCCGCTGGTGACGGTGGTGGACGAGGTGCTCGAGACCCGCGCCATCCTCGAGGAGGAGGCGGCCGCGCTCAAGCAGGCGGGCGTGCGGGCAGCCGCCAGCGTGCCCGTGGGCGTCATGATCGAGACGCCGGCTGCCGTCGTCATCGCGGACCGGTTGGCCGAGGTGAGCGCGTTCTTCAGCGTCGGCACCAACGACCTGACGCAATACACACTCGCGGTGGACCGCGGCAACGCCCGGCTCGCCGAACGCTTCACCTCGCTCCATCCAGCCGTCGTCCGGCAACTGAAACATGTCCTGAACGTGGGCGAGGCGGCCGGGCTGCCGGTCAGCGTCTGCGGCGAGATGGCCTCGGACCCGCTGTCCGCCGTGCTGCTCGTGGGCCTCGGCTATACCCGCCTCAGCGTCGCCCCGCCCGCGCTATCGCCGATCAAGTGGATCATCCGCACGGTGCCGGAGGCGGCCGCCCGGGCCGCGGCGGAGGCAGCCCTCGCCGCGCCGACCTCGCACGCGGTGCAGCGGGCGCTGTACGAGGGCGTGCGTGAGCACGTGGATCTGCGGCTGCTCGACCCGCGCGGACCGTTGCCGGGCAAGTGACGCGGCGCTAGCTTGCGCCGGTTTGGCCCACGCCGGCGCATCGCGCCCAACAGCGACCAGAGACCCCCACGCCATGGCTCTCTCCAAGCGTCACGTCTTCACCTCCGAATCGGTCACCGAAGGGCATCCCGACAAGGTGGCCGACCAGATCTCCGACGCGGTGCTCGACGCCATCCTGGCGAAGGACCGGAACGCGCGGGTGGCGTGCGAGACGCTGGTGACGACCGGCATGGCGGTGGTCGCGGGCGAGATCAGCACCTCCACGTACGTGCACATTCCCGACATCGTCCGCAAGACGGTCGAGGCGATCGGGTACACCGATGCCTCGTTCGGCTTCGACTGCCGCACCTGCGCCGTGCTGGCCTCCATTGATCGCCAGTCCCCGGACATCGCGATGGGCGTGGACGAGGGCTACCACCGCCAGCAGGGCGCCGGCGACCAGGGCATGATGTTCGGCTACGCCACGGCGGAGAGTCGTGAGCGCATGCCGCTCCCCATCCTGCTGGCCCATCGCATCACTGAGCGGCTCGCGCGGGTGCGGAAAGGGCTCGACGGCACCCGCATCGAGTGGCTCCGGCCCGACGGCAAGTCGCAGGTGTCGGTCGAGTACGAGGCCGACCGCCCCATCGCGGTGCGCACGGTCGTGGTCTCGACCCAGCACGCCGAGCGACACGCCGGCCGGCTGGTCTCGAATACGATGATTCGCGAGGCGGTGGTCGAGGAGGTGATCCGTCCGGTGCTCGAGCAGGCAGGTCTCGAGCAGAGCCGGGTCAAGTTCCTGATCAACCCGACCGGCCGCTTCGTGATCGGTGGGCCGCACGGCGACGCCGGGCTCACCGGGCGCAAGATCATCGTCGACACCTACGGCGGCATGGCCCGCCACGGCGGCGGCGCCTTCAGCGGCAAGGACCCGTCCAAGGTGGACCGCTCGGCCGCGTACGCCACGCGCTGGGTGGCGAAGAACATCGTCGAGGCAAAGCTCGCCCGCCGCTGCGAGGTGCAGGTCGCCTACGCCATCGGCGTGGCGGAGCCGGTCTCGATCATGGTGGACACGTTCGGGACGGGGGTCATGCCGGACCGCCGGCTGGAGCAGATGGTGCGCGACGTGTTCGACCTTACGCCGCGCGGCATCATTGACACCCTCAAGTTGAAGCGTCCAATTTTCGGTGCCACTGCGTCGTATGGGCACTTCGGCCGGAAGCCGCGGACGGGAAAGTACGGCGACAAGACGGTGGAGTACTTTACCTGGGAACGCGCCGACCGCGTGAAGGAGCTGCTGTCGGCCGCCCGCTGAGGACCGGCAGCGAACGCATGATCGAAGTGACCGTCGCGCACCTGGGGCTGGACCGCTCCACCAACACCCCGGTGGTGATCCTCCGCGAGAAGGACGGCGCCCGGGTCCTGCCGATCTGGATCGGTCCGGCGGAGGCGAGCGCCATCGCCATGGAGCTCCAGGGCATGAAGGCGCAGCGCCCGCTGACGCACGATCTGCTGAAGCAGATCATCATCGGGCTGGGCGGCGACCTCCGGCGGGTCGTGATCAGCGCAGTGAAGGAGAACACCTACTTCGCCGAGCTGCTCATCCGGCGCGACGACCACGTTTTCCAGGTGGATGCGCGTCCCTCGGACAGCATCGCGCTGGCGCTCCGGCTTAGCGCTCCCATCTTCACGAGCGATCAGCTGCTCGACCAGGCGGGCGTCGAGACCGACGAGCCCGGTCCGGATCCGAGCCTCGAGGCCGACAAGCTCAAGCAGTATCTCGAGAAGATGGATCCGCAGGACTTCGGTCGCTTCAACCCGTAGCCCCGCCGACAACAACAGCGGCCGCGAGTGAGGCCCGGTT